>CAYRTQ010000001.1:0-32502 GCA_964426865.1 uncultured bacterium
GCCGTCTGGATCAGCCGTACAACCGGCTCGAAACTCTCCGAACCGCGCAAGGGCACCCTGCTCGGCGAAACCTGGGAATTCGGGGTCAAACCGGAAGGCGTGCTCCCCTACCACGTGGACAATCCCGGATACCAGTACCTCTACGATGTCCAGACCGCCGACATGAGCGCGCCCTATACCGCCCGCTGGACCGCGGATGACAAGGTCGCCTTCTCGGCGCTGTTCGTTCCCGATGGCGGCGAAACGCTCCTGCTCACCAAGGGCTACCCGCGCCCCTCCAGCAAGTCGCTCCCGCCCATGCCGTTTCTGGTGCGCCGTATGACTCCCTCCGGCCCGGACGCCATCTCCACCTTCGCCTCGGTGCTGAGCGTGGAGAAAACGAAGCCGGTCATTCTCGAAGCCAAAAGGGTGGCGCTCGCCTCTTCCAGCGATCCCTCCGCGTACGGCATCCTCATCCGTCATACCGGGGGCGAGGACCTGGTGCTCTCCACCACCTCCACCACCGGACGGGCGGTCTCCGCGGACGGGAAGTTCACTCTCGACGGCCAGCTCGGCGTGGCCTCCTGGCGCAACGGCAAACTGACCCGCCTGACCCTGGTCGGCGGCGCGTCATTCTCCGCGGAGGGCAAAACCGTCCGTCTCGCCGCCCCGGAGGTGAAAGCGACGGTGAAACAGGTCCGCGACAACGCGTTCGTGCTCGACCGGGCGCTCCCCGCTTCAGCCGCCGGACAGGTGCTCTTCGCCATGCGCAAGCCGGTGGAGAGTTCCTACCAGATAAAGGCGGTGAAGGGAACCACGGTGGAAGTGACCCCCGGCGCATGGATCGGCCGAGGTCGCGTCGACCGCTACGATGCTGCCAAGGGGACCATTTTCGATTCCCGCGACATCTTCCCCCTCGGCGAAAAGCGCAACCGTCTGGCCGACATCACCGGCATGCAGTACCCGGAAGGAAATCGTAATTACTACGCCGGAGCCTGGCTCACCTCCGAGAACGGCGCTTCCCGGTACCGTCTGACCACCGGCGGATTCCCGGGATTCGTGCTCGATCCCGCGCAGAATCTCGGCAAGGTCGCCCGCGAGTTCCCGAAAGGGAAGACGTTCCTCCTCTACGACCTCGGGCCGGGCGATACGGTGCGGGTGCTGAACTGGAAGCAGGAGACGGTGAAGTAAAAAATCAGGTCTGAGCCATGATTCCCCTGATCGTGCGAATCATGGCTCAGACCGGTGTGAAAGGAGCAGACCCGGTACCCGCTCCCTGTCAAACTTTTTGCCGGTGGAATGTACACCATCCATGAGACATAGCTCCCTGTTGTATGCATTCTTATCAGCCATGCTTTTCGGAGCGTCCACTCCGTTCAGCAAGATGCTGCTGGATGAGATAAATCCATTCCAACTCGCCGGTTTGATGTATCTGGGAGCGGGATTGGGACTTCTTCCCTGGCTGCTCCTTCGAAAAGGGACGCCGCCCATTCCAAAACCGGACGGGAAAAACATCCGGAGAATACTGGGAATGGTTGTCTGCGGCGGTTTGTTGGGCCCGGTATTCCTGCTTTTCGGCTTACAAGCCGCTTCGGCTTCTTCCGTATCGCTCTGGCTGAATTTTGAATTGTTCGCCACTGCCCTGTTGGGGTGGCTCTTTTTTAAAGACCATTTGAACCTGCCCGTCTGGCTGGGAGTCGCAATTGGAATTCTGGCCGGATTACTCCTGTCGTTGCCGGAAGGAGTATCCGGGATGAAAGGCGGCCTTCTGGTGCTTGTCGCCTGTGTTTTTTGGGGTCTGGACAATCATTTCACCGCGCTGATAGATGGCATCACCGCGGTTCAAAGCACCATCATCAAGGGTATTGCCGCCGGTTCGATCAATTTCCTGCTCGGCATCATGTTGACAGGCTGGAATCTGGGCGCTTCCTGTTTGATCGCTATGCTTGTCGGTTTCTTTGCCTATGGTTTCAGCATTGTCCTCTATATTTTATCCGCTCAGAACCTGGGTGCGACAAGAAGTCAGGTGATTTTCTCCAGCGCTCCTTTTTTTGGACTGTTTTTTTCCGTCCTTTTGCTCCACGAAAATATCACCGGCATCCAATTCTTGTCCGCGCTGCTCATGGCAGTTTCCGTAACGCTGATAATGATTGAAAAGCATGTACATCTTCATGTTCACCACGCATTCAGCCATACGCATTCCCATGATCACGACGACCTGCACCATACACACAGGCATCCCGAGACCGATCAGGAATCAAAACACACCCATTCCCATGCGCATGATGAAACAATCCATTCTCATCCGCACCAGCCGGATATTCATCACCGCCATACGCATGGTAACCGGGAAGTACACCGCAAGTAATATGGGACGATTGGATACAACCCGTTCATAGAGGCATGAAGAGTCCACGGGGATTTCGCATTCATCTTTCTTCGTTCCGAGGCAAAATCATGAGAAGTTCGATCTTTCGGAATTTCCCGGTCATTATCGTTGCGCTCACCGTTCTTTTCGCCTGCTCTTCGCCCGATCTGACGCAGATATTGCTGACCGGCAAGCTCCCCGCGCCGGATACGACCGGGGGCAAACCGCTCATGGAGGCCCTCCGGAGCCGTCACACAACCCGGGAGTTCAGCGCCCGCGAGTTCTCCCCGCAGGTGCTCTCCAACCTGCTCTGGGCGGCGGACGGCATAAACCGCAAGGACGGCAAACGCACCGCCGCGAATGCGTTCAACTCCCAGGCCATTGATATTTATGTCGTGCTCCGCCAAGGGGTGTACCGGTATGACGCCAAGGCGGTCCTGCTCCTGCCGGTCCTTTCGGAGGATATCCGCGCGCTCACCGGGGGCCAGGGGGCCAAGGCCCCGCTGACCCTGCTGTACGTCTCGGAGCAGTCCCGCTACCCCGCGGACCAGAACGAGGAACGGCGGGCGATGTGGTCGTACTACGACACCGGCTTCATCGGGCAGAACGTCTATCTTTTCTGCGCCTCGGAGGGGCTGGCCGCCGTGGTGCGCGCCACCGACAGCGAGGCTCTGGCGAAAAAGCTGGGGCTGACGCCCTCCCAGCGGGTCACCCTGGCGCAGAGCGTGGGGTATCCGAAATAACAAGCTGGAACACACCGGAGATTCGAGCATGCGAAAACAACCCACCACGGCGCTCCCGCTGACTCTCGGGCAGGTCGCGCGCGGACTGCGGGGGATGGCCGACGACCATATCCCCTCGCGGTTCGAACAAAGATTCGCCCAGCATGTCGGGGCCGGAGCCGGGGTGGCCGCCGGCAGCGGGACCGCGGCGTTCTACCTCCTCCTTTCTGCCATGAAGCGCCTTCGCCCGGGCCGCGACGAGGTCGTCCTGCCCGCCTACTCGGTCCCCACGCTCATCCACGCGGTGCGAAAGGCGGGAATACGGCCGGTGTACTGCGATGTGGAGACGGACACGTTCAACATGGACCCCGTTTCCATGGAAGCGGCGGTGACCGGACGGACCTTGGCCATCGTCCCGTTCCACAATTTCGGGTTTCCCGGCACGATGGACCGGGCGCTGGAGATTGGCCGCGAGCGGGAAATCTTTATCATCGAGGATTCCTGCCAGGCGCTCGGCGCGAAACTGCACGGGAAACGGGTGGGAACGTTCGGCGACGCCGGATTCTTCAGCCTCTGCAAGGGGAAGATCATCTCCACCTTCCGGGGCGGAATAGCGGTCACCTCCGATGAACGCATCGCGGCGGAGCTGCGGAACTGCGAACGGGAACTCCCGCCGCAGGGCGCGGGTTTCCGGTATCTCCAGCCCCCGCTCATGGCGGCCCTCTCCCTCGCCATGCGCCCCTGGTTCTATGGAACCTTCTTTCCCCTCGTTTCCCGGTTCAAGAGCACCACGGTCCACGAATCGTTCCACCCGGCGCGGTTCACCGCCTACGGCGCGGGGTTGGGAACCGTGCTGCTCGGCGAGTTGGACCGTTGGATAGATACCCGTCGCGAGGTCGGCAATGCACTCATGCAAGGCCTGCGCGACGACGACGGGTTGATCCTCCCCCGTATCATCGAGGGCGCCGAGCCTTCGTTCAACCACGTGCCCCTGGTTTTCCGCGATATCCGGCGTCTGGAGGAAACCCAACGGCGGCTGTGGAAGCGAGGAATCGATACCGCGCGCATGTACGAGCGCCCGGTCCACCGCATCTATCCCGAACTGGGATACCCCGAATCACCCGAACCCTTCCCGGGAGCCGCCTACATCGCCCCGCGCCTGCTCACCCTTCCCTCGCACCCCTATCTCGGCCTCACGGATGTCCGGACCATGATTGAAACGGTGCGGGAGACGGGATAAAATACGAAAGACGGGAGAAAAGAATGAAAAAGGGGCGCGGAATGATGCGCCCCTTGCACGTTTTGGGGGGACCGGGCAGGCTGCCACTCTGTCAACCGGAAGATGCTGGGTATACTTCGGTTGGCTGGCTTCGACAAGCTCAGGCAGCGGCGGACGCTGAGCCTGTCGAAGCGCAGTCCACCCCACGGCATCAACGTGACCGTCCACTACTGTTTGGCGGGATACAGGGGGTCCATCACCGGCGGGAGAACAATGCCCCCCTCGCGGGATGCATCGAGAAATTTCCCATGCAACTCGTCCACCCGTTTCCCTTCACCAGCCGCCTCGTAACAGGCCATTGCCCGGATATACGCTTCCAGGGTAACAGCCGTACCCGGATACCGCTTGATGACCTTCAGGAATTGTTCCACGGCGGCGCAATACAGCGTCCGGTTCTTTTTCTGTTTCGCCCGGTCGTAGGTCGCGCACGCTTTCCCGAATTCCTTGCGCGCCTGAACCGCCGACGGCGCGGGGCTGGAAGCGGGAACAATCGTCACCGGAGCCGCGGAGGTTCCCTCTCTCCGCTCCAATGCCTTCTCGAACGATTTCCGCGCATCGTCGTATTCCCGGAGAGCCTCCGGCGAATCGCCTTTCGGGGACCGCAGGTCCTCCAGGGCCGAGCGCGCTCCCGACGCGAACCTGCCGTTCGGATACTCCCCAATGAGCCGGTTGAAGGTCTCGACCGCTTTCTCTTTTTCCCTCAAATCCAGCAGCGTCCAGCCCTTGGTGAACAGCGATTCCTCCGCTTTTTTGCTTCCGGGATAGCGTTCCATGAGGGCATCGAATCCCTTGACCGCCTCTTTGAAATTCCCAAGGTTGCACTGACTGTCCGCCAGATGGAACAGCGCTTCGGGCGCGAATTCATGGTCCGGGTATTTTTGCAGGAATGATTCGAAAAGGGTGACCGCCTCCCGGAATTGACGTAGATTGTACCGGCAGAAAGCGATGTAGTACTTCGCTTCCGGAACGCGCGCGCTCCGCGGATACCGTTCGATGAACCGCTGGAACCGGTCGATTGTCCCCTGGGAATGGTCATGCTTCAGGGTCACAAGATTGAGCGCTTCCCGGAAAGATTCATCCTCGGAGGCGTTCCCTTCCCCGGTCTCTCCGGGATTGACAGCCACAGCAACGGCCTCCCGGTTGCCCGATCCGGGAGATGCCGCATCGCCGGTCCGGGCGGCGAGTTCCTCATAGCTCACCTCGATATTGGCATGATGGGCATGAATGGAAGCGGTATGGGAACTCGAAAAGGTGATTCTTCCCTTGTTGTAATCGATGCGATAGTCCGTATTCCGGGAGAGGGTGTCCCCGTTCACGATGACCCGTTCGCTGCCCGGACGAATGGATACTCCGGGAGCCAACCCGATGTGCAATGTGTTATCGGAAAGAGCACCGCTTCCTTTCGAAACAGGCGGAATCCGGGCGGCAAACCTCGTGCCGCTGTCCGGGATTGTATGCGGGGATGCTTCCGCATTCCCGTTCACGGTGGAATCATGCACGGACCTGTAACCGAAAGCCTGGCCCGAATTCCGTGATTCGACGCCGGGGGCCATCTCCGGGCTTTGCAAAAAAGACTTCTCTTTTCCCGGTTCATCGGCAGAAGCGGTGAAATTTGACCGGAGCGTGTCCGCGCCAACCACATTCCCCGAATCCGGCGCGTTTGCCGTGTCCACCCGGGCATACTCCGCTGTCTCAGGAAACGCCTCGGGTGAATGGACGCTCCCGTCCGGTTCTTTTCCGAGGGTTACCGTTGATTCGGGATTACCGGCATTTCCCGCTTTTCCCCGTCCCCCGGAGTTGGGCGAGGCCAGCGACAGACCCGCCGCGCCGATCAGCGCCACCAGCGCCGCTGTCCGCACGGTCAGCCGGGGCGCATTGCGGTACCGGGCGCTCATGATGCGCCGTATGCGGGCCGCCGCGCCGCTTTTCCGTTCGGTGAGCGCCAGCGCGGCCAGCCCCGCACCGGAGCCGGAAGAACGCGCCACCACCCGGAGCAGGCTGCGGGTATACCCCCGGCGTCCGGAAGTGAGCCGTGAAAGCGCCAGGTCATCGCAGATTTCCTCCCGGGCGCACCGTATCTCGCGGTTGGCATACCACACCGCGGGATGGAAGAAATACACAGCCTGCACGATGCCCTGAAAAAGGTTGACCATGAGATCGCCTCGCCGCACGTGCGCCAGTTCGTGAAGGAGAATGGGTTCGACTTCCTTTGCGGTCCAGGAGTCGGCGATGTCCGGGGGAAGCCAGATGCACGAACGGAGAACGCCGCCGACCGCCGGACTGTTCAGCCCGCCCGTTTCCAGACGGCGGATGCCCACGGGACGCCGGATTCCCATTTCACTACGGAGATGGTCGAGCAGCGCGAGGAGGTCCGCCCGTACCACCGGGGAACACCGCTCCAACCGCTTCCGCACCATCACCGAACGGGTCAGCCCGACCATGATCATGAGCAGGGAAATCCCCATCCAGCCGATGAGCGCGAGAGCTTCGGGGAAAACCGGAGCGCGGCGCGGCTCAGACCGCGCGGACTCCGGGAGAACGGGAGATTCGTCGGCTACAGACGCTTCCGTCATTTCCGGAAGAACCGTCCCGGACCGCGAAAAGATCACCGCCGGTTCCGGGGTTTTCCGGAAATGCGCCGCCACCTGTCCCGCGCTCTCACGGATATACCCCTGCATTCCGGTGGGCAAAACGATCTCCACCGGAACGCACATCCTCGCGAGCACCAGCATCCACAGCCAGTACCGAAAGCTCGGCGGTGCGTTGCGGTATATCCGCTCCGTGATAAGCGCCAGCGCGGCGAGAACGCACACCTGCCAGCTTACTGTCCAGAGGTGATGGGAAACGATTTCAAACATGGCAGACCTTTCCCGGCAAATTCAGAGAGTTCGGTTCCGTTGGCCTGTTCCCGGCGGGACTTTCACAATGATGATGGCGGGCGGTCCCGCAAGGTTCTTCCGTTCACGGGATGACATCCGCAGTCAGGACAGGGGGCCGCGTCTTGCCGGTATGCGCCAGGCGGGATAGCCTTTTCAGGGTTTCGCCGCATTCCGGGTGATCATCCCGTCTTCCTGGAGAAGGGCAAAGACAACAAGATTCACCGCCAGTTTTACCTGCGGCTCGCTCTTATCCGGCTCGCCCCAACGATACCCATACCCGTAATTACAGTATACCGCCGCCAGTCTCTCTCCGAGCCAGATTCCTTCCAAATACCTGTTCTCCATGAATTTCCTGTTCTGGACATCCCCCGGTTTTCCCATCGGAGGTCCATCGAAATCGAAGAAACAGTGATATATCGGGAAGTCATTGGGTATGGGTTGGAAACGGGCGTCCTTGCCCAGCGCATCCCGGAGCATTTTCCGGAGCGAGTCCTCCGCGGGGCCGTACTCATATTCAGGGGCGCCGTTATCGATAAGCGCGAAACCGCCGTTCCGGAGATACTTGCCCCAAGATTTCCGCTCGTTGGCGGTCAGGGCAAACGCTTTATCCGCGGCGATGTACACGAACGGCGCATCGGTGAGAGCGGGTGAATCCAACGATACTTCCATTCCCTCCTTCACATCGAGATTGGTGTACCGTCCCAACTGGCTGACGAGATACTTGTCCATACGGCTCAGTGCTTCCGGCGGCTGGAACTGTTTGCCTTTCCCCTGCACGATCCGGAACGATATCCTGTCCTTTTCCCCGGAATTGGTGAGATATTCTCCAATGCTCTTCTTCTTTTCCTGCTCCATCGGCCCTCTCCCGATGATGATCTTGTCCAGAACGCCCCTTTCCTTCAGGGATTCGATGGCTTTGCCGCCCGGATTCCCGCCCGTGCGCGGCTGTGCCGATGAAAGGGCCAGTCCCGCGGTCCCAACCGCCAGAAGCAGCGCCACGGAAAAGACACCCAGTCTGCGGCTGGGCATGAAACCTTTTTTCATGATCCGCCTCACTCTCTTTGAAATGGAACCGGTTCCCTCACCGAATCCGATCCCGGAGAATCCCCACGCGAACCGGTCAGACGGTTCCAGGATGAAACCGAGCATGCTCCGGGCATACCTGCCGCTCTGACCCCCGAGCATTTGAATGGATATATCGTCGCACACTTCCTCCCGGAGAACGCGAATCCGACGGTTCACCAGCCAGACAAGAGGATGAAAAATGTACAGTATCTGCACGAACGCCTGGAACATGTTGATCAGTGTATCATGACGCCGGATATGTGACAGCTCATGGAGCAGAATGGGTTCAATTTCCCGCACATTCCACAGGTCGGCGATGTTGCGGGGGAGATAAATTGACGGACTGACGATTCCCGCCACGGAGGGTTCTCCATGACCGGGGATATCCAGATAACGGAGAGGAACCCGCTGTGCGATACCCATTTTACAGCGGGATGCATCGAGCAGATCGAGCAGTTCCGCGCGTTCAACCGGAGGGCATGTTTTCAGAAGACGATGCGTTCGCGCGAGATGTACCGCCGCCAGGATTAGGGCAGCCAGGACCGTCAGCAGCCAGAGAGCGGCCAGAACGACAGCCGACGTCCCGGGATCGGATATGGGCTGCGAGGCGGGAACCGGAATCAGCGTCTCCGTTCCCCCATAAACGCCGGAGGTTTCCGGGAGCGCGCGGAAAACCGAAGAGAACGGGATATCCGGACGCATGGAGGGAAGAAAGCTGCAAAAAAGAGCGTTGATTCCGTTCCATACAATCGCCGGAGATTCCAGTTTCACCGGTATCATGAGTCTCGCCAGCACGATACACCACAGAAAATACCGGAACGATGACGACGCCTTCCGAAAAAACAGGGAGAGTATCCCGATGAAAGCGATCAACACGGTGACCTGCCAACTCACGGTCCAGAGCGCGTCACCCATCCCGGCGAGCAGGGAATCAAGCGGTGTCATTCCGCTCCTCATCTTTCTTTTCGATCAGCTTCCGGAGTTCTTCCAGTTCTTCATCGCTGATTTTTTCCTTCTTCGCGAAATGCACGAATATCGGCGCCAACGTATGATCGAGCACCGTGCTCACGAAAGATTCGATCTCGCGGGCGGCCACCGCGGCGCGGGGAACGGTCGGTTCGTACAGCCAGATGGGGCCGAATTTCTCCCTTCGGAGATAGGTTTTTTCCACCAGACGGTCGAGCATGGTTTTGACCGTCTGGTATCCCCGCTCTTTTTCGCGGAGGGTTTCTTCGTAGATGACTCGGGCGCTGGCGCGTCCTTTCCGCCAGCAGATGTTCATGAGCTGCCATTCGGTTTTGGAAAGCTCGGGACGTTTACGGGGCATGCGGATCCTCCTTTACCAGTGGGCTATGTATTAACGATAATACATTTGTATTATTTGTCAAGCGGTTTTTTCATACCTTCGAAAAGGCGGGGGAAAAGACTGTCTCCGAGACAAAAAAGGCCCGCGGAATCTTTCGACTCCACGGGCGCATCTATCTCTCGGTTCATTACGGTCATTGCGGCGGGTCCGCGACAGGGACCTGCTGTTACTCTATTCCCACCAGCTCGAGTTCGAACGTGAGATCCTCGCCGGCCAGGGGATGATTGGCGTCCAGGGTGACTTCGTCGTCGGTGATTTCGGTCACGGTCATGACAAACGTCTCGCCGTCGTCACGCTGCATTTCGTACTGCTGGCCCATTTCGGGTTTGACATCCTCCGGAAACTGGTCACGGCCCACGGTTGCGATCAGTTCGTCCTGATGGAAACCGTACGCCTCGTCGGCGGGAATGGTCACCGTCTTCTTCTGACCGGGCTCCATACCCACCACCGCATTTTCGAATCCCGGAATGACTTCGCCCTCGCCGATCGTGAACTCCAGGGGATCGCTGCCCTCCGAAGAGTCGAATACCGTGCCGTCTTCCAGCTTACCGGTGTAATGCACACGCACGGTATCGCCTTTTTTTGCTTGCGCCATTATCAAATCCTTTGCTTGGTATGGTGGGGGGAAAAGTGAGAAAAATGTTCCGGCATTACCCCAATCCTGTTTCTCTCCGGGTATGGGTATGCGGGAGAAGAGGCTATGGAAGAGGCATTTATATAATATAGCTTCCGGAGTCCGAAAAGGCAATACCCGTTCCCGGACTCGTTTCCCTCCGCCCTGTAAATACACGCACTTTGTGTGGTCATGTGGAGTACATTTTGTCCGTCCTGAACACTCCGGAAGAAGAATACGCTTTTCTCCATCGGATGCATGATGTATCTTCTCCTTTTCCAAAAGTCCGTATGTTCCGGCATCCGATTCTATCCCACTGTCCGCCCATCCTTTTCCGGAGGTTACCGTGAAGCACCTGCCGAACCGGCGCACCCTGTCCCTGCTCCTGCTGCTTCTCCTGGCGGGCGGGCTGACCGCCCAGAGCCAGCGTCCCTCGAAATCACCCGAGCCGAAGAAATCCTCCATTCCCTCACTCGGCAATTATGCCGATATCTATCTCCGCGGTTCCTACGACGTCCTGCATCTCATCGAGGTGCGCGAACTGGGGAAAGTCGGGCAGGCCGCCAAAATCGCCGCCCAACGCAAGCTCGCCGGGGGAAAAATCTGGTCCTCCATCTGGACTCCGCATATCATGTACGCCGGAGCCTGCGACGAAACGGTTCCGGGCAATCCGAACATCGCCCCGGATTACCGTTCCGGCGATCCCCGGTTCGCCAAGGTCCCCGATGATATGGGCGCGGGCGACTTCCTCATGATGGCGGGTCCCGGACACCAGGATATCCGCAAGAAGGGATGCTTCGTGCTCGGCATCGGCTATCCCATGTCCACCAACCGGTATTCCCCGCCCAGATACAACGATCATCCCGAGATCACCATGGAATCCCAGACCGACATGATGATCTATACCTGGGGACCGGTCGAGGACGGCCTTGTCACCCCGCGGCTCACCCCGCACCTGAAAATCTGCCCCACCAGCCCCATGACCGTGTGCGGCTACTGGCTGATGACCGCGCAGATTGCCCATAATCTGGCGCACAAGGACACCTCCGGCTCGTTCGCCGCGGCACAGGCCTGGCTCGACACCCTCAAAGGCCGTCTCCAGACCTTCCATACCCGGTACATCGGATCGGTGGACCGTATCGGGGAGAAAATGGCCGACCGGGTGGTCTCCGGCGGGAAAACCTATGTCTGGAGTTCCCGCTGGGAATTTTACCAGGAGGCAAGCGGCACCGCGGGATCGCTCATGGGCATCTATCCCATCCATCCCGGCGGCTTCTACACCGGCCCCGGCCCGCACCATCCGCCCCAGTTCAACCCGGACGATCTCACCTCGAAGGATATCGTGCTCCTCGCCATGGCGGGGAACACCCCCCAGGTGGAAATCGACATGGCGAAACGCATCAAGGCCAAGGGCGCGCTCCTCATCGGAATATATCCCTTCGTCCGTGAGGACGGTTTCTCCACCGCGCCGCTCCGCAAGCTCTGCGATTTCAGCCTGGACAACTTGTCCGGCGACCGTTACGGCGTCCTTTCCATCCCCGGCTACGACACCAAGATCATCCCCACCATGGCGCTCATGAACAACTACGCCTACTGGGCGATCATCGGCGCCTACGTCCAGGCCATGGAATCGCGCAACATCGCCCCCTACTACTGGATGAGCTGGCATGTCCCCGGCGGGAAAGCCTACACCGATTCGATCCATACCCTGTTTCTGAAACGGGGATATTGAGGAGAAGGAGTCAGGGGAAAAGATACGAAAGAGGGGAAGCGGAGACGCTTCCCCTCTTTCGTATTGTCCGGACGGTATGTGACATTACCGCAGGAGAGTCATCTTGCGGCTCACCGTTTCGCGCCCGGCGGTGAGACGGGCGGTGTAGACGCCGGAGGATACCGCCCTGCCGTCCGCGTCCCGTCCATCCCAGACAGCGGTATGCGTACCGGCGGGAAGCGGGCCGGAGATGATATCCCGGACCTTGCGGCCCGTGATGTCGTAGATGGCCAAGGTCACCCGCTCCGCTGCGGGCAGGGTGAACCCGAGGCTCGTGGAGGGGTTGAAGGGGTTGGGGAAAGGCTCGTCCACCCGGAATGCGTCCGGCTGGTCCGCGACGCCGGCGACAGCGCCGTGGAAGGCCAGATTCACTTCGGTTTCCTCATCGGAGGAAACAATGACTCCCTCTTGGACGACCTCGAGATAACCGGAATTATCGTTCGCTTTCACCCGCGCTCTCAGCGTATAAGTACCGGAAGAGATATCCGGTATCCGGAATTCGCCACGCTCGTCCGTATATAAAACATAATCTTTGGGAGTGACAATGACCACCGCACCGGGAATTCCCTGCCCGGTATCCTGTAAACTCACCCTCCCGTGGATTCCCGGTGGAGCTATCATGTGTTTTACACCCTCGAACCATGTTCCAAGCCACATGCCGTCTTTGCCATCACTGGTGATATCCCCTACAGTTTTACAAATCCGGTGCTTATTCCAGGAAAACCCGTTATATATACTTACTCCATCCGAATCCCCAATCCATGGTTCATCATACGGGCCAACCGCGAGCGATCCAAAAGTATCCTCTCCACCGACCATCTTCCATTGATTATCGGCATATTTATAAACGAAATGGGCGGAGGAATATACGCTCTTTTTCCCGAAGGAAATTCTTCTCAGCCTTTCATCAAGGGGATTCTGATCCAAGGGTACTGATATCCATTCCCCATTAACCCGCTTGAACACACCGTGTGATTCGGCGCATATCCAAACCACACCCGAGGGGTCCACCTTCATCGAGTAGATATAACTCGATGAGGGCGAGGAAATCACGGTCCATTGGGAACCATCGAATCTGTTTATTTCCCGCTCTGTAGCCACCAAGAGCGCTCCTTCCAAATCCACTGCCAGCGAATTGATCTTTCGTTTCGGCAACACGCTTGATGGATCGACCGTTTCCCATTTCGTTCCATCGAACCGGCTGAGTCCATTGCACAAAGGATCTGCCGATTTGGCTTTCGTGGCAACCCACACTTCTTTCCCTGGCCCAACGGCAATATATTCGACATATTCTCCCCAAAGACCGTCTTCGCGAGTGTAAGAGCGCCACTGTGTCCCATCGAACGATGAAACTCCGCCAAACGTGGTTCCTACCCACAGCGTGCCATCCGGTCCGGACGACAGTGCGGAAATATAGTTGCTGGCCAGACCTTCCCTCACTCTCAGCACGGTCCATCGAGCACCGTCATACCGGAATACTCCGGCCTTCGACCCGAACCATGCCACATCGTCTTGACCAACAGTTATCGTGCACAATAGGACAAGAGGATAATCATCGGGGAACGGTACCTTTATCGCGGTTCTTGTCTTGGAATCGATACGGAGGACCCCAAGTTCAGGACCGGACGATGCCCAACACATGCCGTTTTTCGCTCCCGCCTGCGGCGTGTTGATTCCTGTCTGCAAGTCACCGTTCGATGCAATATTCCACTTCCCATCAGAGTACCAGTGGATCGCCATATCTGAAACAACCCATACCACCCCATCCAAGCCAACGGTGACATTGCGCAAATAATAAAACTGCTGGACGATATGCTGCGTCCACTCTCCCGCGTGAAAGCTCTTTATCCCATCACCATAACAGGCAAACCACGCGGTATTATCTAAACCGACCGCAATCGCGCCGACAAAGATATTCGGAAACGATGTCCAAACGCCATTTTCATACCGTGACAACCCATAAGCTTCAAATGCCGCCATCCACACCACACCCTGGTGGTCCACCGCCACCGGTCCGACCGCGTTGGACAGCAAGCCGTCCGCTTTTGTAAATGTCTTCCAGGAAACGCCATCGTACCGGCATGCCCCGCCCATCGTTCCCGCCCACACCGTGCCATCGTCGCCAACCGCGATGCCCTTCACTGAATTGTTCGCCAGCCCTTCCGCGACAGTGAATACCGTATGGGTGAAATCCTTCGTATTCCACCGGACGACACCGCCCTCCGTGGCGCACCAGAGCCAGTCGTCATGAACAGCCATGGCGTTGATGGTGTTTGGGCTGCCGTACGTCACAATGGATACCGCTTCCGTTGCGGTGAACGTGCCCAAAAAGAAAAGCATCGCCATACAAAAAAGCATCCCCGTCCTCATAATGCACTTCCTATCCCATTCCCCGGGTTGGAAACCTTACAAGACCACAATTCGTGCAACTGTTACCGCAGGAGAGTCATTTTGCGGCTCACCGTTTCGCGCCCGGCGGTGAGACGGGCGGTGTAGACGCCGGAGGATACCGCCCTGCCGTCCGCGTCCCGTCCATCCCAGACAGCGGTATGCGTCCCGGCGGGAAGCGGGCCGGATATGAGATCCCGGACCTTGCGGCCCGTGATGTCGTAGACCGCCAAGGTCACCCGCTCCGCTACGGGCAGGGTGAACCCGATGTTCGTGGAGGGATTGAAGGGGTTGGGGAAGATTCCCCCGATGGAGAGCGCGACGGGAACGCTCCGTTCTTCCACCGGAACGGGCGTGTCCCGATAGCGGGAGATTCCCTTCTCCGTGCCGAACCACTTCACGTTGTCCCGGTCCACCGCGACCGCGGTGACCCGGTTATCCGCCAGACCGTCCCCCACGGAGAGGGTTCTCCACGTTTTCCCGTCGAAGGAAGATACCCCGTTTTCCGTGCCGAACCAGACCACATGGGTACCATCCGCCGCGATGGAAGAAACCTCATCCCCCGCGAGACCGTCTTCCCGGCGATATTCCTTCCATACGCTCCCGTCGAAGCTCCTGACTCCGTGAAACATCGTCCCGAACCACAGGACGCCGGACCGGTCTTCCGCAATCGAAAGAATGGGCATAAACTTCGGTTCCCAGAGGCTGGCCACGGTCCACGCCGAATCATCGAAGGAAACGACTTCGCCGTAATTCGTTCCGAACCATTTCGTCCCTTTTGCATCGACCGCGACGGAAATAAATTCTCCACGGGCAAGGGTATCCTGAACCGCGTACATCACCCATTCAGAGCCGTTGAAGCTCCAGGCCGCACTGTTGGTAGTGAACCACACGGTATGTTCGCGATCCACGGCCACGCCCGAGATATATTGACTTTTGCCGTCATCACCACGGACCGGTTCCGTATGCTGTTTCCACACGCTCCCGTCGAAACTGACCGGGATGGTAGGCGCGGACATATATCCCAGCGACAGGGCGAACCATACCGTGCCGTTTCCGTCCGGAGCAATGGATGCGATGGTATTCCCGTTGAGGGCTCCGGGAGCGCGGAATTCCGTCCATGTCGTCCCGTCGAAGCGCAGGATGTACCCATCCCACATTCCGAACCACTTCACGTTGTTTTCGTCCACCGCGACAGCGGTAATCGCGCGTGAAGCGGGGTAGGTCGTCCAGCCGCCTTCCGCCTCGGAGAGCATCGGGAAGAATATCGGGGACAGCACAAGCAGGAATACGCGAAGCAGGCGCATAAAAGTCCCTTTCGGGAACCGGTTTAAGCCGATACGCAAGGAACCGGCCCATACGCCCGGCCGGCTCCCTTCGCCAATCTTCGTCCTCTCGGTATTTCACCCTTCCGCCGGGCAGGCCCGGAGGCCCGCCCCTGCTTCACCTTTCATCCCTCTCAGTATCCCCGTTTCTCGCAGCGCTGACGGATGAGGGCGTTGTGTTCGTTTCCTCCTTCTATCGCGGCGGAGAAGAACACTCCGGGGGCGTTGCCGGTGCGGCGGATGATGTTTTCGGCGACCTCCATCTGGATCGCCCAGTAAATCTGGTTCATGACCGGGCCGGAGGTGGGGCAGACCCGCTGGTTGAATCCGGGAACGGCATAGAGTCCATAGGTTTCGCAGCCGCCCACGTGGATCAGCGTTTCCTTGGGGACCGTGCAGCCCTTGGGAACCGCGCCGTTACGGGTCGAGGGGCCGATGGAGAATATCTTCATTCCGGCTTTTTTGTAGGTGTCGAGATGCTTGAGATCCACCTCGTCGTCCGGTTTGCAGAGCCCCATGATCACCATGTCTTTTGCGGAACCCTTGAACCCGGTGTTGCCTTCCCAGTCGGTGCGGTTGAGCGCCAGCCCGCCGCGGCGTCCGAGCGCCTCGGTGGCCAGTCCGGCGTAGTACCGGCTGTAATAGTATACCGTGCCGCCCTTGAGAACGGTGTCCACCACCGCATCGGCCATCTTTTTGATATCGCCCATGTCCGACCCGATGAGATCCATCTGCTGCATGCAGGTGTCGTAATACCTTCCCATGAGCGGCTCTTCCGTGTTCACCCAGGGAATCTTGTCGCCGTCCTTCGGATCGGCCAGCTTGGGTTCATCGCCCTTGACCGTGCCTTTGTACCCCTCGCGGGAGAGGATACGGCAGGCGTCGGCCAGGATCATCCAGTATTCCACCATGCCGAGGATGCCCGAGAACGGCCCAAAGGGAGCGGGTTCTCCCGGCAGGTTGATTTCGGCGTCAAGCGTGGAGATGTTGGTCTCGATCCAGATTTTCGAATAGGGCCGCAGGGAGGATTTCCGGACGTTCGGGACGAGCAGTTCCTTCTGCTGGGCGTCGCCGCCCCAGGGCGCGGGGCCGCCGATGACGAAAATGTCCTTGTTCACCAGTTCGTCGTAGGGGCCGAGGAAACGGTTGGCGAGGAGCAGGTCGCCTTTCTTGGCGGCAGTGGAGCTGAAATCGTTTTTCATGAACTCGGGTTCGCCGTTACGCCCCGGAAACTGGTCGTTCTGGGTGGAGTGCCCGGTATCCCACACGCTCCAGCAGGAGTTGCCGCGCTGTATGGCGCGGGCGATTGCATAGGAGGACTCCAGCATGTTCTCCGACTGGGTGCGCCGTATCCAGTCCAGCTTCTCTTTTACCTTGCGGGAGTACCGGGCATAGAGGCCGAGTCCCGGGCCGGGATTCGAGGGGGCGGTTTGCCCGGAAGCGGCTCCCGTCCCCTTCTGCTGGGCCGAGGCGTTCTGGACCAGTCCCGCCGCGCCGGCCAGGGAGAACGGGATAAGACGGAGGGTGTCACGGCGTTTCATGTTTTTTCCTTTCGAGTCTGGAAACGGGAATCGGAATTGCCGCACGATATTCGATATAAATAGAACGATTCCAGATTAAAATGCAACGAAAAGGAGCGGATTCCGGCGAAAACTTTCAAAATATCATATGGGCCGCCGATTCATGTGATTTACATGAAGATGGCGCTTCGCAGTTTTCCATGGGTAGATGCCCTGACCGGACATGACCTGCATGCGCCGGTTACAAAAGCGCTCTCATGCGGTAAAGAATATCCCGCACCCTTCCCGCCTCTGTACTTTTCTGGTGCGCCCAGAAAAGTACCAAAAGAGGGCGGTCCGGGAAAAGCCAAGGCCTCCCCGTGTACGGCATGGCTTCCGGGGACCGCTGAACTCGCTGTCGCTCGGACAGCAGCGGTCCACTACCCCGGAATCCATACCGTACACGGGGGGCTTTTCCAGGACAGGTGAGATCGCAGCGTTACCGTTTACCCATACAAAACTGCGGAGAGCCGAAAAGATGATGAAAAGCGGAACCCTCGCCATCAGCGGAAGCCATTCTCCACACGGATCATCTCATCTGATTCAGAAACGGACCGGTAACCGCCAGGTAGTAGAACACCGCCATACATATTCCGGTTAATGCCCCGGCGATGACCGGAGCGGCCAGACTCCGGGAGCGGTCGTACCAGTACGAATAGATGAGCACGACGACGCCGAACAGAAGAGTGTTCGCAAATCCAAAATAATCCGGTCGGCCATAGCTCGCCCAAGCGATCAGTTTGGGAATTATCTCGTACACGATCGCGATAAGGCTGACCGCGATTCCCGCCAGCGGCACATCCCATCGCAGCATTCGTACTTGGCCTTTCGCCCGGCGCGAAATGAACTCCTGCATCACTCCGCACAGAAGAAACGCCTGCACCGCGCCGTAAAACCCGTTGGTCAGCATGGCATCCATCGTCACGCGCCCCGGATGGAACATGCCCAAACCTGTAATGAAATTCCCGCGCAGCATGTCCTTGACCGTGTACAGCGCCGCCACCGCAACGCCGAGGAGAACGGCGGGAAGAATATAGGGCCGCGACGATTTCAGGGTAAACCCGTGCTCCTGCAAACCGCCGTCCATCAAGCGAATGAAGAGGAGTCCGAGAAGGACCTCGGGCAGGAACAAAAGCAGGGGGTACATCCACCTTCCACCCGTTCCGAATCCCGAGGTAACGTGAAACAGCCATGCCCCGAGCACCCCCAAACCCTGCACGGCCACATAGAACGCCAGCATGTACAGGAACGGGCGCACGAAATCGTGAAGCCGAGTTTCTTCCGAAATGTTCATGACCTTTCCTTTCCTCACCGGAACAGTTGCGCCGCGCGAAGCACATGGCCCTTCGCGAAATAGATGTCCTTCCCCACGATCGGGCCGGGGACGCTGAACCCGTGATCTTCCCGTATCACCTCCCGGAGAGAGGGCCGTGGAGATGGCCGGAAACGGTAGAGGCAGGAGGAGGTGAACCCGTAGATGTTGCCGTCGGGACCGACCTGGAGACCGTTGTCCAGAGGCGCGCCACCGGGCGGGGTGACCGTGGCGACAAATTCCCGCTTCGCGGGGTCGAACACAAACAGCACCGGGCCGTCGCCGCCGGTCGCCGTGCCGTACAGGAGACCGTCCGGGCCGGTGAGCAGCGCGTTGAACGTTTCCACCCGGCTTTCGGGCGCGCCCTCCCAGACCTTGCGTTCCGCCGTGCAGTCCCAGAGGAAAAGGGATCCCTGTTCCACCCGGGGCTGGGTGCCGGACCCGCCCTGGATGGTGGTCCCCACCGCGAGCAGGTTTTCCCGCTTCAGCCAGGCGAGCGTGTAGCAACTCCCGTCCCCGGCGATCTGGTGGTATACACCTTTTTTGCCGGTCGACGGCTCATACCAGGAGAGCGGCCCGCCCCATCGGCCATAATCCGGGAGAGAGGCGAACCATACCCGTCCGAGCGGCCCGGCCAGCGCCGAACGCGGACGGTAGGAGAGGTCGTCGATACGCCCCAGGTCTATCGGGTTGTCGGTTGCGGAGAGCCCGTAATGATAGGGTTTCGCGGGATCGTAGACGGAGATGCGCGCTCCGGGGTAGGAGGCGATGTACAGTTTCCCCTCACGGTTGGCCATGGAATAGGCCTCGCCCGATGCGGCGGAACACTGGCCGAGATCGATGAGTTCTCCCTTTCCGGGGGTGTACCGGAAAAGGTGCTCGGGAAGGATGCTGGAGCCATAGACATTGCCGTCCGGCCCCTGATGGACAAGGAATATCTCCGTTCCGGCGGCCTCGAAGTCGAGATTGAAGAGGCGCGCGCGGCCATCTTCGGTTTTCACCCGGAATTGACGGTAGAGCTGGCTGTGGGCGTCATCGAAAGAGCAGTTGTACTTCCGCGGTGAGGAGGCGGAAGGCGCGGGAATGACGTTCACCGGGGTCGCGGTGAATCCCTGAACCCGGAAATTCCCCAGGCTGGAGCGTATGTATATGGCGCGGTCGCCGCCCCGGACCAGGTCGAAGGTATCCTTCCCCTTTTCGGCCACCGGTCCCACCGTGCGTTTCTCTCCGGTTTTCGGGTCGTACACCACGAGATGCGGGCGGGTCATCATGATACGGTTGCAGACAGTGCCATCGGAATTGACCAGGGGATAATTGTACATGTCCGTGTCGTCCATGCGCCCGCAACGGGTGAACGCGCCGGTGCGGGGATCGTACATGGTGAGATCCGCCGCGCCATAGCTGCCGATCCATATCCGTCCCCCGGCGTCCTCGTCCAGCGCGCAGGGAAAGGTGGCCGCTCCGGGATTGATGGCGCCGAGATCCTCGAATGTATCCCTCGAAGGGTCATAGCGGAGAAGATGCCCGGCGTAGGCCGCTCCCACATAGAGCTTGCCGTCGCGGCTGAGCAGCGTGGCGGTCGGATAGTTGGATTCGGGGACTTTGGAGACGTGCTGACGGAGCGCGCCGGTTTCCGGATTGACGCTGAGCACGAAAAGATTGTCCGCGGTTTGCCCCATGGTGACAAAAGCGGCGGGCTTTCCCCCGGCGTCGCGGCCCTCGTGCCAGTTCACCCAGTTGACCGAGCGCACCGGAACACCGACATCCCTTGCCCTCGGGTTGTCGATCGTCCGGCCCGCGAACCGCAGACCGCAGGCGGAAAAGAGAAGGAGCGGGAGGAGAACGGACAGGTATCGAATCATTCGTGACATGTCGACCTCCACAAACGGGTGTGTTTTCCCCAATAAGAACATTGAAGGGAATATAGGTAAATGCGAAAGAAAGTAAAGGAGGAATGCAAGAGGCAAAAGCAGATTCAACGCAGCAAGGTGACAAATCCCGCATAAGCGTTGTCTGAAAGTCAGTCCCGTGCCTCCCGGAGGGGCTTGCCCGATAGCGATATCCTTGTTTCGGGACAGGCGCTTATCCCCGCGGGGGAGAGAACGCCATCCCGCTTATTCGTATTCTCCAAATTCCTGAAATAAACCGGATGGCACACACGTCCCATATATCAATATACCGTCCGGGATGTCGTAAGCAGTCCTTCCCTGCAAAAAAGGAACGCAGAAGATGAAAACCCTTGCCGCATCCGCCAGCGCCGCTTTCACCTGGATACTCTTGACTCTGGGCATCGGATGGGGAATTTCCGAATGCGCCGCCGCTCCCGCGAACATCGCCGGGAAATGGCTCGGAACCATCGCCGTTCCGGGAATGGAACTGCGTGTCGCGTTCGAGATCGCCGGGACGAAGGAGGGAGGCCATACCGCGAAGATGCACAGCATCGACCAGTCCGCCATGAATATCCCGGTGAGCGCGGTCACCCTGACCGGAGACAGCCTGAGGATGGAAGTCAAATCCATTCCGACCGGCAGTTCGTATATGGCCCACCCGCCGGATTATGTTTCTTGCCCGCTTCACGGTAAATCGTATTATCCATCTTTTGTCCCGGCCATCCGCGATTCAGAAAAGCGGAGAAAGGGATACACCGCATGAGCTGTATGGCGACACCATTCACCACCGGGAGGTCAGCATGTACCACGCATATAAAATCGGCTCCGTCCTGATTCTCTGGTTTCTTGCCGCGCAGGCCCTCTGGGCGCAAGCAGAAAAACCCGGCTCGACGCGGGAAGAGGCGGTGAGCTTCCGGAACGGCGAGGTGACCCTGGCGGGTACGCTCGCGTTCCCGAAAGGTCCCGGACCGTATCCGGCGGTGGCGCTCCTCAGCGGTGACGGCCAGCAGGACCGGGACTGGACGTTCGGCAAGCTGAAGATGGCAAAGTGCATCTCCGACTGTCTGACCGCCCGGGGAATCGCCGTGCTGCGGTTCGATGATCGTGGCGAGGGTGGCTCCGGAGGAGGGAGCGAAACCCGGGCGACCTTCCGGGACCGGTGCGGTGACGCCCGCGAGGCCATAACGTTGCTTCGGGGACGGTCCGATATCGGGAAGGCCGGACTCTGCGGGCACAGCGGCGGCGCCATTATCGCCGGGATGACCGCGGCCGATTCCGGCGACGCGGATTTCGTGGTCATCATCTCCGGGCCGTTTATCACCGGAGAGGAAGTTCTCCTCGACCAGGCCCGTTCCATGCCGAACATATACCGCGCCGGGCCGAACCAGTCCGATGCGGCGGCGACCGCGGCGGGCGAGCGTATCATACGGGCAGCGGCGGCATACGTCCGCACCGGCGCGGGGCTGGACAGCATACGGGCGGCATGGAACCGTATCCTGGTGGAACAATTCAAGGCCATGCCCAAGGAGCGGATGGACGGCTATGTAAAGGAATTCGGCAGCGAGAGGAAATTTCGGGATCAGGTGATCGCGGACCGGCTCGATGAATATGTCAGCCCGCTGGGAAGGGATTTCCTCATCCACGATCCCGCGGGGGATATGCGGAAGATCGCCTGCCCCCTTCTGGTCTTCTTCGGGGACAAGGACGAGCATGTCCGGATCGAGCGGCACCGTCCGCCGCTCCTGCGCGCCCTCGCGGAGGGGAAATGCGGCGATGTGACGGTCCGGGTCATCCCGGAAGCCAACCATGCCTACACCACCGGCGAGTTGTATGAAAAGGGGGAACTGCTCCCGGCGCTTACCGATTCCATGGCGGAATGGATACGGGCGCGGTCCGAAGCGCCCTCGAAATGACCGCGCGGGACAAAAGACCGTAGGGGAGGGGTGATATTTACTCCAGGAAAGCTTTTTCTCGGCGGAACCGGCTTCGGCTCCGCTCAGACAGCGCGCGGGACCCGCTTTCCCCGTTGCGTTCCATTTCCCGTATCGTTCCCTCCGGCTACTCCCGGTCGGTCACCTTGCTGATGGTGCGGAAGACCCCCGCCTGCTTTCCCCGGAGTTTCGCGGTCTCGTGAACGAAGAGTTCGATGAAGGGCGCACAGACCAGGGGAAAATGACGCGCGGGACAGTTCCAGGCGACGGTCATTCCGGAGAAGTCGGTGTACTCCCGGGAGTCGGCCAGCAGGAGCACCCGGCTTCCCAATCCCGCCAGTTCACAGGCCAGTCCCGCGGTGAGACCCGGTTCGTTTTCCCGCGACAGAATGCACACCACGGAGTGACCCTCCCCGGCGATTTCCAGGGGACCGTGACGGAACAGCCCGGCGGAAAGCGCCTCGCTGAACATTCCCGCGCCTTCCTTGAGAATGAGCGCCAATTGGCTGGCGATGACCAGATCGCTTCCCCGGGCGACCACATGGAGATTGGCCGGATTCCCGAAATATTCCGCCGCCTGCCGCGCCGCCTCTCCGGCATGCTCCATTTCCGTTTCCATGGAGTCCGCGATCTCCGAAAGAATGGCCGTTTCCGCATCGATATCCCCGCCGCCCAGAGCGGTGGAGAACAGGAGAAGCGCCGCCAGCGTGTTGGTATAAGTCTTGGCGGAGATGGACGCTTCCTCGCCCGCCCGCAGGGGCAGGACCAGGTCGGCAAGCCTTCCCATCGCGCTTACGGGATTGTTCACCAGCGATATCACCGTTGTCCGCCCTTTCGCTGCCTCGACCACCCTACGGGTCTCCGCGCTTTCCCCGGACTGGGAAATGGCAATGAGCGTCTCGTCGCCGGTCAGCGTTCCCATCCCGAAATGCAGGAGTTCCCCGGCGTCGCGGATGTCGCACTGCATGCCCATCGCTTCCAGTTCGCGGCGAATGAGCGACGGGACATGGAGGGAGGTCCCCATGCCGGTGAAAACAATCCGCCGCCTCATGAGCGCCGCGCCGGCTGCTTCCCGCAACGCCCGCTTTCCCTCCGCTCCGCTGTAAAACTCCGCCACAGTCCGCAACGCCGCGGGCTGCATCCGGATTTCACGCACAAACCGGGTATCGTCCATTCCATCCTCGCTGTAAAAAATGCAGATCAAAAATGTCAAAGCGCCTGAAAGCCGAAGTTTACAAGCATCCGGTCGGGCCGGGGAAACGATTCGAACGGAGCGGGATTGTGTATCGCGCATTCCCTTTCCCCGTATCTCCCGGCGCACTCTCCGTTAGTGGACCGTCAATATTTTTGAGTTCATCCTGTTCGATCTCCTGGCTTCGACAGGCTCAGCCAGCGGGCGCTGAGCCTGTCGAAGCGCAGACCACCCCATTTCAGTGACGTGACAGTCCGTTATTCCTCTTCCCGTCCTCGTGCTCTGGCCATCTCCGCCGCGCCGAACACCGCGGCGCGGTCCGAGAGCTGGGCGTGAACGATACGGTCCGCGCCCTCCTCGCCCCAGGTGCGCTCCACCACGCGTCGCATCCCGCCCCGGAAAGCGTCGAACGCCCTCGACAGGCCCCCGCCCAGAGCGATGCGTTCCGGGTCGAGCACCGAAAGGAGCATGACCATCACCCACCCCAGCCGTTCGCCATAGCGGTCGAATACGCGCGCCGCCCGCACTTCCCCGTCCAGATAGCGCTTATGGATGAGATGGGGTTCGATTTCACGGCCATACACATCCCGGGCGATCCGTTTCAGCCCGCCGATGGATACTGTATCCTCCAGAACGCCGCCGGTTCCGAGCGGAATGTTCCATATCTCGCCCGAAAAGCTTCCTTTCCCCCGGTATATCCCGCCGTCGATGATGATTCCGCAGCCGAGCCCCGTTCCCAGGGTAACGCAGGCGCAGGAACGGCATCCCCGCAGGGCTCCCGCGGCATACTCCCCCAGCGCCATGCATTTGGCGTCGTTCTCCAGGGTCACCGTCATCCCCAGACGCTCCTCAAGAAGCGGCCGCAGGGGATAGCCCTCCAGCGAGGGAAGGTTCTCGATCATGGTCAGACAATCCACCCCGGGGCCCGAGGGACAGGGAACCCCGATTCCCACACCGCCCACCGGGAGCGTTCCGGCCACATCCCGCACCACTCCGGCAATCGATTCGAGTATCTCCGACGGAGTCCGCTCCCGATTGGTGGGAACGGTCTTCAGGAGCACGATCTCCCCCGCCCGTACCGCTCCGGCGGTGATGGTGGTCCCCCCGAAGTCCACGCCGATGTAGGTTTCCCCCTCTGGATTATCCGTTCCGGGCATGGGTCACTTCTTTTCCGTCCGGGACGCCGGTTTTTCCTCCAGCGCGATGGTTTTGATTACCGGCGGATTGTTGTATTCCTGCGCCGTGGTGATCATGTGCTGCTTGAATTCCTCGGCGGTACGGTTCACCGATCCCTCGCCCCAGGCCCCCGCGATCAGATATTGGTAGGAGCGGTCAGGGGTTGGGGGGATGCGCATCACGTGGTTGTTCCCGAACAACCCGGCCTTGATGTTACGGTACTCCGGCTTGTAGCGGTCTTTCACCACCAGGGCGATCCCTTCGAAATCCACGGTCATGCCTTTCTCGCCGATATCGTTGCTGGGCGCGCGCACCACGACATCCTTGCCGAAGGAAACCACCATACCGCCCTTCTGATAACTGGCGTTCTGGTTCATGATCTCCCGCATGCCGCAGCCGAACATGGTCCCCGGCTCGGCGTTGAGAAAGCGGTCGTAGGTTACCGTGCAGGTGGAATAGCTCTTGTGGGCGTAGGAGACATAGAACTGCTCCAGCGCGTACTGTCCCGCTCCCGAGTTCCAGTTCATGGTTTTCACCCGCATTGCGCTCCGCAGCGGGCCGTTGTAGACCATGTCGAAGCTGTACCGGGTATCCAGGAAGGGGCCCTTTCCCGCGTTGGGGCTGAACCTTGGACGGGACATGGAGTCGGGCAGCGCCGGGTATTCGAACAGGCAGATGCCGCCCGCGCCGAATGTGTTCGCCACGGTCATGATATCGGAACCGTATTCCGGGGGCATGAAATAGCCGGACAGGTTACGCGTATACTCGGGATAGGCGGTGAGCATGGGGGTGCGCTTGCCGTGCATGTCCACATCGGTGGGAAACCAGAGTTTCCAGCCTATGTATTCCGCCTCCCAGAAGGGGACCATATGACGCCCGTAATAGCCCATGCCCGCGTGGGTCTTGTGCGGATACAGCCCGTGAACGCTCTGCCCGATATACAGATAGATGTCCTTGGTTTCCTTCGGCTTGAAATCGGTCATGAAGAACAGCTCATCCCAGATGCCGTCCTTGTCGATATCGTCCATCTGGTATTCGAGGAAATGGCCGTTGGTTTCCTTGCGTTCCAGGTAGCCGCTCGCCGCCGCCAGCTCCGCGTTGGTCGGCTCGGGTTTGCCGGGCAGCGTGGGATCGACCACGGTGAGGTACCGGTCCGCGATGTTGGTCGCCGGGAGCGCGTGCGAGGGGATGGTGATGGGAACATCCTTACGGGCGATATTGAGGGGATTGGAAAGGGTGATCCTCACCCGCTTGCCGGGTACGAACTCCCCCTCGGTATACCAGCCGCCGGTTTTATCCTGGGCGAACGCCCCCGCGGCGGAGAAAACCAGCCAAAAACACAGAAACGCCACTCTCGAACTCATGCATTCTCCCTGACAGGTGGTGGAAACAGGATTTTCCTGCTAATTTAACATACTTGTGGTACAGGGGCCAGATTTTTCGGCGTTTTTTTCCGGCGGACGGTTTCGCGCGGAACCGCCCGCTCCGGTCTTGTGTTGTATTCCGGGACCTTCCCGGTTATATTTGATAATATAGAACTTCATATATAATGATTCGTTCGTTCCCCCGCCTTGTGCCGGTCCCCGGAGACGAGGAGCGGCGGTGTATGCAAAATTCCCCGGACCACCGAAGTCCCGTCCCGGATCAGCGCGCAGTCTTTTCCCCTTGCGCCTTCGCCCCCTTCCCTCCTTTGCAACCGGCGCATGCAGTCGTCGCCCGGTCATGACGGTTACCCGGAGAACTGCACGGCTCCCACCGGGAAATCAGCCGCCGCACCGGATACATCATTTCCATAAGGCAGGGTGACACCCGGTGACCCGCGGCAACCTTTCCACTGGAAACGGCGGGGAAGGAAGACGCCCTACTCCGGGCGGGTATGGCAAGGAAAACACTTTTCATCCGCCCCGGTCACGGAGGAAGGTGGCGCGAGCCAAGGCGGGCGCCGGAAGGGGGCTTCACACGCCGGGATCTCACGAATCATATCATGCGATTTCAATGGACAGGCTCTTATGAGCCGCAATCATGTATTATATTTATTATATTACTAATTAAGCATATCAATCCATTGTCCGACATGAAAGGGGATCCCATGAACAGTGACGCCTGTGTCGTCGATTATCCCCCGGATCTCCGTGAACGGGCGGAAGCGGCGATCCGGGAAAACGAACCGAATCTCGACCGGATGTCTCCGGAGGAGATTCGGAGCCTCATCCATGACCTCCGGGTGAACCGCGCGGAACTGGAAATCAAGATCGCTCTGCTCGCGAAAACCTGCGGGGAGTCCGCGCGCCAGACCCGGGAAATCCGAATGGCCCAGGATCAGTTGACCGCCTTCTTCGGCGCTTCTCCCGCCCGAATGACCATACTCGACGAAAACCTCCGGATTGTACGGATAAACCAGACCTCCGAGCAGATTTTCGGAATCAGGCAGGAAGAGGTCGCGGGGAAATACTTCCGGGACTTGTTCCCGGAGATCGGAGGCCGCATCGAAGAGGACGCGCTCCGGGTGCTGGAAACGGGCGAACCGCTGCCGGACTGTGAAGTGCGCGGGCCTTTCCCCGGCCACCCGGGCGAGATGATCACCTGGACGACATCCTATTTCCCGCTTCCCCTTCCGGACGGGAAAAAAGGCGTCGGGATTCTCGCCATGGACATCACCCCGCGCAAGCGGGTCGAGGAGGAGTTGGCGAGGAGGGAGAGGAAGTATCTATCCCTGTTCAATTCCATGGACGAGGGTTTTTGCATCATCGAAACAGTTTTCGATCCCGATGGCAATCCCGTTGATCACCGTTTTCTCGAGGTCAACCCCGCGTTCGAAAAACAGACCGGAATCAGCGGAGCACAGGACAAACTGGCGAGCGAAATTGTCCCCCGATACGACAAGCGGTGGTCCGGAGTGTTTGGCAGGGTCGCGCTGACCGGGGAACCGGTGCGGTTCGAGGATCGCTCCGAGCAATTGCACCGCTGGTTCGAGGTTTACGCGTTCCGGATCGATGAGTCGGAAGACCGGAGAGTCGCGGTTCTTTTCAAGGACATAACCCATCGGAAGCAGGCGGAAGAGGAATTCCAGAACTATCGCGACCACCTCGAGGAACAGGTCTGGCGAAGAACCGTTGACCTGGAGAAGACCATCGAAAATCTAAGGCGGGAGGTCGCGGAGCGCGAACGGGCGCAGGAGATTGTCCAGCAGGATGAAAAGCTCCTCGCCACGGTGCTCGATACCCTGCCGGTGGGGGTCATGGTTCTGAACAGGGAAGGGGAATTCATTCGCGCCAACCCCGCCGGCCAGCACATCCTGGGCGGAGAAAAGCACCATGAGACGGACGGATTCGGGCAATTGAAAGGATGGAGAACCGTTACAGGCGAACATATCCCCTCGGACCAGTGGGCGGCACGGTCGCTAAAAACGGGCGCGGCCATTCTCGACGATGAAATCGAAATCGAGGATTTAGAGGGCAACCACAAGATAATCCTGATTTCATCGGCTCCGCTCCGGGACGAGAACGGAACCATATCCGGAGCGGTCCTGGTCAACGAGGACATCACGGACCGTAAAACAGCGGAGCGGGAATTGCAGGACTACCGCGAACATCTCGAACAACTGGTTCGGGAACGCACCGTCCAGTTGGAAGCGGAAATCGAGGAACGGAAGCAGGTCGAAAAGGAACTCCGGACCAGCGAGGAGCAGCTCAACGCCTTTTTCGACCAGGTCCCCGTAGCGGTATGTCTCCTCACCGATCAACTCCGGTACGAGAAAGTGAACGTGCTTACAGCCCAATATCAGGGGATTCCGGCGGAAGAATTCATCGGAAAGTCGCTGGCGGAGACGATTCCGGAACAGGCGGATCGTGCGGAGCGAATATTTCGGAATGTTCTGGAAACGGGAGCCGCCCAAAAGAATATTGAAGCATCCGGCGTTTTGCCGGGTCGACCGGGTGAAACCGTTTACTGGCTCCTCTCCGTGTTTCCCATTTTCCTCCCCGGCGACAAACGTAAAATCGGGATCGTGGCGGTGGATATCACCGAGCGCAGGCGATGGGAGAATGCGCTGCGGAAGAGCGAGAAACGGTACCGCCTCCTGTTCGAAACAATGCTGCAGGGAGTGGTCTACCAGGATTCGGAAGGCAAAATCATTTCCATGAATCCCGCCGCGGAGCGGATTCTGGGCAAAAGTCAGGAAGAATTTCTGGGTGAGACCTCGGTGAGCGTGGAACAGGACACGCTTCATGAGGACGGCGCGATGTTTCCCGGCATGGAGCACCCGTCGATGGTTTCATTGCGCACCGGACGCGAGGTTTCGAACGTGGTCATGCAGGTGTACAATCCCCGGATCAAGGGATACCGCTGGATAAATATCAGCGCCGTCCCCCTCTTCCATAACGGGGAGTCCAGGCCATATCAGGTGTATACGATTTTCGACGACATCACGGAGCGCAGGAAAGGCGAGGAGCGCATGCGGCAGCTCAACCGTCGGCTGCAACTCCTGGCGGCGCAGTTCGGCGCATCAAACCGTGAACTGGAATCCTTCAGCTACTCCATTTCCCACGATCTCCGCGCCCCGCTCCGGAGCATCGACGGTTTCAGCCTGGCGTTGGAGGAGGATTACTCGGACCGTCTCGACGAGCAGGCGCGGGATTACATCGACCGCATCCGCTCCGCGGCGCAGCGCATGGCCCGTCTCATCGACGACATCCTGCAGCTCTCCCGCACCACGCGGACCGAACTCCACTATACGACCGTCGATCTCACCGCCCAGGCGCAGGCGGTGATCGGCGAACTCCGTCAGGCGGAGCCGGAACGGAATGTGGAGGCGGTCATACAGGAAGGAATGACCGTGGAGGGAGACGAAACGCTCCTGCGGCAGGCTCTGGTCAATCTCCTCGGGAACGCCTGGAAATTCACCTCCCGTCAGGAGGTTTCCCGGATTGAATTCGGGGAGACCCGCGAGGGTGGACGCCGGGTGTTCTTCGTGCGGGACAACGGCGCGGGGTTCGACATGCGGTATGCCGAGAACCTGTTCCTTCCCTTCCGGCGGCTGCATTCCGAACAGGAATTCCCCGGCACGGGCATCGGGCTCTCCATTGTGCGACGTATCGTGCAGCGGCATGGCGGGGATATCCGGGCGGAATCCGAGCCGGGCAAGGGCGCGACCTTCTATTTCACCCTGGAACAGCAGGAAGTTCCCGGACAATAGAATCGCGGCGCAATCTCATGCGAACAGCGGAGGAAAGCGTACTCGCGCCGCGGAGGGACTGATTGTCTGAACCGGTGATGCGCGTGATGATAATGATGAACGGCTGATAGGAAATGCTTTCATCAGCTTTTCATCATTTCAATCATTCGAATCACCGGTTCAGACAGTCAGTCCCCATTCTTCCCGGATTGAATTCATCCCCCCCGCGTGATCCATCGCGGCGGTAATTTCCCCTCCCCCCGTCCTTTCCTTTTCTCCCCGCATCTATTATATTACAATTCTCATACCGGCAGAATACCGACTGAAAGGGGTTTTGTACATATCATGACGAGAATGGAACGGGCGAGGACCGGCGCGGTCAGCGAGGAATGCCTGGCGGTGGCGAAAACGGAGCATACCGCCGGGGTGGCGATACGCGACGGGCTGGCGACGGGCGAGATAACGGTGTGCGCGAACAACCTCCGGGATGTCGACCCGGTGGCGGTTGGCCGTGGAATGCGCATCAAGGTGAACGCCAACATCGGAACCAGTTCGGATGCCTCATCCGTGGAGGAAGAGGTGGAAAAGGCGCTTACGGCGATGGAGTTCGGCGCGGATATGATCATGGATCTTTCCACCGGCGGGGACATCCCGGGAACGCGGCGTCGCATTCTCGAATCGGTGCCGCTGCCGATGGGAACGGTTCCGATCTACGAGGCGGGAGTCTGGGCGGCGAAAAACCGTCAGGGAATGGTGCGCATGACCGCCGATGATCTCTTCGCGGTGATCGAGCAGCATCTCGCCGGCGGCGTGGATTTCATCACCGTGCACTGCGGAGTGACCCGCGCGGTGGTGGACCGTCTGCGCGAGCAGGGGCGGCTCACCGACGTGGTGTCCCGCGGGGGCGCGTTCATGGTGGAATGGATGCTTTTCAATGACGCCGAGAACCCTCTCTATGCGGAGTACGACCGTCTGCTGGAGTTGACCAAACGGTACGACGCCGTGCTGTCGCTGGGCGACGGGCTCCGTCCGGGATGCCTGGCGGACGCCACGGACCGGGCGCAGATCAGCGAACTCATCGTGCTCGGCGAGCTGGTGGACCGCGCGCGGAGAGCCGGAGTGCAGACCATGGTGGAAGGTCCCGGACATGTTCCGCTGGACCAGGTGGAAACCAACATCAGGATCATGAAGAATCTCACGAAGAACGCCCCGTTCTACGTTCTCGGCCCGCTGGTAACCGACATCGCTCCGGGTTACGACCATATCACCTCCGCCATCGGGGGCGCGCTGGCCGGTATGTACGGCGCGGATTTCCTGTGCTATGTCACCCCCTCGGAACATCTCTGTCTCCCCACGAAGGAGGATGTGAAACAAGGGGTCATCGCCGGACGGATCGCCGCGCACGCCGCCGACATCGCCCGGGGCTATCCCGGAGCACGCGATCTCGATGACGCCATGGGCGCCGCCCGCAAGAAACTGGACTGGGAGAAAATGTATTCCCTGGCCATCGACCCGGCGCACGCCCGCGCACGCCGTGAGGCGAGCATGCCGCAGGATGAGCATCTCTGCACCATGTGCGGAGAATTCTGCGCCATGAAACGTATCGGCGATGTGCTGGGAGTGACGCGAAAATAACTGAAAACCGTTTCCCGCAAAGTGCGCGAAGCCCGCAAGGAAAGAAACCCGGATAGAGACCCCGCGGAATACCGCCGCTGTATCGTTCCCTTCCTTGCGAACTTCGCGTCCTTTGCCGGAGAATACTCCGTTTCGCCAGAAAATCAATCCGGAAAGCACCCATGCAAAAATCCAGGAAACCCCGCGCCGCGCTGGTGACTCTCGGCTGTCCCATGAACCAGGTGGATTCCGAACGCATCATGGGCGGTCTGGTCTCTCTCGGGTTCGAACTCGTTCCCGAGGAGGAGGCCGAGGTCATCATTGTCAACACCTGCGGTTTCATCGAAAGCGCCCGTGAGGAGTCCATCCAGACCATCCTCGAGGTCGCCGGGTACAAGCAGACCGGGCGGGCGAAAGTCCTCATCGCCGCCGGCTGCCTGGCGGAAATCTACCGTAAGGAACTGGAATGCGACCTCTCCGAGGTTGACGCCGTGGTGGGCCTTTCCGAGCGCGACAAGATCCCGGAACTGTGCCTGCGCCTGCTGGAACTCAACCCGGAGGGAGAGCCGCTCTACACCCGCGTGGTTTCCGGCCCCCGTCACACCGCCTACCTGAAGATTTCCGAGGGCTGCAACAACGTCTGCTCCTACTGCAACATCCCGGTCATCCGCGGCCACTTCCGGAGCGTTCCCGAGGATGAAATCATCCGCGAGGCGGAGGAACTGGTGGCGGTCGGCGTTCGTGAACTGGTCCTCATCGGCCAGGACACCACCCATTACGGCGCGGATATGGACAATGCGAGCCTTCCCGGGCTGCTGAAAAAGCTCGCGGCGGTGGAGGGCGTGCGCTGGCTCCGTCTTCTCTACGCCCATCCCGCGCATCTCACCGACGAGATCATCGA
>CAYRTQ010000001.1:32512-68796 GCA_964426865.1 uncultured bacterium
CTGTTTCCGCGATATTCCCCAACTGGTCCCCTATATCGACCTGCCGCTCCAGCACATTTCCGCCAACGTTCTCCAACGCATGGGCCGTTTCACCACGCCGGAAGATATTCGGGCCCTCATCGCGAAAATCCGGGAGCGCATTCCGGGAGTGGCGCTCCGTACTTCGCTCATCGTGGGTTTCCCCGGCGAGACGGAGGAGGATTTCGGGGAACTCCTCGATTTCATGGAGGAAGTGCGTTTCGAGCGGCTCGGAGCGTTCGTTTACTCCCGCGAGGAGGGCACCCGCGCCGCGCTCCTGGAGAATGCTGTCCCCGAAGAGGTCGCCGCGGAACGCTACGACGAACTCATGCAGCTCCAAGCCGGGATCACGGAGGAATTTCAGCAGTCTCTCGTCGGCCGCGAATTCGACATGATCGTGGACGAGATCGACCCCGACACCGAGGATGTTTTCGGGCGCTCCTACATGGACGCCCCGGAGATCGACGGCGCCATTTCCGTGGGCGGCGGCATCGACCCCGACACCGAATTCTGCCGGGTCCGCATCGTGGACTCCGGGACCTATGACCTGGTGGGGGAAGTGATCGAGGAAGAAGAATAGCTGAAAGTCCAATGCCCAATGTGAATGATAAGAAATAATCCGTCGCTCCGGCACATTGGTACTTTAGCCACACTCCGTTTCCGTATTTCAAAACCGGGTGCGCCTGCACCCGGTTTTTCATGCCCGGATGATGAGCATGTAACCGCGATCCGCCATCAAAAACATGTACACCAGTATTTTATTCCTCAATCCAATTCTCTATTTGATCCTATGCTCCGATACCGAGAGGCGGATATCGCGAGACCCCACACCTCTATTCTTCTATGGGGGTAAACTTTTTTCGCAAACCCCTTGATTCCCATCCCGAATCCGTGTATCTTGCCAAAAATAATGCTGCTACAAAATACAGCACTGACCGAATCTGACCACGGGAAAGGAATCGATCCCAATGAATAACCTCGGTATGGTTGCAGTCCTGCTCTTTATCCTCTCTGTTTTCCCCCGTATCGCTCCCGCCCAAGGCGTCTGGACAAGCTACCCCGACACCCTCGAAATCCGGGACATGACCCTCCGGGGCGACTATCTCTGGTGCGCCACCAATGGCGGCATCGTACGCTACGACACCCGCGACATGTCCAGGCGGGTATACACAACCGCCGACGGTCTGCCGGGGGAGACATGGTCCATCACCGCGGGACGGGACGGAACGATGTGGGCGTCGGCGTATGGCCCGATGGGTCCGTCATCTGAATGGATACTCTGCCGCCTTCAGGATGAACGATGGGAACCCCACCGTACTCTTGATACCAACTCCTTCCCATGGAACGCCATCTCATGGCATTGCGGTCCCCGGCATATTGAAGCGGATTCAGGCGGGAATCTCTGGATGGGAAGTGTCTGGGGAATTCGTCCGAACGACAGTCTTTTTACAGTGAATGCTCCCTCGGTGGGATCCATCGCTGATGAGTATTTATGGTATCTTCAGTCCGACCGATTCGGAACCCTGTGGGCGGGCACGCTCTATGCCCATCACAGTTATCGCCATTCATATTTCTTTCGCTTCAACGGGACCGGGTGGGAGAATTATTTCTTCTACACAAACCTGTGGGCGGATATTATTGTACCCGTGGTCGCCGGACTGGGCGGTGTTGTGTGGTTTTACGAGCATTACGAAGTGCTGGGCGAGGGAATGAACGAGAGACTGGTGAGATTCGATGGACGGGAAACGGTTTACTTCCCCTATTCGGAAACGGGTATCAGCGGGAAAACGGTATGCGGCAATTATGGCCCCGGGGGTATGGTCTGGTTCGGGACGGATGCCGGTGCGGTGTATCTCTTCGACGGGGGGGGCTGGAAAGGATATACCCCCGCTTCGGACCACCTCTTCGAAAGCGCGGTAAAGGCCATCGAAACCGCCCCGAACGGCGTTGTCTGGGTTGGCACGGACCGGGGGATATCCCGCTTCGTTCCGGAATTCCTTTCCGTAGGTGAAACCGTCGCCCGCCCCGTGGCGGTCCGTATCGACGGGAACATCCCCAACCCGTTCAACCCTTCCACCACCATCACCTTCTCCCTCCCCTACCCCGGACGGGCGGAACTTTCGGTCTATTCCATCACCGGCCAGCGGGTCCGCACGCTCCTCTCCGTACCGATGGACGCCGGGACTCACTCCGCGGTGTGGGACGGACGGGATGACAGCGGGAAAGCGGTGAGCTCGGGAGTTTATCTCACGCAACTCCGTTCCGGGAAACAGGTTTCCAGCGGCAAGATGCTTTTGATGAAATAAAAATGCCTGACGGCCCCGGAATCAACCCCCGCAAATAAGAGGGTTCCTCATGAACAGCACCATATGCGCAACCATACTGGCGGCTCTACTTCTCGCCGGGAGCCTGCCCGTTCTCGCGCAGGGGACCTGGACCCACTTCGCCTTCGACACGCCGGTCGTCGATCTCGCGATCAGCGGGGACAATCTCTGGTGGACTTCGGGAACCGGACTCCATCGCTGCCGGATGAGCGACATGAATCCCACGCTTGTTCTTCAGGACAGCAGCATCGCCGAGGTGGAACCGGGACCGGACGGCAGGATATGGATCATACGGAACGGTGGACTGACGGTTCGGGATGGCCAATCCTGGGTCGACGTCACCCGGAACGGACTGACCGCCCCGATACGGAAAGCGCTGAAAATCGATGGACGGGGAGTGGCATGGGCCCTCACCGATGATCGCAGAATCGCGTGGCTTGATGGCGAAACGTGGAATACATTCCAGGTAAACACCGATGGCTGGAACACCCACGATCCCGGAGAAATGGTGTATCCTGAAATGGGAGATATCGCAGTCGACCGGGAAGGCGAACCCTTTATTCTGGTGGACATAGTAAAATCCTTCAGCGGAAACACCCGGTTTCACAATTTAGTTGTCCTGAAACAGGATGGCGGCAAGTTTGCCCAAACGGCTCCAACCATTTCCTTTCCAACCAGCGGCTACGGTTCGGCATTTTATGAGGCCCTGCACCTTCATGTCGTGTCGGACCAGCTCATGTGGGTTGGATCCATCGACGGAATGATTGCCCAATATGATGGACAGGCGTGGACACGCCTGGGATGGAATCACAATGGCTGGACAACCAATTTCTTTCCGGAATCGTCGGGAAATCTGTGGGTGCTGGAATCCTCTCCCATTCATATCGACGGTGACGGCCAAACCGATTATTCCATTCCCGGAAGTTCACTGACGATAACCGTTTCTTCCGATAACACGGTGTGGATCGGAACCACCGCCGGGATATCACAATTCCGTCCGGATACGCCATCGCCGGTTACCACCGGGGCCGGCATCCCCGCGCGATTCGCCATCCGGGGGAATTCCCCCAATCCTTTCAATCCCTCCACCACCATCTCCTTCACCCTTCCTTCCTCCTCCCGCGCCGAACTCGCGGTATACTCCATCACCGGGCAGCGGGTCCGCACCCTTCTCTCCGGGCCAATGACCGCCGGGACGCACTCCGCGATGTGGGACGGTCGGGACGACTCCGGGAAGGCGGTAAGCTCGGGAGTGTATCTGGTCAGGCTCCGGGCCGGGAAGACGGTATCGAGTCACAAGATGCTTTTGATGAAATAACCATTCTGAAACCGGGATCACCGAAAAGGAGCATTGAATGAGATCACTGTTTCTCGCTTGTGTCGTTTCTGTTTGTATGATCATCGGCAACTCAACTGCTTCCGCTCAGACTGTTGTGGGAGTTTATGAAAATATCAATATGTGGGTGAGTGTCTCTCCGAGCGGAGAAGTATGGAGTTTTTTACGGCAAAGCGGCTCTTACTGGTCGCCGGTTCGATTTGACGGCCACGCGTGGAATGTGGTAACGGATGAGAAAGGGAATGCCCCGAAGTTCATGTTTGCGATGACACCGTATGTATTTGATGCGGCAGGGAATGTTCTGGCCGGATTTGATGGAGGAGTTGCCAAATTTGATGGCCGGAACTGGACGATCTACAATGAAAGCCCTACGGGAAATGCCTATTCCCTGGCTATTGCTCCCAACGGTGATCTATGGTACGGCTCGGATTATGCCATGATATTCAGGATGCATGATGGTGTCTGGACGCAGTTTAAAATGGACGAGGTATTCAACTGGGTGCAATCGATCGCTGTCACGTCTGATGGTACGGTCTGGGCCGGATTGACCGGAGCCGACTGTTACCGGTTTGATGGCGCTTCGTGGAGTAAACGGGGTCCCCAGGGAGGCCACTCCATGATTGTTGACCGGGATGGTGTGTTGTGGGCCGCGGTGAACGGGGGAATCGCCCGGTTCGACGGTACCGCCTGGGTTACCAACCAGCCTGCCGATCCTCCTGAAAACATGTGGATACAAAGCCTTGCCGCCGGCTGGGATGATGCGATCTGGGTGGCCACTTCCGCCGGTGCATACCGCTTCCGGGATGGGGAATGGACACACTATACCACCGATAACGGGCTTCCTTCCAATACCGTCCGGCATATTGCCGCCTCCTCGAACGGACAGGTCTGGTTCGCTACGGATAAAGGATTGGTTCTGATGGATACCCGTGCAACCTCGGTCGAAGAAAAACAAACCGCGCCTATATCATTCTCTATCCGGGGCAACGCCCCCAACCCGTTCAACCCCTCCACCACCATCTCTTTCTCCCTCCCCTCCCCCGGGCGGGCGGAACTTTCGGTCTATTCCATCACCGGACAGAAGATCCGCGCCCTTCTCTCCGGGCCGATGACCGCCGGGACGCACTCCGCGGTGTGGGACGGACGGGATGACGCCGGGGAAATGGTTTCCTCGGGAGTTTATCTCACGCAACTCCGTTCCGGGAAACAGGTTTCCAGCGGCAAGATGCTTTTGATGAAATAGCGATGGGGTCCGCACGGATTTCGAAGGAGGCCGGGCGCATTCAACCGGCCCCTTGCATTTTTGGGGAATTGCGGTATATTGAATATATTCAGTCAAATACACGCATATTCCCTTGACCGGTTCTCCACCAGCGACCGGACGTTCCCGGAGGTCACCATGCCCGAGATGCACCTGTCCATCCCCCATTTCCTCACCAAGGAAGAAGCCCTCTACCGTATGAAGCGCCTCATCGCCGACCTGCGGATACGCTATTCCGAACAGATCGCGGATGCCCATGAAACCTGGACGATGAGCCGGGCGCACTTCGATCTCACCGTTCAGGGCATTACGGTCACCGGGAGCCTGGCGGTGGAGGACACCGAGGTGCTCATCGCCCTGGAATATCCGTCCATTCTCTCCCCATTTAGTTCCCGTATCGAGCGGTCCATCCGCGAGGAAGCGGAAGCGCTCCTGCGATAAACCGGGGCGGACAGTATCCCGGTCCCCCGTCTTTCCACCCCGTTCCCCCGGAACGGGGTGGAAAAGGCCGCTGGAAAATTCCGCACCGCCCGTCGTCCCCTCCCTCCCGCGCCCCCTCTCCCGCCCCGCCACTCCATCCTTCTTTCCATTCTCTTTCTCCGCCCCACCGTGAAGGGCATCTTTAGCCTTTTTCCTTGATTCCGAAGGGGTAATTTCATACCTTGCATATCTTTGAACCGTCTTCAGAAAAGGGGAATCCCATGGCGAAAGAACGGACCATCGAGATATATGTGAACGATACCCTGTGCAAGGGAACGGACGGCTGCGGGATCTGCATGCATGTCTGCCCGAAGGATGTGTACGCGCGGTCGAGCCGCCTCACGCCCAAGGGCATCCGTCCGCCCGAGCCGGTGCATGGAGAGGCCTGCACGGCGTGCATGCGGTGCATGATGTACTGTCCCGATCTGGCGATCGTGGTGGAAGCGAAGGAAAAGGGTGACGATTGAAGGCTGAGGCATGGAATCCGGAAGCGTGGGCGCGGTTTCCGCTTCCTTTCCGGTTCATGAGTCCCGTGTGATTATTACCTTGTCAAGTCGATAGTGTCGGGTGTGGCGCTTCGACAGGCTCAGCCCCCGCTGGCTGAGCTTGTCGAAGCCAGCCAGCCAAAGATTACACCCTGCATTTTCTGGTTGACAGAGTACTATTGCTCCATGCTCGAGCCTTCATATTTCATACTTCACAAAGGATACTGTTGTGAAAAACGAACGGATTCTCACCGGCAGGCATTTCATGCAGGGGAATATCGCCTGCGCCGAGGGGGCGCTGGCGGCCGGGTGCAGTTTCATGGCCGGATACCCCATCACGCCCGCCACGGAAATAGCGGAGCGCATGGCGCAGCGGCTCCCCGCGCTGAAAGGTGAAGACGGCGTCTTCATCCAGATGGAGGACGAGATCAGTTCCCTCGCGGCGGTGATCGGCGCCTCCTGGACCGGGAAGAAAGCCATGACCGCCACCAGCGGCCCCGGAATCAGTCTCATGGCCGAACACATCGGGTTCGCGGTCGGAACCGAAACCCCCTGCGTCATCGTGAACGTCCAGCGCGGCGGCCCCACCACGGGCATCCCCTCGGTGGAGCTCCAGGGCGACATGCTCCAGGCGCGTAACGGCTCCCACGGCGAATACCGCCTGATCGCGGTGGCGCCCTCCTCCGCCCAGGAGATGTTCGACCACACCGTTCTGGCGTTCAATCTGGCCGAACAATACCGCACCCCGGTGCTGGTGATGGCGGACGCTTTCATCGGCCACATGCACGAGCGGGTGGACATCCCGGAACCGGACGCCATCGGGATCGTGAACCGCCGTATTCCCGGCCCGGGATTCAACAGCGAGAAGGACCAGGGATTCCTTTCCGTGGATGTGGCTCCCATGCCGGTGTTCGGACACGGATTCAGAACCCACGTGACCTCCTCCTGCCACACCGAGACCGGCGGGCGGAATGTCACCGACGCCTCCGCGCTCGACAATTTCATCCGCAAGCTCGCCGCGAAGATCGACACCCATCGCGACGACATCGTGAGGGTCGAGGACCATACCGAAGATGCGGACATCGTCATCTTCTCCTATGGCAGCATCCACCGGGTGGCGCTCACAGCCGCCGAGGCCGCCAACGCGGACGGGCTGAAAGTCGGCACATTCCGCCCGATAACCGTCTGGCCCTTCCCGGATCGTGAAATCGCCGCGATCTCCCGGAGGGCGAAAGCCATCCTGGTGCTGGAAAACAATCTCGGGCAGCTCTTCCATTATGTCCGGGCGGAGGCTTCCTGCCCCGTGCACTTCCTCGAACCGGAAATTCTGGGGACGCTCCACAGCGTGGACCGCGTGGTCGCAAAACTGAAGGAGGTGGCCCGATGAGCCTGACCCATCCACTCCATACATACGTCCGCCCCTCGGCATTGCGCACCGCCAACTGTCCGGGCTGCGGCAACGGCATTCTCGCCTCGGCCATCCTGCGCGCCATCGATGAGGAACAGCTCTCCCTGGACGACTTCACGTTCGTTTCCGGCATCGGGTGCGCGGCCTGGATTCCCAGCCCGTTCGTCTATTCCGATGTCCTGCACACCACGCACGGCCGTCCCATCGCCTTCGCCACCGGGGTGAAACTGGCCGCCCCGGATCGCCGGGTGATGGTGGTTTCCGGTGACGGCGACCTTCTGGCCATCGGCGGCAACCATTTCATTCACGCCGCCCGGCGCAATATCGACATGACCGTGATCTGTGTAAACAACGGCATCTATGGCATGACCGGCGGCCAGGCCGCCCCCACCACGCCGCTTGGGCTGAAAACCGCCACCACGCCCTATGGGAGCGTGGAGAACACGTTCGATATCTCCGGGCTGGCCATCGCGGCGGGCGCGACCTTCGTGGCCCGCTGGACCGTGTACCAGACCCGGCAGATCACGCGGACCATCCGCAAGGCGTTTTCCCATAAAGGCTTCTCCCTCATCGAGATCATGAGCCAGTGCCCGGTGCAGTTCGGCAGAAAGACCGGACGGGGCAGCGCGGTGAAAATGCTCGATTATTTCAAGGATCAATCCGTGCCGCTGGCGAAAGCCGCCGGGATGACCCCGGAGGAACTGGACGGGAAAATCGTGGTCGGGGAGCTGCTCGATATCGAGAAGCCGGTGCTGGATGTGGAACTGGCGCGCCTGCGGGAGCGCCTGAGAAAGGAGGCGGGGAATGCCGAGAACTGAGATCCGTTTCGCGGGCTTCGGCGGACAGGGAGTGGTGCTCGCGGGCATGCTCCTCGGCGAGGCGGCGGTCATCCGGGAGGGCATGCACGCCATCCAGACCCAGACTTACGGCGCGGCGGCGCGGGGCGGCGCGGCGCGATCCGACGTGATCCTGAGCGACACGCCCATCGTGTACCCCCAGGTGACCGCGCCGGACGTCATGGTGGCGTTCACCCTGGAAGCGCTGAACAAGTATATGGGCCAGTTGAAGGAGGGCGCGCTCCTCATTGTGGACAGTTCCCTGTTCACCCCGCCGGACGGGCTTCCTTTCCGCGTTCACGTCTGTCCGGCCACCCGCACGGCCTCGGATGAACTGGGCAAGGGCATTGTGGCCAACATGGTCATGCTCGGATTCCTCACCGCGCTCACCGGTCTGGTCAGCGCGGAGGCTCTGGAAAAGACCATCCGCGGCAATGTCCCCAAAGGCACCGAGGAACTGAACCTCACCGCGTTCCGTCGGGGAATGGAACTGGCGAAGGCGCGGGAATAAAAATATTGAGCGCCTGAATGCTTCCCTGCATGCGGGCGGTGCTTGTCTGAAAGAATGAGCGGTCAAACGAGCAAGGAATGATTTTGAGACCTGTCTGAACCGGTGATTCGCATGATTCACATGATGAAGAATGATGAAAAGAAATGCCTTTATCAATCTTTTATCATTTTCAATCATTCGCATCACCGGTTCAGACCATCTGTTGGTTCGCCGGGCCGTATACTCATCCCGCGAAACCATTCTTACTCGCTTGCATTGATTTTCGTCTGAAACCGGCGGTACACCCGGTGAACGGAAACGGAACCATGTCCAGACGGATCGGGAAAAACGTACGGAATCCCCGGAGGCTCCGGTGAACGGCGGTTTCATCCCGACGGTACCGGCGGATGCAAACGAACGGACGAACGCGCTTCCCCGTCCGGAAACGTCACGACAGACGGGCGGGGGATTCGGCGTGACCATGGAAAGCGATCCGCTGGGATGGGACCTTCGCGAAGGCTTCCGCAAGCGGTTTCCCTTCCTCGCGCTCCCTTTCCAGGTGGTCGACCGGCGCACCTTCGGGAACCCCGATATGGAGCCGAACCGTCTCATCCTTGGCGACAACCTGCATGTCATGCGCCAGCTTCCGGACGAAAGCATCGATCTCATCTACATCGATCCGCCCTTCTTCTCCGGCCGTCACCACCGGGCGGTTTCCGGCGATCGCACGGAACACCGGTCCTTTTCCGATGTCTGGGATGACGGCCTGCCCGGCTATCTTGTCTGGCTCAACGCCCGTCTCTTCGAGATGCGGCGTCTGCTGAAAAAAACGGGCAGTCTGGTCGTTCACTGCGATCATCACGCCAACCATTACATCAAGGTCGAACTGGACAAAATTTTCGGCCCCGGTCATTTTCGCAACGAGATCGTCTGGTCCTACGACAGCGGGGGAAGGTCGCGGAATTCCTACCCGAGAAAGCACGATGTCCTCCTCTGGTTCGCGAAACGGCGACCGTTCTTTTCCCCCGAGGCGGTCGGCATTCCCCGCAACGTGTGCCCCCGGTGCGGACGGGTCCTGGAGAAGTGGAACAACCTGAAGAAATGCGCCGATGAAACCGGACGGACGTTCCGTACCATACGATCGGCGGGGAAAGTGTACCGGTATTACGACGACGACCGTGTATGCCCGCCGGATGTCTGGCTCGGCATCAACCATTTGCAGCAGAAGGATCCCGAGCGTATCGGATATCCCACCCAGAAACCGGAACAACTGCTCGAACGGGTGATCCGGGGATGGTGTCCGGAAGGGGGAACGGTCGCGGACTTTTTTTGCGGCGGGGGGACAACCCCGGCGGCGGCGCACCGGTTGGGAAGACGGTGGATCGCTTGCGACCGGTCGAAAGAGGCGGTGGATGTCACCCGCGACCGTCTGACGCGTCTGGCGGTGGTCCCGGACGACGAGTCATCCCCCGCGCCGGATTTCACCCTGGAACGTTGGGGCGTCTATGAAACCGCCGATGTTCCGCCCGGAGAACTCCGCGCGTTCATCCTTTGCGCCTTCGGAGCGGACCGGACGGAAAGCGCGGGGGGCATCGACGGGTTCACGGGCGCTACCCCGCTCTGGCTCGGAGACCCGGACCGGGAAGCAGGGGTGACCGCTTCGGAGGTGCTGGCTTTCGCGGACGCGGTGCGAAAAACGACGGATGCCGCGCGGAATCCCATGCGAGAGGGTGTCATGCTGGCCCGTGAGTTTCGGGAAGATGCGGTCGAAACGGCGGAACGGCTGCGGCTGACTGCCCCGGACAGTCCCGGATGCATGCGGCTGGATCTGGTGCGTGTCGTTTCCCCCCGTTTCGGGGAGTCCGCCGCCCATGACGGGGATGGGAATTTTCTAACATTTGTTTTTCCCCCGATCGTAGATGTCGAATATGCACTATCCGGCCCCCGCACATTCCGGTTCGACGCGGGGGGGACATCGGTCCGGAATCCCGGGGCGAAAATCGTCGCGGTGGCATGGGATTTCGATTATGCCGGGAGCTTCTCCGGCGCTCACCGGCATTCGTTCGTGAGCGGAAGCGAAGGAGAAGCGGCGGCGGTGGTGGAGCATACGTTCCCCTCGTCCGGAAAGAAACGCTTCGCCTGTCGGGTGCGTGACGATATGGGCGGCGAGGGAATCCATACCGGGGAAATCGAAGTGAATTAACCCGCCCGGCTGGTGTAGTCCCGAACCTGACCGGAGTTGATCCGAACGACAGGAGAATTCAGCCGGTGAACGCCCGCCTGCACTATCTCGACAACCTCCGCACCTTCGCGGTCATGCTGGTGCTCCTGCACCACACCGCGATCACATACGGCGCTTCCGGGTCCTGGTATTACAGCGAGGTGAGCGGGGTTTCGCTCACCGCCGTGATCCTGACCCTGTTCTGCGCGGTCAACCAGGCGTTCTTCATGGGCCTGCTGTTCTTCATCTCCGGATATTTCACCGCGCCGTCATATGACCGCAAGGGGACGCTCCGGTTTCTCCGGGACAAGCTGGTGCGGCTGGGGATTCCGCTTCTCTTCTATGCGTTCGTGCTGGGTCCGGCGATGTCCTATTTCCCCCATCACCGGGACTGGACGGTTTTTCTCGAGTATTACCGCACCCGGATACTGACCTTGAAAAACATCGGTTTCGGGCCGTTGTGGTTCGTGGAAGCGCTGCTCATTTTCAATTTCGCCTATGTCATCTGGAAGGCGGTTTCCCGGAGCGGAGCGGACGCCCGGCATAAAGCCTTTCCCTCCAGCCGGTCCATTCTGGCCGCCGCGGTTCTCACCGGGATCGGGGCGTTCTGCCTGCGGCTGGTCTGGCCGTGCGGAGTGAATGTCCTGCAAATGCAGCTCGGATATTTCTCGTCCTACGTGGTGCTGTTCGCGCTCGGAATCGCGGCTTTCCGGTACGGGTGGCTGGAGGAAATCCCCGCCCGGACGTCGCGGACCTGGTCACTCCTCGCCCTGGCTTCGATACTGCTGCTGCCGGTCATACTCGTACTCGGCGGGGCGCTCTCCGGCAATGTCGAACCGTTCATGGGCGGAATGCACTGGCAGGCGGCGGCCTATTCCCTCTGGGAGCCGTTCGCGGCGTTCGGAATCATCCTTTTCCTGCTGACCCGGTTCCGGAGCTATCTGAACCGGGCCGGGGTTCTCCTCCGGGCGCTCTCGGAAAGTTCCTACACCGCGTATATCATCCATCCGCCGGTCATCGTGGGGGTCAGCCTGCTCGCGCGCGAAGCGTCCGCGCCTCCGATGCTCAAGTTCATGGCGGTCGGAACGTCCGGGGTTGCGCTCTGCTTCGCGCTGAGCTATCTTGTCACCCGTATTCCGGGGGCCAGACGGGTGCTGTAGGGGTACGGATAAAGGGACAAAGGGGAAAGAGCCGGACCGGGATTCTGGCCGGGATGGAAAGGGGGCCGGAGAAGGGAATGAGACCCGGCGCGGCAAGCAACGAAAATATACCCGGAGAGAAAACGGCATGCATGGAATCATGAGAACAACCGGTGTTTTCCTTCTCGCGGCGGCGTTCGCGTTCGGAGTCCGGGCGGAAGGCAAAAACGGAACCGCTCCGGCGCGGACCGGGACAAAACCGGAAAATACCGCGATCATTCCCGTTCCCAAGCTGGAGAACGATTTTTATGACTGGTATCAGCGTCATGAACAGGTGAAGGAGCAGATCGGGAAACAGTCGGTCGATCTCGTTTTCATCGGCGATTCCATAACCCACATGTTCGGGGGAACGCCGCGCTCGGATATCGTCCACGGCGGAGCGGTATGGGACAAGTATTACCGCGGGCTGAACGCGGTCAACATGGGATTCGGATGGGACCGCACCCAGAATGTCCTCTGGCGGCTCGAAAACGGGGAATTCGAGGGGATTCAGCCGAAAGTCGCGGTGCTCCTGATCGGTACGAACAATCTCACCGGCACGGAGAACGCCCGCGAGAATTCTCCCGCCGAAATTGCGGAAGGGATCGAGGCGATCTGTGAGACCATCCACGCGAAAGCGCCGGAATGCCGCATACTCCTGCTCGGAGTGCTCCCACGCAGCCCGGTTAAGTTTGTCCGCCCGATACGGGACATCAATCGGCGCATCGCCCGTCTGGATGATAAGGATTACATCACATTCCTGAATTTCGGCGGGAAGATCGCCGCCCCAAACGGCCTTCCCCGGAAAGAATTCATGTTCGAGGACGGCGTGCATCCCAACGAAAAAGGCTACCGGATATGGGCGGAATCGATGGACGCCACGTTGAAAAAGCTGCTCTCGGGGAAGTGACCCGGCCCTGATCCCATCGTATAGACCGAAACCAAACCATCGCACCAATGGGGGAGTTCCATGCGGCCAAGCATTTTTGCCTCCAACGCACTCATCTGTCTGGCAGTTCTTTCTCTGACCCTCGCGACCGGCGGTTCCGCTTTCGCCCAAAAGACGGATATGGACACCATCACCTGGCGGGCGGATGCCGAAAAGATATACGACACCGGGTTCATGCACATGGTGCGGAAAAACCCGGAAGGGGGAATCTGCCTCTGGAACGCCGAAGTGGTGGAGAACGACTCCCCCGGCGCGGGATACAGCCAGAAAGGGGTATACGAGGATGCGGTCTGGGGATCCAACCGGGCGCGCAAGATTCTCACCCTCGACGATCCCCGCGCCCACAGGGCGGCGCTCTATGTTTTCCCGGACCGCCGTAATCCGTCCAATCCTCTGACCATCTCGGTGAACGGGCATCGCGGGAAGGTGGACAACAATCCGCTCCAGGGCTGGGAGAACGCGCGCTGGACCGATATCCCCCCCGAGTGGCTGAAGAAGGGGGAAAACGTCATCGAACTTTCCTGCCCCGAGGCGCAGAAGGAAGGTGACGGCTGGAATCTCCAGATCGCCCGCGCCGACGAGTACGCGACTGGCGGCGGCGATCCGAAAGATGTGGGGAAAACCTCGTTCAAATCCACCGACAACGGCAAATCATGGAAGGAAAGCCCCTTCGGCCCGGAGGGCAGGGACCGCGCCGAATACAGCGTACGGCTGGGGCTGGAACGCTCCGTGCGCTCGGGATGGCTGGCAAGCCCGGTCATCGACCTCTGGCGCGGGGACCGCGACGATCCCATCGCCCGGGCGCGCACCATTCGCGCTTTCCGCTTCTCCGCGCTCTCCACCGTCCCCCCGGGAACCTCGGTGCAATGCTATATCCGCAGGGGTTCCAGCCCAAACCCGTATTCGGATGAATGGGAGGCCTACGAACTCGCCGGAAGCGGCCCCTCGATCAATGTCGCGGTCGATGGCGCGAAATTCAACCGCCGCTTCTTCCAGTTCAGGATGGAACTCTCCACCGGGGACCCGCTGGTCACTCCCACGGTCAAATCCGCCGAGCTTTCCGCCGATTTCCGCGAGGATTTCCCGGTGCCGCTCCACGGCAACCTGTTCGTGACCGAGAGTTACAACCCGACAGTGCGGTATCCCTCGGTGAACTGGGAATGGGAAAAGTGGGACCGTCCGGAATTCGCCCGTCTGCGCGCCCAGGAAAACCTGGACGCCCTGGTGTCCGGCTGCCGCACCGAGCTGGAGGCCCAGATGAAACTCCTCGATTACGCCGCCAAGCGCTGGCGCTGGACGAACCCCAACATGGAATATCCGGGATGGGACGCGCTCTCCATCGTGAACCGCATCAACAAGGCCGGCGGGGGCGGTATGTGCATCCAGGAGAACCTGTTCCTGGTGGGGATGTGCATGGCCTACGGCTGGCAGGGACGGCTTATCGGGGTGGACGCCCACGAGGTCTGCGAAATATGGAACGACGAATACGCCAAGTGGATCTATTTCGACGCCTTTTTCCCCAACCACATCCTCTGCGACCCGAAAACCGGTGAACCGCTCAGCTTCCTCGAAATCCACGACCGGTACATGGACTATTTCTATCCGGACACGGCCATGGACTGGGCGACCACGTACCGGCTCGGGACGGAGGCGTTCAAGGATCGCGCGGACAAGCCCCCGGTGATACGCAGTTCGCTCACCTACCACGACCATGCCCAGAACGCCTACACCGGGTTCATGGAGTCCCGCATCATGCGCATGCTTCCGAGGAACAACTTCTACGAAAAGCCGACTCCCCGTCCGCTGGCCCACGACCGCGGCGGGTACCTGTGGCAGGGCTATGTTTCCTGGTATGACGCGAAAACCCCGCCCCGCGGCTGGTATCGTGAACACACCGACCGTTCCCGCGATCTCTGGCCCGACCTGAACACGGTGCATATCACCACCACCCAAGGTTTCGGCAACGAGAACCTGTTTCTCGAATTCGAAACCTACGCCCCAAATTTCAGCCACTTCGAGGTGAATACCGACCATACCGGCTGGAAGAAAACCGAGGAACGCTGGACCTGGCGTCTGGTCCCGGGCCGTAACGAGGTCGAGGTCCGCGCGGTGAACAAGCTGGGAGTGGGCGGAAAGCCCTCGCGGCTGGTGGTGAACAACGTGGCGATGCCGTTCCAGGAATGGGATATCAAATAGCATTACGCCGTACCTCATCCCCGTCCCTTCTCCTGGTCAGGAGAAGGGTGACTCGTTCGGAGCGGCGGTTGCACAAATCAAGAAGCTTACTGCGACACAGAGTATTACCTTTTTCTTAACGTACAAGGGCGGCCGTGGGTCGGGTGAGGTGAGCGCTCATGAGTCGCATACGTTCGAATGTATACCGAACGAGCAACTCCCGGCAGTATATTCCGGGCGAACCAGGAGAAAAGGCTGTTTCTTTCTCGCCGGAGCAATAACTCGGGCGCTTTGGCATTCAGGCACTTATTTATCCAAACGGACCTATTCATGAAACTTTTCGAACACGAAGCAGCGGACATTTTCGCGGGAATGGGCATCCCCGTTCCCGAACGCATGATCGCGCACACCCCCGATGAGGCGAAAGCCGCCGCGGCGCAGCTCGCCGGGCCGGTGGTGGTGAAAGCCCAGGTGCTCTCCGGCGGGCGCGGACTGGCAGGCGGAGTGAAACCCGCCGCGGACCCGGAAGAAACGTACGCGGTCGCGGAACGCATCCTCGGGACGAGCATACGGGGCCTTCGGGTAAACAAGGTTCTGGTGAGCCGTCGGGTGGAATTCGATACGGAACTCTACCTGGGCATCACCGTGGACGGTTACGCTGGAAAACCCATTGTGGTGGCGTGCAGCGAGGGCGGCATGAGCATCGAGGAGGTGGCGAAGCACTCCCCGGAGAAAATCGCCTCCCTGCATGTGGACGTGAACCGCGGACTTTTCGCCTACGAGGCCCGGAAGCTTCTCAAAAACGCATCCTTCCCCGCGAAACAGATTCCCGCCTGCGCGGATATCCTGGTGAAACTCTACCGCACCTTCCGTCGGCTGAACGCTCTCATCGCGGAAATCAATCCGCTGGTGATCGGCTCCGACGGATCCCCGCTGGCGCTGGACGCCAAGCTGGAAGTGGACGATTCCGCCCTTTACCGCATGGAGAACCGCTTCCCGAAGGAACGGGCGAAGGAGCGCGACGAAAGCCCCCTGGAGCGACGGGGCCGCGAAATCGGCGTAACCTATGTTGAACTGGACGGCGATATCGGGCTCATTTCTTCCGGCGCCGGGCTGGGCATGGCCACCATGGATATCATCGGGCGGAAACTCCGTCCCGCGAACTTTCTGGAAACCGGCGGCGGCATCACCGCGGACCTTCTCTACAACACCATGGACCTCATGCTCTCCAAACCGGGGCTGCGCGCGGTGTTTGTCAATCTCTACGGCGGCATCAACCCCATCCACGAGGGGGCGAAAGGTATCGTGCGCTACATCCAGGAGCACAATGTCTCCATTCCCATCGTGGCCAAAGCCCTGGGGAACCGTCAGGAGGAAACCTGGGAAATTCTCCGCTCCGGAGGCGTCCATGTGGTGACCGACGTGGCGACCGAGAAGGCGGTGGAGAAGCTCTTCGAACTGGTGGAGTGAGGAGCCGTAGCACCGCCATCGCGGCCCTACCGCTCACCGCCGCGGCGAAGCATTCAGGTTCTCCCGTCGCGAACACCGGGCCGGGAGACGAGCCGAAACGGCTCTCTCCAGTACATGGGCACATCCTCCATGCTGGAACGCCGGGAGAGAAGTTTGGAGACCGCGCGCACAATGGGGTATTGAAAAGGGCTTCCCAAACAGATATCACCGAAGCATATTATCCGTAAAGCAACGGATCGAATGTTCCTATCGCGCCCTTGAAATGAAGCGGCAGACAAGGTTTTCCCATGAGTACGCTGACTCGCATATCCATTGAAAACTTCAAGTCGATCAAAATACTCACTCTCGACCTGAAACCCATGAATATCCTGATCGGGGCGAACGGCGCGGGAAAGTCAAACTTCGTCGGAGTTTTCAAATTCCTCAACGAACTGGTGGAAGGGAACCTTCAGACCTATACCGGCAGACAGGGGGGGGCGAACAGCATACTGCATTTTGGGCGGAAGCAATCAGAAAGCCTGTCAATACAGTTAAGTTTCGATGAAAAAATAGAGTATGACTGTATCCTCGCACCAACTGTCGCAGACAGTTTCGTGTTTCATAATGAAACGGTTTATCGACCGAATACTGATACTGGTGGGAAAGACTGCCATGTATATCATTCAGGAAACGGATATCTGGAATCGGAAGTTTCACTCGATACGCAATGTGACCCCGATACCAAATATATTCGAGCATATTTAAAAAGCTGGAAAATCTTCCATTTCCATGATACAAGCGAAAGCGCCACCATAAAACAAACCGGCGGCATCGAAGATAATCACTCCCTCCGTCCCGATGGCGGCAATCTGGCGGCATTTCTTTACATGCTCTCCAAACGATATCCCGGACAGTACGAAAACATCCAGGATTCCATTCGCCTTGTTGCACCATTCTTTGACCGTTTTGTTCTCGAACCTTCCCGGTTGAACCCGGACAAGATACGGCTTGAATGGAAACATAAAGGGACGAGCGATTATTTCAATGCCTCTTCCCTTTCGGATGGCACGCTTCGTTTCATGTGTCTTGCCACGCTCCTTTTGCAGCCGGAATTGCCCTCGATCATTCTCCTGGATGAGCCGGAACTTGGACTTCATCCATATGCGGTGAACGTCCTCGCAAGCCTCTTGCGGTCTGCATCGAAAGATTCACAAGTTATCGTCGCGACACAATCCGTTACCCTGGTGAATCAGTTCGAACCGGAAGATATCGTTGTTGTGGATCGCGACGAAGAGCAGAGCACGTTCCGCCGTCTGGAGAAATCTCAGATATCCGAATGGCTTGAGGAGTATGGCCTCGGCGACCTTTGGGAAAAGAACATCCTCGGAGGGCGTCCCTGAATCATGAAAAAGGTGTTGATTCTTGTCGAAGGGCAAACGGAAGAAACCTTCGTGAATTGGGTCCTTTATGAACATCTTTATGGTCGAGATATACTTATTCTCCCGATAATCGTGACGACAAGGAGAGATGTCGACGGAGTGAAACATAAAGGCGGCTATATAAAATACGGTACAGCAAAAAAAGAGGTCCTGAGATTGCTTGGTGACAGCAGCGCCGACCTCGTGACAACCATGTTCGATTATTATGGACTTCCCGACGATTTCCCCGGTCGCACGAACATCGTCGGTGATCCACACGAGAAAGTGTCAATAGTCGAGACCGGATTTAATCAAGATATCAACAACCCCCGTTTTTCCAGTTTTTTCTTCCTGCATGAGTATGAAGGATTGCTGTTTTCTTCACCGCCGGTTATCGCACAGGTCATGAATGAACCGAACAAAGAGCCGATTCTGAACTGCATCAGAGCATCTTTCCGGACTCCGGAAGATATCAATGACAGCCCGGAAACCGCGCCCTCAAAGAGAATACGCAAAGAATTTCCAAAATATGAAAAGATTTTTCACGGAGCGACTATCGCCAGCCGCATCGGGCTTTCCACCATTCGGAAGGAATGCCCTCACTTCAACGAGTGGCTGAATCGAATTGAACGCCTGTAAACTATAACATAAATCGGGAACTGAAGCCTTCTCATGTCCATACTTCTCAATCGCAAGACCAAGGTCCTCGTGCAGGGGATCACCGGAAAGATCGGCAGCGTCCAGACCCACTGGATGAAGGAATACGGCGCCAATATCGTGGCCGGGGTCACCCCGGGCAAGGGCGGCGGCGAAATCGAGGGCGTCCCCGTGTTCGACTCGGTGGACGAGGCAGTGCGGGCCACCGGAGCGGAAGCGTCCGTGTTCTTCGTCCCGGCCTCGGGCGTGCTCGATGCCTTCTTCGAGACGGTGACCGCGGGCGTCGGGCTCATCGTGGTGGTGCCGGAGCATGTGCCGGTGCACGATGTCATGCGGATGCGCGCGTTGGCGGAGGATATGGGGGTGTTCGCCCTCGGCCCCACCACGCCGGGCATCCTCACCCCCAACGAGGCCAAGATGGGCATCATGCCCGCCTCCCTCTTCACCCCGGGACGCATCGGCATCATCTCCCGGAGCGGAACCCTGGCCTACGAAATGGCCGGAATCCTCAGTGATTCCGGGTACGGCCAGAGCACGGTGGTGGGAATGGGCGCGGACCCGGTGTCCCTCACCACGCTCACCCACATTCTGGAACTCTTCGAACACGACCCGGACACCGGTTCCGTGGTCATTGTCGGCGAGGTCGGCGGCGCGCAGGAAGAGATTGCGGCGGAGTACATCTCCAGCCACATGACCAAGCCGGTGGCGGCCTATATCGCCGGACGGTTCGCCCCCGAGGGCAAGCGCATGGGCCACGCCGGAGCCATCGTCCGGGGGAATGCGGGAACCTACGCCGGGAAATGCGCGATACTCGCCGAAGCAGGGGTAAAGGTGCTGGAAACGCCGATGGATGTGGTGGAGTGGGCGGCGTCATAAGCGCCTGCGGCGCGTCATATGCGCTTCGCGCGTCAGTAGGGGCTTCGCCCCGTCATTGGCGCTTCGCGCGTCAGGTGCGCCTGCGGCGCGTCATTGGCGCTTCGCGCGGGATTGGCGCCCTGACGGGCGCGTGAGAACCGTGGGAGATACGGCGGATTTCCCTTTCTCTGCTAAAAAGGCCGGTGATTTCATCCACTTTTTCCCAAGAGCATCCACTCATTCCCGAGAGCGCGATATGGAAATCGGCAAGAAACTGGATGATTTGCAGGTCTACCGGCTCTCGCTGGAAATCGGGGAATCGATCTGGCGCATTGTCGCCCGCTGGAGTTACTTTGAAAGGGACACCATCGGCAAGCAACTGGTCCGCGCGGCGGATTCCATCGCGGCGAACCTGAGCGAGGGATATGGGCGTTTCCATTACAAGGAAAACAAACAGTTTTGCTACTACTGCCGCGGGTCGATCTTCGAGACGGTCACATGGATCAACAAGGCGCGCCGCCGCGGTCTCGTTTCGGAAGACGAATACATCGACATCCTTCAGAAACTCCGGTCCCTCACGATCAAGGTGAACCGGTATATTCAATCCATCGGACGGGAATCGGGGAAAACACCTGAACACTTTCCCGGATAATCGTTTCCAAACCTGAAACACATGACAGAAGCCGCCCTTCATAACCGCGCCGAAACCTCTTCTGACGCGAAGCAAATGACGCGTCGCAGACGCTTATGACGCGCGAAGCGCCAATGACGCACCGCAGGCGCACCTGACGCGCGAAGCGCCAATGACGGGGCGAAGCCCCTACTGACGCGCCGCGGCGCTTCTGACGCGCGAAGCGCTCATGACGGTTCACGTTCCTTGCAACAGGAGTTGTACATGTCCTTTCCCAGAATGGTCAAAATCCGTCAAATCTTCGACCGGACCCGCATCGAGGATATAGAAGGCGAACTCACTTCCCGCATCGTGGCTTCCGGCCTGCTTTCCCGGGTCCGGCCCGGCATGCGGGTAGCGGTCACCGCGGGCAGCCGGGGCATCGACCGTATCCCCCGGATATTGAAAACGGTGATCGGGCTGCTCCGGGAGGCCGGAGCGACCCCCTTCATCATCCCGGCGATGGGATCCCATGGCGGCGGCGCCGCACAGGGACAGATCGAGATGCTGGAGAGTCTCGGCATTACGGAAGCGGGCATGGGCGTTCCGATTGTATCGTCCATGGAGACGGTCATCCTGGGCGAGACTCCTTCCGGCGCGCCGGTGCACCTGAACCGGGTCGCGATTGAGGCCGACGGCATCGTGGTGATCAACCGGGCGAAACTGCACACCGCGTTCCACGGCCCGGTGGAGAGCGGGATGTGCAAAATGGTGGCGGTGGGCCTGGGCAAGAAGAACGGCGCCGAAACCATGCACAAGTACGGCCTCGGGGGGGTAATCACCGAAACGTTCCGCACGGTCCGCGACACAACGGGCAAAATCCTTTTCGGCGTGGGCATCCTGGAGAACGCGTTCGATGAGACATTCGACATCCGGGTGGCCGCGCCGGAAGCGTTCGAGGAGGTGGATCACGCCCTGCTGGAGCGCTGCCGCGAGCTCATTCCGCGCATCCCGGTGCGGGAATTCGATATCCTCATCGTGGACGAGATGGGGAAAAACATCTCCGGAACGGGAATGGACACCAATATCATCGGGTTCTGGCGACGTTTCGGCGGTGAGAAGATCCCGGATTACAAAACCCTCATTGTCCGCGATCTCACCGAAGCGAGCCACGGCAACGCCATGGGTATCGGGTTCGCCGATCTCATCCCCCGCCGACTCTTCGAAAAGATTGACCTGAAAGCCACGTACACCAACGGCATCGCGTCCAATACCTGGTCCATCGTCCGCATTCCCATCACCCTGGAAAACGACCGCGAGTGCATCGCAGTCGCGCTGGAAAAGCTCTCTTCCGGCCCGGCGAGAGTGATTCGCATCCGTAACACCCTCGCCCTCGATGCATTGCAGGTTTCGGAGAGTCTGCTCGACACGCTTTCCGGAAGGCCGGATATCGAGGTTCGGGGAGAACCGGAAGAGATGACCTTCGATTCCGGGGGGAATCTGATCTGACCTTTCGACGCGTAAAAAAAGTCCCCGCAATCTCGGAGAGAGAGCGGGGATTTTTACGTTCATGGAAGCAGCCTGGCTCCCCAAATGACTTCTCGTATTCCCGTTTGTCCATTCATCTATCGGGGACTGGTGGCGCCACCGGCGCCGGTGGTATCCGACCCGGCGCCCGATCCCGTTCCGGGGGTGGTCCCGCGGGTCGCGCCGGTTCCGGTCCCTCCGGGGGTGGTTGTCCCCTCGCCGCTGGCGATGAACTGCTGCATGTAATTCCCGAGATACTGGCTGGCCAGTTGCTGTTGACGCGCATCCAGAACACTCTGGGCCTCAATATGGGCGTTCACGGCCCGGACCAGCAGATCGGCGAGCATGGCGCTGGTATCCTGAATACGGCTGTCCAGTTGATCCCGGTTGACATTCGGATCACGAAGCATGGTCTGAATTTCCTGCATCGCGGTCTGCAACGAATCACGCGTACCTTGTGTTTCGCTCAGGAACTGTTCCCTGCGGGTCTGCAGTGCCTGACGCTGCTCTCCGGTCAGCCTCAACTGGGTGGCGTGGTCAAGGTAGAAGTGGAAATAGTTCCCCAGAGTCTGGGTTTTGCTCTTCTGCGTTGTTGTCGTTTTGGATTTCCCGGTGCTTCTTTTCGTCTGGGCATAGCTTATCCCAATCAGGCTTGCCATGACGAGGATGAACGCAAGTATGGATAGTCTTCTGAGTATTTTCATGGGTATTCTCCTGTGATTGCACTCGATCGGAATGGTGCGTCGCACCCTGTCTTCCGGGTGATCCCCGGTCAGTACACGCCGCCGGTATCGCTCGGAGCGGTATTCCGCTGGTTACGGCGCATCAAGTTGTCATCGATGCCCATCATGGCGCAATAGCCGGTGGTCTCATACTGCATGGCCATTCTCCGTTGATCCGGGGTCAGGATGTTCCGGGCGTCGGCCTGAGCCTGAACGGTTTGGATCAGGAAGTTGGTGGTCGCATCCTGGCTGTCCCGTATCCGGCTGGTGACCTGGGAAACATTGATGGCGTCCTGGTCCAGCAACTGACAGATATCCACCATGTTGGTCTGCATTTTGGCGCGGGCGTCGATGGTGTTCTTCATGAATGCGGCGCGACGGTCCTTGAGTTGGGCGACCTGCTGGTCGGTGAGATTGAGATCCCGGGAATGCATCAGATACAGGTTGATATTGTTCAGATACATCATGCCGAGATTCATCATTCCCGGCCCCATGCCCATCATGTGTCCCATCATCATGCCGCTGCTGTCCGCCATCCCCCTCCCCATGCCCATCATGCCGGTGGTGTCGCCCGGGGTTACCCCCCTTTCCGTCCGGGGCATGGTTCGCGGCGCCGGTCGCCGGGTCTGTGATGTCGCAATGCTTACCGTGGTAATCGCAGTAAAGAGTATCAGCAACAGGAAGACAAGTATTCTGTTTTGCCGTTCCATGGTTTTTCCTCCTTGCCTGTGAGCGCGTGTCATTCCCGGGATCATGACAGGGCGGGCAATCATCCCGTCCGCCGCTGCTTTTTCCGCCCGTCCCGTTCCCGAACGGGCCTCGCCCGGTGGTTTGCCTCCGGGGGATGGCGGCACACCGGCGGGCTTCACGCCTGATCCCGTCCCTCCTCGATTCCACCGGGCCATGGATGCCCCGCGGACAGGGTTTCAACAACATAAAGGACCATACCCGTTCAGAAATGCTCAACCGGGTAATCAGGGAGATACCAGAATAAGGGCATTTATTCTAGTATCTTAATATTATAATTTAACTCCGTGCCGCCGCCCCTGTCAAGCTTTTTATCCGGCCGCAATCCTTCAAGGCGTGAATAAAAGATCAATGGCGCCCGGCTATCCCCCGTTCCCCCGCATCCACGGGATACGGAACGGAGAACGGTTTATCACTCCCGCCGGCTTCGACTCCGCAGAGGACGGAGGCCGGAGCGGCCTTTTTCCCGACGGGGCGAACGCGTCCATTTTTCCCGGTTTTGAAGGGGCGGCGCATGACCGGCGCGTTCCGTCCCCTTCGCCGTTCACCGCACGGCAGGTGCTTCCGATATATTACTCTGGAAGCTGTATCGAAATTTGTGTATATTACGCGGGAAGGATATAAAAGAAGAAAGGGGTTGGAGAAATATATGGATTCCGCGAAGATAGATCGTAAACTGGGCGACGAGTGGGAGGACTGGACCGGCGAACTGGACGAGAGCGTCTCGTACCATGAAACCACCGGCCTCTTCGTACTGTATGCGTCCCTGGCGTTGCTTTTCCTGATGGCGGGGCTGGGATTCGCCCTGTACATGGTGGAACCGAGGCTGGCGCTGGTGCATCCCCTGCTCGTATATGCGGCGAGAGGAGCCGCCATCCTGTTCGCGCTCATCTCCCTGGGGCTGGCGGTCATCGTGGCGGTCAGCGCTTTCACCGGGAAAAATCTCCTGTTCAACAGCCGTATCGGGCAGGTGGCGACTTCCCGCATTCTCCCGCTGGCTCTGGCTCTGGCCCGATGGGTCGGCATCTCGAGGGATCGTCTGGGCAATTCCTTCGTGTGCTTTTTCAATGCCGTGGTGCGCGCCAGCCATCGTCCGGGGAAAGGGAAAACCATCATCCTGATTCCCCGCTGTCTTGAGGCGGAGATGCGGAAATCCGTGCAGGAAATGGGCGCCCGCGCCGGAGTGAGCGTCTTCGTGGCCACCGGCGGCGGCGAGGCCCGCAAAGCCATTCACAGGGAACGCCCCTCCGCGGTGATTGCCGTGGCCTGCGAACGCGATCTTGTCAGCGGCATCCACGATGTGGCGCCCAAGGTCACCACCCTGGGAGTGATCAACCAGCGTCCCGAGGGACCCTGCAAGAACACCCTCATCGACCTGGGGGAGCTTCGCACCGCGATTCAGACCCTGACGGGAGTCAATGTTGAGCAATCATAAGCACAAAGTCGTGGGGATGTTTTCCGGCGGCCTCGATTCCATCCTGGCGCACCGCATCATGGTTCTGGAAGGGTTCGAAGTCATCGCGCTCCACTTTTATACCGGTTTCAACGGCGTACTGGCCCGCGAGATTGGAGAGACTCCCCCCTGGAAGTGGAATCCCCCGCCGGAAGTGGTGGAATCCGCCCTCCGGGCGGGGGCGCGTCTTCTTCCCATGGACGTGGGCGGTCAGGAATACCTGGACATCCTCTCCAACCCCTGTTACGGCTATGGTTCCGCGGCCAATCCCTGCATCGACTGCCGGATATACCTGCTCAAGAAGGCGAAGGAGGTTATGGAGGAAGAGGGCGCCATCCTCGTGTTCACCGGGGAAGTGCTCGGCCAGCGCCCCATGTCCCAGATGCGCTCTTCCATGAACCTGGCGCTGAAAAAGAGCGGGCTGGAAGGCAGACTGCTCCGTCCCCTCTCCGCCAAGCTGCTGGATCCCACCATTCCGGAGCAGGAAGGCATCGTGAACCGCGACCACCTCTACGGTTTTTCCGGACGCTCCCGCAAGCCGCAGCAGGAACTGGCGCGTCAGTTCGGCATTGACACCTACCCCTCCCCCGCGGGGGGGTGCCTGCTCACCGATGTGAGTTTCGGGAACAGGTTTCAGGATCTCCTGGCCCACCTCGGCGACCATCGCCTGTCCCTGACCGACCTGAATTCCATCAAAACCGGACGTCACCTCCGGCTTCCCAGCGGAATCAAAATCATCGTGGGACGCACCGACCAGGAGAACCGGTATCTGGAGGACCTCCTCCACGGGAGCGCATGGATGTTCGACGCCCGCGATTATTCCGGCGCCACCGTGTTCATGCTCGGCGAGCCGGCCCCCGGGGACTTTCTCCGGGCGGCCTCCATCACCGCCCGCTACAGCAAGGGCAGGGACCGGGAGAGCGTCGTGGTCATCGCCCGAGGGGACCGCGAAACCCGTGAATTCACCGTGACACCGGCTTCCCAGGAAGAAATCGATCCGCTGTTGATCTATTGAAAGAAACGGAACCAGATATCCATACATCCGGAGGACCACGGGGAAAGCATCTCGTCTTTCCCCTCATTTTCCATTTTTTCACGAAGGAGTGGCGGTCATGCCGATTTTGAAGTTTGGAGAATTCACCGGCGCCATGCAGGGGAACTCGGTATTTCTCTCCGCGGGTCCGGACGGGAAGTCCAATCTGACCCCCGAGGCGAGCCTGAGTTACATTGAAATGAAACCCGGCGACGAGGTCAAGCCGCATACCCACAACCGGGTCGAGATGTACGTTTTCCTCACCGGACGGGCCAAGGCTCTGGCCGGAGACGTCATCACCGAAGTTACCACCGGCGATGCGCTCATCGCCCCCATCGGAACCCCTCACGCCCTGAAAGTCATCGGCAACGAACCGCTCCGGTATTATGCCTTCAACTCGCCGCCGGCTTCCTCCTGTCCCATGATCCCCGCTCCGGAGGAAGTGCTCTGGAAGTGGAATCAGCCCCGCTGAACGGGTTTCGCGCCCGCGGACAAATGAAAGCCCTCAACTCCCGTGAAAACAGGGGTGAGGGCTTTTGTGTTTTGAGCGGCGGAGAGGGGGAGAAAATACCGTCCGCACATATGGCACCATGTCAACCAGAGAATATGAGGTATAATCCTTGGCTGGCTTCGACAAGCTCAGCCAGCGGTGAGTGCTGAACCTGCGGACACTGAGCCTGTCGAAGTGTCGAAGCGCAATCCACTCAAAACCACCCAGTTGACAAGGCACTATTTTACCACCAGAATTTTTCCGGTGCGGATCAGGGTTCCGGAGCGGAACCGGTAGATATAGACTCCCGAGGCATATGGTGAGCCGTCGAACGAAACCGTGTGCGTTCCCGCCCGCAGTGGGGCGTCCACCAGCGTGGCGACTTTCTGGCCGGTGATGGAATAAACGGAGAGCGTTACCCGCGCGGGACGGACGATCACAAACCGTATGGAGGCGGAGGGATTGGCGGGGTTGGGGAATGCCGAGAGCGACTCGAGAAGGGCTTCCCCATCGCCGGAGGCCGGACCGGGACCTTTCGTTTCATCGCGCCGGAACCGGGGCGGATCATACCCGGTTCCCGCCGAATCGTACGCGAGACGGAGCGTTCTTTCCCCGGGATCGAGCGCGGCGGCGCGATCGGCGAATTCCCTCGCCTTGACCGTATCGCCCAGATACTCGCCGTATATGCGGGCGGCCCCCGCCAGGAACGCCGCTTTCGACGCCCCGTTTCCGCAGTTTTCCGCCGATTCGAGCAACACATCCCCCGCCGCTTCGTACCGTCCCTCCCGCAGCAGCACACCACCGCGGATATGTTCGAGCCACTCCCGGTATGTTCCCTGTCCGAGAGCAAGTTCCCCGGCGACCATGCGGGCGGGTTCGCGGTAGTCCCGTCCGCTCCGGTCCTGAACACGGATCAGGGCGGCGATGATCTCCCGCTTTTCGCTTTCCGCTCCGGAGGGTGAGAACCGCGAGAGATACACGTCCCGCGCACGGCTCCATTCCCCGGAGTCTTCGAATTTCAACGCAAGCGCCCGCCATCCATCCCGGTCGCGCGAGTCCGGCTTTGCCGCCCGGTCAATCCCATCGAACATGGTCGTGACATACCCGGAGGGATCAACCATCGCGGGGAAACTGAACAGGAAGTTGAAATCGGGATTCTCCCCCCAGTAGTTGTTCCCCGCGTCGATCCTTCCCGAGGGGGAATTGTTGATCGCCCGGCGTCCCGGTGCAGGACAGATATTGTTCGCGCCGTTCAGATTGATTGACGATCCCTCGACGACCTGGATGCAATCTCCGGCGCTGTTCCGGATGTCGCTCGAATCCATCAGCGCCGAAGAGAACCCGCACACCAGTATTCCATGGTACGAATCGGCGACTTTCACATTGCGCAGACGGGGAAAGGCGGATGCTCCGGAAACGGAAATCCCGCCGTTCTGGAAATCACGGTCGGAAGTGCGTTCGCAAACGATGTTGCGGAGAAACGGCGAGCAGTTGTCGATCCATATTCCCGCCTGACGACAGTTGCGGATGGTAATTGTGTGGACGCCATTGGATATCCCGTTGGAATCCAGGAGATCGATCCCGCAGTCGGCGTATTCGATGGTCAGGTCTCCCGCGGCTTCCAGCTTTCCTCCCGGCCCGATGTCGATCCCGCTCCAGTATGTCCCCCTTTCCGTCCGGGTGAACCGCGCGCCCTCGGAGACTTTCAGAATGCCGGATACCCGGATTCTCTTTCCGTCCGCGATCCGCAGAGTCGCCCCGCTCCCTATTTCCAGCGTGCGGCCGGAAGGGATGACGATATCTCCGGTGACATCCATGTTCTGACGAATGGTCAGGTCTGTCGCCACGGTCCCGCGTCCGAGCGCATGGAAAAGAGTGTTGAACGCATTCACCCTTCCCCGCCCCATTTCCCTGCACCGTCCGCCGGAATAGTCGTACCCGCCGACCGGGTCCGCACCCATGCGGATATAATCCATCACCTGCGCAACGTTCAGTTCCGGACGGATGGAGAGCAGGAGCGCCGCCACCCCGCTGACATGCGCCGCCGCCATGGATGAGCCGGACGATAGCCCGTAATCGCGGGCGCACCGGCTCACTATCTGGTCCTCAAGGTAGAATGTCCCGTTCATGGGGGTGGTGGAATAGATGTTTTCCCCGGGAGCGGCTACATCCACCCAATCGCCAAAGGAAGAAAAGGAAGCTTTCACCTGATACCGGCTGCTGGCCGAAACCGCCAGCACTTCCGGGTATGCCGCGGGATACCGGGGGGAATCGTTCCCCGCGTTTCCGGCGGAAGCGACCAGCACCATCCCCGCGCGGTAGCTATCGAGAATGGCGGCATGGAGCAGGGTATCCCCCTCGGAACCGCTGAAACTCATGTTGACCACCCGGCACCCGGCCTCGCGCGCCCGGTCGAGCGCCGCGATGATGTCAGCCATGTTTCCCCGGGAAAGGTGGTATCGCGGAGCCAGCGACATTTCCAGGGAATAGATGGCTCTCAAAGGCATCAGCTTCACATTCCAGGCGATTCCCGCGATTCCGGTGGCGTTGTCCCCCTTCGCGCCGATGATTCCGGCCACATGCGTCCCGTGTCCGAATTCGTCGAAGGGAAAGGGGTCGCGGTCCGCGTAATCGCCGACAGGACGGAACCAGTATCCCCCGGCGTCGAGCACGGAATCCGCCTGGCTGGCGTTGCAGAAATCGAATCCGTTGATGAGGTTCTGTTTCAGATCGGTATGGGTGGTATCGATTCCGGTGTCGATGACCCCCACCAGCACCGAGGACGCTCCCCTGGTGACGTCCCAGGCGGACTCGGTGTCGATATCCTTGTCCGGGGGGGCGTCACGCACCGACCACTGCTCCGGATACTCCGTGTCGTCCGGAGTGAGATCGGCGGAAAACAGCAGGTTTCGCGAGACATGGACGATCCCGGGACTGGCCCGCAGGGAAGAGATCGCCTCATCGGGATCGGTCCCTCTTGGTATTTTCAGGACCGCCATTTCACCTCCCAGCGCCGCACGGAGACGGACGGAGATGGGGATTTTCCGGAAACCTTCAACGGTTTCCGTGGTTCCGGCGATTTTCAGCCGCCCTTCGGAGGGCGGGATATCCCTCAAGATGACCACGATTTCATCCGATACAGACGGAGAAAGGGCATGCGGGATCGAGACGGGGGGCGATTCCCCGGCGGTTACGCCGCAGAGGAAGACGGGCAACGCCAAGGCCGGGGCTATCCGTAAAATTGGTATGCGCATGATGAATCCTCTCGAGTAAGAAGCTGGAGAGCATTGCCGGGCGGAGAACGGGATATCCGGTCCGGTCGGGCAGGAATGCGGGTTGCTCGGGAGCGGGGAGTGTGCATGGGGGTGGAAACAACGTTTTTCATGAATTGGGAATGGTCACGAGGATGAACCGGAAATGAAATATTTTAACATAATATACTAATAATATAATCTATCCTCCCGGATTGCCAACGCGGAAAGTTGGACATCAATCCCGGCGATCCGTTCATTCTCCGGCAAAATGTCGTCCGGATGATTTCACCTGAAAAATTTCGCCTGAAACATGCGGGGATGACTTCCCGCCGGCACCGTGTTTCTTATCACATCGACAATTCGGAATAACCCGAACACTTTCCGGAGGAAGCTCATGGATACCCTGTTGGAAATGGCCCGCGCCTGCATTCAGAATTTTACCTGGCAGAGTCCCGTATCGTTTGCCATCATCGCGGTCGCCCTGCTGGCGTTGACCGGACGATGGGGGTCCGTACTCCTCGTGATTGCCACGGCGGTTCTCGCCGCGGTCGCCCAGAATCTCATTGTCATGAACATCCAGACCGCGCGGGAAATCGCCACGGTGCCCGTGGTCATCTATTGCATCGGCGGCATTGCGGTCGGGATTATTTTCGTGGTATCCTTCGTGCGGTACATGATCTCCTGATCCGGGGAGATTTTTTCCCCTGTTCGACGGCGCCCGGCACGGTCAAGAAATATGGCTGGAGATATCCATCAGACAGACAAAATCCCGAAGCGGGTTTCCCCGTTCCGGGATTGTTTTTTGCCCGGACTTTTTTCCCGCGTTCCCCGCTCCATTGTTGACAATGGACTCCTGGTCACTATATTATGACATTCGGTGTGTGGGGCGCACCGTGCCTTGTCCGCCCTTTACCGGGAATTCCCCCGTGATTGTACCGGAAAGCGCGACCCGTTTTCTGCGCCCGAAGCCTGTCGCCTGACGCTTTTGCGCCCGTTCTTTTCATCACGTTTCCGAAAGAAAGGCTGCATGATGAACAAGTCTGTCACCCTGCCGCAGTACTCCACCCTGCAACTCTCCACGCTCGTTCTTCTCCGGGTGCTCATCGGCTGGCATTTTCTCTATGAGGGAATGGTCAAATTGATGGACCCCGCCTGGTCCTCGGCAAGTTTCCTCCTGGAATCAAAGTGGATATTCGCGCCCATATTCCATTTCATGGCCACCACCCCGGTCATCCTGGGATTTGTGGACTTCATGAACATGTGGGGGCTCACCGCCATCGGGCTCGGTCTCATCGTGGGATGTTGCTCGCGGATCGCCTCAGTCGCGGGAATGCTCATTCTGCTGCTCTACTATGTCTGCACTCCTCCGCTCATCGGGATGACCTATTCCGTACCCACCGAGGGGAGCTATCTCATTGTGAACAAGAATCTCATCGAGATGGTTGCGCTCGGAACGCTCGCCCTGTTTCCCACGGGAAACATCATCGGTCTGGACCGTCTGCTGGGTATGATGAAAATACCCGCGCGGAAAGCGGCCTGAAGCGCGCTTTCACGCCACGGTCCGAAGGCAAGGAACCGGCTGGATCTCCCGTCATCGTCGCTGGAACGGCGAATTCGCGCGGCACACTTCCGTATTGACTTCCAGGCCGCATCGGCGGGCCGTTCGGCAGGGCGATACCGGAATCCCGCGAATCGGGTTCGGATGGAAAATCAGGCATTTTGGCACTCTCTATTTTCAGGAGATGAATCATGAGCGAAGAAATAAAAGATTCCGGCGGGCAGACCCCCTCCGGCAAGACTCCCTCCGGCAACGGCAAGCGCGGATATTTCGACCGTCGCGACATGCTGAAAGGGCTGGCCACCGTTCCGGTGCTCGGCGTGTTCTTCTACAAGCTGGGCCGTAAGCAGGCGGTGGACGAGTACAAAAAGAACCAGATACTGGCCGAGTTGGGGATGGACAAGAAAGCCCCGGCGGTTCTGCCCAAGACCACCATGAAGAAGGCCGGGCAGCTCGTCCGGGTCGGGATCATCGGATATGGCGGACGGGGCGAAAATGTCGTCCGCGCCGCCGGGTTCGCCCATCCCGAATGGATAGAGCAGAAAAAAATGGCGGAAAAGGATACCGGTGAAACCTCCCTGAAGGATTATCTGGACCAGGAAGACCTGAACATCGCCATCACCGGCGTATGCGACGCGTTCGATATCCGGGCCGACCGCGGAGTCGCCGCCTCCGAGGTGGAGCCGCGGGCGGGCGGGGGAAAGAAGCTGGCCGCCGCGGAAAAATTCCGCACCTACCAGGAACTCCTCGCCAGTCCCGACATCGACGCCGTGATCATCGCCACCCCGGAGCACCAGCACGCCCAGATGGTCATCGACGCGCTCGCCGCCGGGAAGCATGTCTACTGCGAAAAACCCATGACCAAGACGTTCGATGAAATCGCGCTGGTGGAGGATGCGGTACGCAAGAGCGGCCTGGTATACCAGCTCGGCCACCAGAACCGTCAGGTGGAGAGCCACATCAAGGCCCGCGAGATGATCGAGAAGGACCTCCTGGGCAAAATCACCCTCATCGAGACCACCACGAACCGTAACAACCCCAACGGCGCCTGGGTGATGAGCATCCACAAGGACGCCAGCCCGGAAAACATCGACTGGAGAGGGTTTCTCTTCAACGCCACGCCGCGTCCGTTCAACCTGGAACGGTTTTTCCGCTGGCGCTGCTGGTACGATTACGGCAACGGGCTGGCGGGGGACCTCCTTTCCCACGAGTACGACGCGGTGAACCAGATCATGCATCTGGGCATTCCCAAGACCGCTTCCGCCTCGGGCGGCGTCTATTTCTACAAGGACGGCCGTGAGGTGCCCGATGTTTTCAATGTCACCTTCGAATACCCGGAACGGGAGCTGACTCTCGTGTACAGCGCCACGCTCGCCAATGGACGCGACCGGGGCATGGTGTTCATGGGCCATGACGGCTGCATGGAAGTGGGCGGCGGCATTACGGTCACCGCGGACCCGGAGTCCTCCCGTTACAAGCAGAAGATCGAGAACAAGGTCATCAATCCCTCCATGCCGCTCTTCGCGTACACCCCCGGGGGATCGGGGTTCGACGCGGTGACCTCGGCCACCGCGAAGTATTTCGCCTCCAAGGGGCTGATGTACACCTATCGCGACGGCAAACGGGTGGACGCCACCAACCTGCACATCAAGGAATGGCTGGACTGCATCCGTAACGGCGGCACGCCCTCCTGCGGCATCGACCGCGCCATTGAGGAGGGAATCACCTGCCAGATGGCCACCATTTCCTATCTGACCGGACGCAAGGTGACCTGGGACGCCGCGGCCCGCAAGATTGTCTGAGACGGTTTTTCGTCCACCCGGAACCGGGGGAAATATTTTGAAACCATCCGCGGTCTCATGGCGTGAAACTTAATAGAGAGACGGTGAATGTTTTTTCTTGAACCGGGGAATCGCCCGTAAAAAAGAAAAGCATTCACCAAAAAACGGCCCCTGCAAGTAAATATTGCTGTAAAAAGCATTATTGAAAACAGGGGCTAATTTTTTGCACCCCGGAACAGGGGATGTCAAGTCAATACAGTTGGGTGGTCTGGGCTTCGACACTTCTACAGGCTCAGTGTCCGCTGGTTGAGCTTAGTCCCAATACCGTTCATGTAACCACGAAAGACACGAATCACACGAAAAATGAGTGCTTCACAGGAGAAATTTCGTGATTTTCGTGCCTTTCGTGGTAGAAAGTTTTTCTCTTTTCGACTAACACAAACCGTATTAAGCTTAGCCCGCTGGCTGAGCTTGTCGAAGCCAGCCAACCCAAGATTACACCCAAGGGTTTCTGGTTGACAGAGCAATCCGCGCTGTAAGGGAGAAGTTTCCCCCCGATGCGCCTTTTTGGTACGGTTCCCGGTTACCCGGGAGAGCCGATGGAACCCGCCGGGACCGAATTCGATAAACGGCATTGCTCTTGTATGTAATCTGCTATATATTAAACTCATACATTCGCATGGCCGTGGCGTGGCGGGGCGCATCCGGGGACGCGGGATTCCGCGTGGACAGCGGGGAACCGGACATGTCCGGGGGGTTTCTTTTTTTGGATAATATCCCCCGCATGCCCGGCGCCAGGGAACGAAACGGAAAGGGGAGCGTCTCAAATGTCTGGCGGGGAGATGGTGGGGAATGGCGCGTATGGACGGCTCTTCATGGGCGAGTTTTTGAATCGGGCGTTAGCCGGGAGCGAATGGTGGCGGAATTGAAATTTCTCATTATCGGAAATGATCCGGAGTCACTCGAGCCGGTCGGATCGGCGGTGGACCATCTCGGGTATGAATCGACGGTCGCCTCGACAGTCGATCTGGGCGTGCAGCTCGCCCATACCGGAGAGTACGATATCGCCATGGTGGATATCACCGGGCCGGACGAGGGGATCATGAATGTCCTGAAGGATATCCATGACATGCGGACCTTCAGCGATCTCGTGGTCATCGCCGACCGGGAACGAAAAAAACAGTCCATCCACCTTCTGAACAGCGAGGTGTGGGCGTATCTGGAAAAGCCGGTGGATGAGGAAGAGCTGAAAGTGGTGGTGGATCGCATCGACGGTTTCACCTGCCTGCGGCGAGAGGTATCCAACAAATCGCGTCGGCTCTCCCATCTGGAGGTGCTCAACGAGATCACCCGGGAAACGCTGCTCTCCCAGGAGAACGACACGCTTCTGTGGTATCTTGCCCGTCTCATCAATGAAAAGTTCAATTACTACAATGTGAATATATTTCTCATGAACGCCACCCGGGACCGTGCGGTGCTCCGGGCGTTCGCGGGGGGATTCGGCGACGATTTCGTGGTGGGCTACAGTCTCGCGCTGGGCGAGGGCGTGGTGGGCTGGGCGGCCCAGAACCGTCAGAGCCTCCTCATCGGCGATGTGCGGAAGGATTCCCGTCGGATTCAGGGATTCGCATTCGAGGAGCATGTCCTTTCGGAACTCGCGGTCCCCATCATGTTCGAGGACAAGGTGCTGGGGGTTATCCACACCGAATCGGTGGAACTGAACGCGTTCACCCGCGACGATGTCATGGTGCTGGAAACCATCGCCGACCAGATTGCCCTGAGTTTCGAGAAATCCCGGCTCTCCAAGGAACTGGTCGAGGCGCATCAGCTCAGCGCCGCCATCAACGACTCCCTGCCGGTATCCATTGTCATCGTGGACCGCGAACTGAAAATCGAGTACGTGAACCGTACCTTCTTCGACATGTACGGGCTGCGGCGCGAGGACTTCCTGCACCAGCCGGTGCAGCGATTTTTCTCCCGCGATCTCACCACCAAGTTCATTCTGGACCAGGAACTCGCCCATGTTCTGGAGACCGGCAATCCGGTGACCCACAGCAACATCCGGTACACCTCCCCCGAACATCCGGAGAAAGTGATCACCGTTTCCTTCTTCCGGGTCCATGCGGGAGTGTTTCCCCGGGTGATGATCCTCATCCAGGACGTGACCGATTTCACCAAGAAGGCCTATCAGCTTTCCCTGTTGCGCGAGATTTCCATCGCCATGCAGGGCGTGTTGGAACGCGACAAGCTGCTGCACCTCATTCTCACCTGCGTGACCGCGGGATTCGCCATCGGGTTCAACCGGGCGTTCCTGTTCCTCGTGGAGCGCGGGGCCAACGAGCTGCGCGGAATCATGGGGGTGGGGCCGACCTCCCAGGAAGAGGCTTACCGGATATGGAACGAACTCTCCAGCAAGGCCCTGACCTTCCAGGAATACCTGGACAACGTCAACCGGGGATTCATGGTCAAGGGCGGCCTCCAGTACCTGGTGGAGAACATCGTGGTCAGCATGGACAAGGCCAACAACGTTCTGACCGAAACGGCCTCGAAGGGGACGGTTTTCCATGTGACGAACGCATGGGAAAACCCGCTCATGGACGAGGCGATGAAGAAGATCATCATCTCCAAGGAATTCGTCTCCGTCCCGCTCATCGTGAAAAATCAGGTTATCGGGGTGCTGCTGGCGGATAACGCGTTTTCCGGGCGGGCCATCACCGGGGACTCCATCGAGGTTCTCACCATGTTCGCCGCCCAGGCCGCCATCGCCATCGAAAACGCCCAGATTCTCTCCGATCTGGAAGAGAAGATTCAGGAACTCCAAAAGGCCTACCAGGATTTGGAAAAGGCCCAGGACGCCCTGATCCGCAACGAGAAACTGGCCGCCATCGGAGAGGTGAGCGCGCGTCTGGCCCACGAGATTCGTAATCCGCTGGCCACCATCGGCGGTTTCGCCAAGTCCATCCAGAAGAAGTACGACGACCGCGAGCGCACCATCCGCAACGCCAATATCATCGTGGATGAGGTCCACCGGCTGGAGCACATTCTCTCCAATGTCCTCGATTTCACCAAGTCCGGGACGCCGAAGAAGACTCCCGGGGATGTCAACGAGCTCATTCGGAAAACGTTGAGCATCATGGAGGCGAATATCTTCTCCAAGGGAGTGGTCGTGGTGCTCGATCTGGCGGAGGGACGGCTGGATGCCGAGTTCGACGAGCCGCAGCTCAAGCAGGTGCTGATCAATCTCATGCAGAATGCGATCAACGCCATGCCCGAGGGCGGCGCCATCGAGATACGCTCCCTGGAGTTGAACGGTGATATACAGATCGACATACGGGACACCGGGGTCGGCATCCCCCAGCAGTATCTCGACATTATTTTCGAGCCGTTCTTCACCACCCGGGGCAACGGGACCGGACTGGGGCTCTCCATATCCAACCGTATCATCCAGAATCATGGCGGACGGCTGGAGATCGCGAGCAAGGAGGGCGCCGGCACCACGGTGTCCATCTTCCTCCCGAAGAGCTGAACCGTGGCGCGGCCCCGGCGGGGATCCGGGATTGACAAGAAAA
>CAYRTQ010000001.1:68806-79709 GCA_964426865.1 uncultured bacterium
GAACCTGAGGGAATACGATATACCGCAGAGAAGGAGATGGGTCATGGAGAAGAAAAGAATTCTGGTGGTGGATGATGAGGTCAACCAGGGGCTCCTGTACGAGCAGGAGTTGACCGATGAGGGATACGATGTGGATGTGGCCAATTCGGGGGAGCAGGCGCTGGAATTGGTGCGGAAGAAGCCGTACGATCTCGTGGTGCTCGATATCGGAATGCCCACCATGGACGGTCTGGAGACGCTGGGAAAGATGCTCAGCATGGACAACAAGCTCCCGGTGATCCTGAACACCGCCTACCCGTCCTACAAGGACAATTTCATGAGCTGGGCCGCGGACGCCTATGTGGTCAAGTCCTCGGATCTCACCGAGCTCAAGGAGAAGATACGGGAATCGCTTGCCAAACGGGTTTAACGCATAGATGAGTAAAGCAGTTACCGAACGTGGAGGTATTGTGTCAGAATTGAGAAAAGACCCGGTCATCGACCGATGGGTAATCATAGCGACCGAGCGTGGGAAGCGCCCCCACAACTTCGCGTCCGTGGAGCAGCAGGCGGAAACGGGCATCTGTCCCTTCGACGAGGGGAACGAATACATGACCCCCGGGGAGATTCTCGGCGTCCGCGCTCCCAATACGCTCGCCAACGAAAAGGGATGGCAGATACGGGTGGTTCCGAACAAGTATCCCGCCCTGCGCGTGGAGGGAAGCATCGACCGTGAGGGCGTGGGCATGTTCGACCGCATGAACGGTATCGGCGCGCACGAGATCGTCATCGAAACCCCGAAGCACATCGATCCGTTCCATCGAAGGCCGCTCGAAGAGGTGGTGGACCTTCTCAACGTTTACCGTCTGCGCATGGAAGACCTGTATCGCGACCAGCGGCTGCTCTATGCTCTCGTGTTCAAAAACATGGGAATGAGCGCGGGGGCGTCTCTCATCCACGAGCATTCCCAGATTGTCGCCACTCCCATCATCCCCAAGCGGGTGAGCGAGGAGATCACCGGTTCGGCAAATTACTACGGCTACAAAACCCGGTGCGTGTATTGCGACATCATCCATGAGGAGAAGCGATTCGGATCGAGGGTGGTCTACGAGAACGCGTCCTTCATCACCATCTGCCCCTTCGCCTCGCGGTTCCCGTTCGAACTGTGGCTCCTGCCCAAGCGGCACATGGCCGGGTTTACCATGACCACCCGTCAGGAGATGATCGAACTCGCCGAATGCCTCTCGCTGACCATGAAACGGCTGGCCAACGCGCTCGGAGAACCGCAGTACAACTGGATGATCCATACCGAGCCCAATCCTTCCAACACCCGGAGTCCCTGGCCGGATTTGCGCGAGCACTATCACTGGCACCTGGAGATCATGCCCAAACTCACCCGCATCGCGGGATTCGAATGGGGTACCGGGATCTACATCAATCCCACCCCCCCCGAGGAAGCCGCCGCGTTCCTCCGCGAGGTGGATACCGAATAACGCCGCGAGAAGCGCGTCAGGCGTTCCCTTCGGGAACGTCATGAGCGGCTGTCGTCGCGTCATTGGTCAAGGAAACCGTACCTGTCTCCCCGCCCGGACATCTGCAAAGGAAAAGGCGGTGTATTCTCCACCGGCGCGGACCCTCACCCGGCCTGCGCCCACCCTCTCCCGCGCGAGAAGACGCGCGGGAGAGGGAAAAGAGCGCTTCCGGCAAGGTTTGTGAAGAATACCCGCTCAAAAACGGGTATTTCTCGTACAGCTTTGCGTTGGCTCCCGGCCTTCTTTTGAAAAGCCCTCTTTCTCCTCTCGCCCGCGCGTCATTATGCGTGGGAGAGAGGTCAGGGAGTGAGGGCGGGCTGTTGCGGCGGTGGAGAGTCTTCGACTTCCTCCGGACAATAGAGAAGACAGTTTCGAAATGACTTTCTTCGCAAACGAAGCGAACGTTGCGGGAAAGGATTTATCACCGGGGACGGTCCCTTCTGTCCTGTCGAATCAAATCCGGTATTGGGAGAGCGCACCGGACGGAAGGCGACCGTCGACCTCTCCCTTTCGTTCCAGAATACACTGACCGCCGTTTTCGGAGATTCCCTGTGAGCAAACTTTACATATCCATCCTTTGGCACATGCACCAGCCGAACTATCGCGACGCCATCCGGGGGACCTACAGCATGCCCTGGGTGCGTCTCCATGCCACCAAGGCATACCTCGACATGGCGTCCATGGCCAACCGGTTTCCCGAGATGCAACTGACGTTCAATCTGGTTCCCGCGCTCCTGGAACAGATCGAGGACTATGCCGCGGGAGCCGGGGATTTTGAACTCATGCTGGCCCGCAAGGAGCCCTCCGAGCTGACGTCCGATGAAAAGAAGGCGATTCTCTCCCGGTTTTTCCAGGCGAATCTGGACAACATGATCAAGCCGCTCCCCCGCTTTTTCGAGTTGCTCCAGTACCGGGGGACGTCCGGCTCCCGCTCGGTGATAGAGAACGCGGCGAACAAGTATTCGGCCCAGGATTTCCTCGATCTCCAGGTGCTGTTCAACCTGTGCTGGTTCGGCTTCTCCGCCCGTGAGGACAATCCCGAACTCCGCCGTATCATCCGCAAGGGACGGCTTTTCACCATCGAGGAACGCGATCTCGTTCTCGACCATCAGCGCGACATCGTGGCGGGTCTCATCCCGCTCTACCGTCGGAGCTGGGAAAGCGGCGCCATCGATGTCACCGCCAGCCCCTTCTACCATCCCATTCTCCCCCTGCTCTGCAACACCTCGGTCGCCCGCGAGGGAATGCCGGGAGGACTCCTCCCCAAACGGCCTTTCCAGCATCCCGAGGACGCGGTGACCCAGGTGCATATGGCCCTGCGCTATTTCGAGGAGAAGTTCGGGCGCGTCCCCCAGGGCATGTGGCCCAGCGAGGGATCGGTGAGTCCCGCCGCGCTGGAGATCATTCGTGACGCCGGAATCCGCTGGGTGGCCGCCGACGAGGAAATCCTGTCGCGCTCCACCCGTAATTTCCACCGTTCCCGCGACGTCTACTACCCCTGGGAGGCCCACGGACTCTCTGTATTCTTCCGGGACCGTCACCTTTCCGACCAGATCGGTTTCGTCTACGCCCACAACCCGGCGCTGACCGCGGTGGACGACTTTATCGGCAAACTCCGCCACATCGCCGCCACCAGCGCACCACGGCCCAAGTGCGTCAGTGTCATTCTCGATGGCGAGAATGCCTGGGAAACCTATCCCGGAAGCGGCAAGCAGTTCCTGGAAACCCTCTATACCCGTCTCCTCTCGGAGCAGGACATTCAGCCCATCTCCTTCAACCGGTACCTGACGGAGTTCCCCCCGGAGCGGAGCATCAAGTCCATCTTCCCCGGTTCCTGGATCAACGGCAATTTCGATACCTGGATCGGCGACCGCGAGGAGGTGGACGGTTGGGACGCGCTGAATAACGCCCGCGACCTGCTGGCCGCACGGGAGAAGGATCTCGCCCCGGAGGCGCGTGAGGAGGCTTGGCGCGAGATTTACAAGGCGGAGGGTTCGGACTGGTTCTGGTGGTATGGCGACGATCACTCCTCGCCCAACGATCCCGAGTTCGACCGTCTCTTCCGCGCCCACCTGGAACGGGTGTACCAGATTCTGGGCCTGACTCCGCCCCGGGAAATCACCGAACCCATCATCCAGTACCGGGTGGAGCGCGCCGAGGTGGAACCCACCGGCCTGCTCACCCCGGTCATCGACGGCCGGACCACCACTTTCTATGAATGGATTTCCGCCGGGTGGATTCCCACCTCCGGCCCCGAGGGGGTCATGAGCGGCGGTGAATCCATTCTCACCTCCATCTATTACGGCTTCGATCTGGAGCACTGTTACTTCCGGCTGGACCCGGTGAAACGGGAGAAACCGTTCGACTACTCCCATTGGACGCTGGTCATTCAGATCGACACCGCGGAGCATTACCGGGCGGAAGTGCATCTCGGCAAACCGGACAGCTACATTGTTTCCCGTCTGGTCGGCGACAAGTGGGTCCGACGCACCCGCAAGGACGCGGTGGCCATGAACCGTATCATCGAGATGGGGATCGGCTTCGGGGATATCAACACGAAGAAGGGAATGCGGGTGAATTTCTCGGTCATGCTCTATGAGGACGGCGTGGAACGCGAGCGCTGGCCCAAGACGGGCTATATCGGCTTTGTCGTGCCGGACGAGAATTTCCAGCCGCAGATGTGGCAGATATAACCGTGCCGGTGAATCGAACCGCAAGCCCCTCTCCTCGCCGGAGCGGGGCTTTTTTTACAGGCGGATGCTGTTTTGCCCGATGCGAATTTTTTTACCGTCAGCCGGGTAATCCCACCCTTTGATCAGGAAAGGAATTCTGAAGCCTGTCTGAACCGGTGATTCGAATGATTGGAATGATGAAAAGCTGAGAGAAGCATTTTCCCATCAGTAGTTCATCATTTCCATCACGCGCATATTGGTATCAGACAGGCTTCAAACAATTTCTCACCGATTCGACCGGTAATTCGTATAATCCTTGCCTTCCCCGCGCCCGTCCAATACATTATAAAGTATGTATATTATATTTATATAATCGACTTGCTCTCATCCGGGGATTGGCTCCATGCTCCGATTCATTCTTTTGCTCATCCTCGCGCTTCCCGGTGATCCCCATTCCCTCTGCGCCCAGGCGGTCATCCCGGACTACGCGCCGGTCGCTGAAAAGAGGGGGATGAAATACCATATGGTCTACCCCGAGGGTGGGCGGGAGGCGCTGGAGCGGGAATACTCCGGGGAACAACTGCTCATCTTGCAGGAACTGAACCGCCGCGATCTCGCTCATCTCGCCCGGGCGGACAGCATGATCGCGCCCGACACGTGGAACAGGGACCCGCTCGATTACAGCCCGCTGCCCGCGCAGTATGGCTGGGCGAAACAGTACCCCAAGGCGCTCGTTCTCTTCCAGCCCGGACAGGTGTTCGGCGGATACGAGAATGGAACGCTGGTGCGCTGGGGAGCGGTCAGTTCCGGAAGGAAGAACAAGAAGACGCCTTCCGGACTTTTCCACCTGAACTGGAAGTCGGAAGGACGCCACAGCACGGTGAATCGTAAATGGTTTCTTCCCTGGTATTTCAACTTTTTGAGCAAACGGGGGCTGTCCCTGCACCAATACAGTCTTCCCGGATATCCCGCCAGCCATTCCTGTGTGAGATTGCTGGAACCCGACGCCCGGTGGCTGTTCGAATGGGGCGAGGAATGGAAGCTCGATGACCGCGGGCGTCCCATACCCGACACCGGGACGCCGTTCCTCGTCATCGGCCATTACGATTACACCGCGCCGCCTCCCTGGTTGTCGCCGCAATGGGCCTCGCAGGGAGTCGTTCTGCCCGAAAAACCCCCGCTGGGCCAGAGCTTCCGCTGAAAACTCAATACGGTTTAGCCGAAAAGCGAAAAGCCCTCAACCACGAAACACACGAAAAATGAGTGTTTCACAGGGAGAAATTTCGTGATTTTCGTGTCTTTCGTGGTTCAATGAACGGTATTGGCCGTAAACCGGCATCCGCATCGGCACGCATTGGATTTCGGCCCGCATCGCCCGATGCCGGAAGAAACGAAAAACCCGTCTGGAAACCATTCCGGACGGGTTTTTCTTTGGCGCGTTGGCACTGTTTTCCCCCGCCTACACCGCCGCGTCTCCCGTGTAGTACAGTTCCGAGGACGCCGGGGCCAGGGTGACCGCGAAGGAGGCGGTGTTGCGGGCAATTGTCTTTCCAGTGAAGACATCGCGGATCACCGCCACCCGCCGGGGAAGGCGGAATGTGCGCCGTCCCCCCGCCACGGTGTGCACGCCGAGAAGTTCGCGGGAGGCATAGAGCACATCCCCCGCCTCGCTGTAGAGGTGGACCTTGGCGAAGCGGGCCAGCCCCCGGAGCACCGGCGCGGGAATGTTGGGCACCGCGACATGGATGGAGGTCCATTCCGGGAACTGTTTTACCACCAGTCCGGGAACATTCCTGCCCTGATCGCCCGCCACCTGCCCGAGCACACGCGCCTGCGGGTCCTCCACCCAGAACACGGGCCCAATCGGGGAGGTAAAGCTCCAGAAGAGGTCCTGCGGCAGTCCGGCGGTGATGGGGTGGGTGAAATCGGTGACATGCATGAACGTGGGCCAGGGATAGTCGCTGCGACCGTACTTCATGCCGGTGATATCTTCCATGTTCGCGACCGAGCAATCGGTGTTCAGGCATCCGGGGGCATACACCCACACCGCCGTGCGGTTCTCGCGCCGCAGTTCGCGTTTCAGCTTCTCCCGACGCGCCGAGTCCAGGTGGAAGGTGTTGAGAAAAATGTAGAGCTTGTAGGGACGCACCCGGCCCTCGACGAAGTCGTTCAGGAGATAGTGGTCGAACGGCGCTCCGAACCGGGCCAGCCCTTGCAGGACCTGGTGCGAGAGGGCGGCAAGGTCCAGATCGTACCGGTCCGACTCGTAGAAGAAGCTCTCCTCGTCGGTGAGCACCGCGACCTCGGCTGCGGGGGTGCGGTCGGTCTTGAGCGCGAAATCCCCGATCTCGTTGAACTGTTTCAGGAGCGGGCGCAGGGAAGCGTCGCCCATGGGCGCGCGCCAGATACCCAGACCGTGGGTGAGCGTGCGGGCGATGTTGCGTTTCAGGATGGCGACACTCTCGCTCCGGCTGTTCGCGCGTCCATAGGTGCTGTTCGGCGGCATGTCGTGAATGCGGCTATCCTCTTCCACGATGCAGAGCTTGCCGTGGAGACGGCAGGATTCGGAGAGCTGGGAAAGGGATGCATCGCCGCCGATCCCCCGGAAGCCATAGCTGATGGGACTTCCCAGGATGTCCACGAAGGGTGAGGAGAGCACCCGTTCCAGCCCCAGATGGCCGCCGCGCTGGTTATGGGAGAAATCGCTGCTTACGGTCGCCGGCCCCTCGGCGTAGAACCCCTGGTTGTAGCAGCAGGTGAGCGCATACCCGTAGGATGCTCCCGCCAGCGCTTTCCCGCCGGTGGCTTCCTTGACCGTACGGCAAAACTCGATGACACGGTCGGCGCAGAGTTCCGCCAGAGCGGTGTAATAATCCACCACGTTCATCTCGGTTTTCGGGTCGCGGAAGTTGTGGAGATGGGTACGGAGCTGCTCTTCCGCGGAAGGGGCCTCCGCCGTATCGAAGGAAACATCCGGACGGCCCCAGGCGGCGCGGATCGCTGCGGTGTCCCCGTCGTATTTCTTCCGCAGCCAGGCGCGGAAATACCGTCGCATGGGTTCGCTGTAATCGCCGCAGGCCAGACGCCCCGAGGAACTCCACTTTGTCCACTCGGTGGATTGCCCGGCGCAGATGAAATAGGCGATGAACCGGTCCGCCAGCCCGATTTTCTTCAGGTGGTCGATGTACGCCGCAAGAAATTCCTTCCCCTCCTTCAGCCAGATTTCGGAGGCATAGGACTGCTCCTTCTGGACACCCTCGGACGTGACCTCGCACTCTTCGGGATGGAGTTTCCGCCACCAGTCGGCCTGACGTTCGAGCTGGATGCGCGGGTGAAAGAGAGCGTCCGGGTCTGTTTTGAGGATGCGCCCGAGGGATGCCTCCACCCTGGAAAAGTCGAAATGCCCGGAACGGCCCTCGCCCGGACCGCACCATTCCCCGCCGGTGAACAGGTTGTAGATGTGTGAGCCGGTTTCCGCAACGGTGCGCTGGGCGCTGTCGGTATCGCCGTTGATGGGCCAGGGGTAGGATTCCTTGCTGTGTCCCCAGTGATCGGGTGTGGGCGTGGTGACCCATATGCCGGAATAGAACGCGGGTTTCCCTTTCAGGAAAAGGGTGGGAGCCCCGTGGTGGAGCTTGACTTCCGCATACGGGACCGCGCCCACAGCCTGGGCTTCCGTCCGCTTTGAATCCGCTAGGACGGTCGTTCCCGCCACGGCCAGGGGTACCGCTTTCAACACATCGCGCCTGTTCACAATATCCTCCAAGAAAGAAGCCGGAAGTCGGAAGCCCCGGGGAAAAAGAGCGCACTGTTCCGACACATAGTCGCTTTGAGATGAAGATAGCACGGCGGCAGGAATATTTCAAGGATGTTGTATCGAATTGATTTTCATGCCCGGTAAAAGCTTGCCTTCAGGCAAAATAATCCGGCGCGGCGGTAATCGGTATGTCCATTTTCCTTTAGAAATAGAGCGCGGGTTTTGCTTGACACAATTTATTGAAGGCGGTATACTATAGTAAACAGAAGGAATGTTGTTTCCTTGTGAATGGAGGTATGGTCTTGAACATCCGAATCTCGTCGCTGTTCTGGATTTTCTGCGCGTTGATCCTGGTCAGCGGAACCGCTTCCGCCGACAATGGATGGTCTGTTCATGCTGATTGTAATACCATCAAGAGCATGGCGGCGTCGGGAACGGTCATATGGTATGCCGCCGAAAGCGGGCAGTTCCGGTTTCACACGGATACCGGGGCAGTCGAACAGTTCGGTCCCAAAGAGGCTGGCTTCACATCGAAGGTCAAAATCGCTCCCGACGGGACTCCCTGGATGATATCCCAGGGTTCGCTTGCCTTCTTCCGGGACAATGAGTTTCATGTAATGGCCGAAGACGGGACGCCCTCTTCCGAACCGGTGACCGATTATGACTTCGGCCCGGACAATTCGCTTTGGGTTGGAACGACCGGGGGGCTGTACCATTTGGTCGGGTCCGTCTGGAACCCGGTCGATTTCACATATGGTGTCGTTACCTCCATCGCGGTCGATGGTCTGGGACGGGTATGGGTGGGCTGTGTTACCATGAATCAGTACAAGGTCGCCTCCGCCGCCGACTGCATTCCGGGAGAGAGAGATCCGTCCGTTTCCGGATTTACCCGCAAGCCAACCGGCGACCACGCATATCCTTCCGCGATTTATGTGTATGATGGCTCCGAATGGACGCAGTTTGCCAACTTTGCGTCGTCATATAATCCCTCCATATCGCTGAAAGCGTGGAAAAAGGATGAGATGTTCGCCTGGAGACCAGACTATGGCCTCCTTTATTACCATGGCTCGGAATGTACGCGCATCACTTCCGCCAATGGTCTTCCCGGCGACATCATCGCGATGGATTTCGGACCGGATGGCTCCCCCTGGGTGGGAACGACTTACGGCATCTGCCGTCTTTCCATCGACGATACATTTTCGGTCACCACAAAGACGTACACGATTTCCGATGGCCTTCCGTCCAATAACATACTCTCGATCGTTTCCACCCGGGATGGCAGAGTTTTCGCCGGAACGGAGTATGGCTTCGGTGTGTATGAAAACTCCAGATGGTCGTCGATCAGGTTACCCGGACCCATTGGGTGGAATTTTTCCCAGACGGTTCGAGACAGCGACAATATCATGTGGTTCGGCTCGGAAAAAGGGATTTCCCGGTTTCAGAACGGCACATGGAAAACGTACACCGCCGCGGATGGTCTGACGGGAAATCAAATCACCAATCTGTGGCTCGATTCGAAGGGGCGGGTCTGGTATTCCGCGGTCGGAGCGGTCGGTTTTTTCGAGAATGGGAAAGTGACCTCCTGGCCCATCGATGGCGAACGGTTCACTCCTCCGCTTCCCCTGGATGACGGATCGACATGGCTCGGGACCGATACTTCGCTGCTGCGGGTGGATGAACATGGACCGGTGCAGAAATTCACCTTCTATAATCATGGAACCGACCGTTTGGAAAAGGGAGCGGACGGCTCCATCTGGGCCATTGTCCGAAGGGGCAACGATGCCCGTGAATTGTACCGGTATCGGGACAAGGAAGACGCGGGAACGCTGGTCGATTCATACGGAAATGTCACCCCCTGGCTACAGTCCGCTCCTGACCATTCGATGTAGGTATGCACACCGTATTCCTTATGGAATTACAAAAACGGGATCCGGACGGAATACACCCGTAACGAGGGAGTTCCCGTGGGTGCAACATCCGTCCTGTTCAGCCCTCATGGAGAAACATGGTCTCACGCCGGGTGGGCTTTCGCGAAGCTTGAGGGCGAAACCTTCAAGGCGGTTCCTTTCCAGGGTCGTTTGCCATACCCCGAACGTTTCGAGTATACTTCCTTCGACCCATATAATAATTTCTGGTATATAACGAACCAGGGAATTGCCCGGATCGATGGGGAAAAAATCATCACGTATGATCCCCTGGAAGGACCCGTTTCAAGCGTGACTCTCGATGAGCGGGGGCGTCTTTTTGTCCTCTCGAACAAAAAGGCGGCATGGTTCTGGGAGAATTCCTGGCATTCAATCCCGAATGATGCAGCGCTAAGCCCTTCTTACATCGGGGTGTTCAAGGTCAATCCGTATACGGGAGAACTCTGGTACAGCTCTTTCGGCTCACTGGTGCATTATGTCGGAAAGGACGTCCCGGTGGAGCAGCCCACCATTCCTTCCGCGATCATCCTCTGCGAAAACCGCCCCAATCCCTTCAATCCGGAGACGCTCATCTCCTATACCATCCCGGAAGCCGGGCGGGTTTCGGTGACAATCTACAATGCCGCAGGGCAGAAAATCACGGAACTCGCGCGGGGATTCCATTCCGCCGGGACCCATACCGTAACCTGGAACGCCCGGGGCTGCGCCTCGGGGGTATATTTCTGCACGGTGCGGGAGGGGAAAGCGGCCAAGACGAGAAAAATGCTCCTGATGAGATAGCACTGCTTCCCGTGACGGAAAAGGCCGCGCACCATGCGCGGCCTTTTCCGTCAGCGAGCCGTTGTATCCGAAAGCGATCTGCATCCGGGGCAATAATCCGTCAGTTTTTACGGATCGTTTCCCACGGAAAACCGCAAGGAACATTCCTCTCTCCTGACCATCCACGTTTATCTCGAATAAATCCGGTCGATCCATTCCTTGGTGGAGGGCGAATAGGGCAGGGAGTCCTCGCCGCCGAGCGAGGCGAGCGCTACCGGA
>CAYRTQ010000002.1:0-48611 GCA_964426865.1 uncultured bacterium
ATTGCAGATAAGGCCGAAGGACGTCTGCTACTTGAAGCTGAAATGATAGATATTTCTAATTTCAAGGAAATAAAAGATAAGTTCAAAGTAATGAGTGTACCAGCTGTAATTATCAATGATGAAAAGTTATACTTTGGTGCTAAGAAAATTGATGAGATAATTGTTCAGACAGGAAAAATCGATTTCCGAGTCGATGGTGACACTCGGCGCCGGAATGCCGTCGGGAAGGTCGCGGCTCAGGATTTCCCCGAAACGGTTCTTGAAATCCTCGATCCGGTTGGCCTTGATGGAGAGTCCCGCGGCGTACTTGTGGCCGCCGTAGGTGTCGAGAATGCTTTCGCACTCGCTCATGGCCCCGCAGATGTCGAATTCCTTGATGCTCCGCGCGGAGCCTTTTCCCGTCTCGCCCTCGAGCGAAATGAGCACGGTGGGGAGATAGTATTTCTCCACGATGCGGGAAGCGGCGATTCCGATGACCCCCTGGTGCCAGTTCCCGGAAGCCAGAACGATACCCCGGCTCCACGCTTCCTGCCCGAGATCCTGGATCATGCTTTCCGCCTCGGTGTAGACGCGGTCGTTCATTTCACGTCGGACAGCGTTTTCCTTCTCGATCTCGTCGGCGATTTCGAGCGCCCGCATCCAGTTTTCACAGATGAGCAGTTCCACCGTTTTGGAGGCGCTGGAAAGCCGTCCCGGAGCGTTGAGCCGGGGAGCGAGGAGATAGATGATGCTGTTGGAATTGCTGCGTCCCTTCATGGCTCCGGAAATCTCGATGAGCGCGGCGAGTCCGGTATTGGCGGTGTTCCGCATGCGCTCGATCCCGAACCGCGCCAGGACCCGGTTCTCGTCCACCAGCGGAACCACGTCCGCGGCGGTTCCCAGCGCGACCAGATCCAGATCGTCGTACAGGTCGGTGGGGTCCATGTCGGTATCGATGAAGAGAGCCTGAAGGAGTTTGAACATCACTCCCACTCCCGCGAGATCACGGAAGGGATAGCTGCTGTCGGGGAGTTTGGGGTCCAGCACCGCCATGGCGTCGGGAAGCTGGTTGGCCTGGGGTTCGTGATGGTCGGTGATGATGAAATCGATGCCCTTGCTCCGGATGTACTCCGCTTCGGCGAAGGCGGTGATTCCCGAGTCCACGCTGATCACCAGCGATACCCCGAGATCGATGGCGCGGTCCACCGCTTCGCGGGAGACGCCGTAGCCTTCCTTGAAACGGTCGGGCACGTGATAGCTGACCTTTACTCCGAGATTGCTCATGATACGGTAAAACAACGCGGTCCCGCAGACGCCGTCCACATCGTAGTCGCCGAGGATCATGATGTGTTCGCCGGTCTGCATGGCGTGTTTGAGCCGGTGTACAGCCTTGTCCATGTCCTTCATGAGGAACGGATCCCGCAAGTCGCTGAGGGATGGGCTGATGAAGGCGTTCGCCTCCTGGATGGAGGTGATTCCGCGTATGGCGAGCATCCTCGCGAAATGGGGCGGCATGGGATGTTCGCGGATGACATTCGCGGCGATGTTCTCTATTTCGTTTCCGGGGAGAACCCAGCGTGGTACCTTTTCAATCATATTCAGAATCCATAGTTTAATGTCATGCTGATGTAGTTCCTGATTTGCGGGGAGCTCTCGAGCGTCTCCCGTATGATGCGCTTGCAGCCGATGACAAAAGCCCGGCTTTCAATGCGCTCGCCCTCGAACAGGCGGATATCCATTCCATAGGTTTGATCCACTTCCCTCCGCTCGATGGCTCTCCGCTCCACGGAACGGTCCTTCCGAATGGCGTACACGTACTGGGGAACGAAAACCACCCATCGGGAGAAGGTATACCGCACCGAAAGGTCCAGAAATCTCCGGATGCCTTCCTCGACCGGAATCTTGCTGCCGTTCGTGTTCAGCCTCCCATAGTCGTTCTCCTCGAACATCACTCCGGCGATCACCCGGGTGGCGTCCGAAAGATCGCCGTTCACCCAAGTTTCGGAGGAGACTCTCCGGGTGATCGTGCTCCTTGGCGACACGCCCCGGTCGAAATCGAAGTCGATGTAATCCGCTTGCAGACCCACTTCGTGACGAATCCGCACCGCTGGGTTTGGAACAAAATGGAAGGAGGGCGCGAGCACATATGTCCGCATCCATTTGTTCTGCGAGGACTGAGTCACATCGATGTTCACATAATGCGTTTCCAGCATCCGAAAGTCAAGACCGGTGTTGAAATTATCCGTCCACCGTCGGGAGTATTTCACCCCGCTCTCGATTTTCAGTTCGTCACGGTCGTTATGCACCTCGACCGGCGTATCTATCCGCGTGCGCTTGATCCATCCCACCACCGCGATGCTGTCCGAATCGCCGGGTATGAATGTCAATTCCCCACGGCTGGAAACATCGGTCTGGGTGCGGGAACGTATGGCTCGCTGGACATTATTCTCGTTGCGATTGTACCCGGACTCCACTTTCCCGAACAGGAACCGTCCGAGAGGCCGTGAATACCGCAGGGTGATATCCCGGATATTCCCATTCGAGTTCGTGTGGTACTTGGACGAACTGGGATCCTTGTCGTTCGCCGAATCGGTGATGCGCCGGTTCCCCAGATTCATGGAGAGATCGAAGGCCGAGGATTCCCGGCTCATTTCCACTCCACGGGAAACGCGTACGGTCAGGTCCTGATCGGTTGTGGCGCGTTCCTCGATGTCCTTGCGTTCCGTCTCGCCGGTTTCGCTGCGGGATTCGGCGAAATATCCCCGCGATGTACGGTTGTCGCTGAATTCCAGGGATACTCTCGCCAGGGAATGCGAGTACGCCATCTGTCCGCGCACCTGGGTGGTGTCGTTGGTGCGCCGCAGGTTGGAGGTTCCCCCCCGTACGCTCACCTGCGCGGAGAGATTACGAAGGCCCCCCTTCGGCTGCCAGAGATACCGCCCATCACCTGATACCGTGGTGCCGCTGTCCCGGTTCTCGAACCGCTCGTCACGGACCTGCCCGATGTTTCCGTTCAGATCGAGCCCGTCGAAAGGCCGGTAATTGATCGTACTCCCCGCATCGGCGGTCAGAAAGGAATTCCCCGCGCTGTCCATGGAATCACGGTTCCACTCTTCGCGCAGGTTCAGACTCAATCCGAGACGGTCGGAATACCGGTAATCCAGCTTGGTCCGGTTGTATATCCGGTCGAACCAGCGGTCCGCCATGCTCGACCCGGTGGTCATGCTGAGACTGGTGGTCAGATCGCTGCCGTAATTCAGCTTCAGGTTCGGACGGTATTGAAACGCGCCCTCCGTGCGGTTCTGCCAGGTGAGAAGCCGGTCATTCCGCTCGAACAGCACGACTCCCTGGTGATTCTCCGCCCGGGAAGGCGCGGAGAACGTCAATACGGGCAGCAGGGCAAGGAAAACCGTGGTGAACCGGCGTCTCGCTCCGGCAACATGATCGGGGCTTCGGGCGTTTTCACCGTTCCCGCGGGGGTATGAGCGGCGTCGCGTCATTCCATGGAGAAGCGGCAGAAGTGATTGGGAAACGAAATCCATGAGCCGTTGACATCCTCTGCGGCGCCCCTCCGGGGAAGAAAGTGCCTGAAATCCGAAACGCCAGAGTGGCAAAACGCCGAGTCGCGTCGGATCTTGCACCGGTGATAAAACGGGAATTCTCGTGGTGCAACTTGCCTGCTTCTGTTACCGCCCGCCTTCTTTCCTTTCCTTGCGCTTTCGCGAGAGATATTCCTTCTTCTCTCCTCACCCCTCCGAGCCTTCGCGCGAAACGAGTTTTTCGGAGCGTTCCGCCGCGAGATTGCTGAGCCGCGCGAACTCCTCCACGCCCAGGTTTTCCGGGCGAAGATCGGGGCGTACACCGGCTTCGTCCATGAGCGCCGCGGCTTCCCCCTCGCTGAAACCCCGCGAGACGAGGTAGGGGATGACGGTGTTCCGCACCATCTTCCGGCGCTGGCGAAAGGCCGCGCCGGTGAGTTCCCGGAATGTCCCCCCGTCGAGAAGCGGATGGAGACACTCGTCCTCGAAATCGATGCGTACCACGCTCGACATCACTTCGGGCGGCGGGTCGAACGATCCCGGTTTCACATCCATCATACGCGCGGTACGGGCGCACAATCCCAGATTCACCGTGGGAAGGCCGTACTCTTTCGAGCCGGGCGAGGCGGTCAGCCGAAGGGCGACCTCCTTCTGCACCATGAGCACCGCCCGCGAAATGATCCGACGGTAGCGGATGAGCATCTCGACAATGGGGCCGGAGATGTTGTACGGGATGTTGGAGATTACCTTGATCTTCCCGGAACCATCCCGGAACAATTCTTCCAGGTCAACCGCGAGAATGTCGCTCTCCACCAGCCGGAATCCGGGCATGCCGCCGAACCGTTCCCGGAGATGATCGATGAGATCGCGGTCGATCTCCACCGCGGTCACCCGAGGGGTGCGGGCGAGCAGCCGCTCGGTGAGAATTCCCCGTCCCGGGCCGATTTCGAGCACCCGGTCTTCCGGGGTGATCTCGCCGAATTCGGCAACCTGGTCCGCGATCCGGGCGTTTGCAAGAAAGTGCTGGCCGAAGCGCTTTTTCTTCCGGAATCTGTTTTCGGGTGGAGTCATCTATTCGCCGATACCGAAAAGGCGCCGGGCATTCTCTCCGGTGGCCGCGATGATCGCCTCACGATCCAGGCCCTTGATCTCCGCCAGTTTGTCCGCGATTTCCGCTACATACGCCGGCTCGTTACGGCTCCCCCGGTGCGTCCGGGGAGAGAGGAACGGCGAATCGGTTTCCAGCAGGATGCGTTCCAGCGGCACGCTTCGGGCGACCTCCACCCGGTCCGATTTTTTGTAGGTCAGGGGGCCGGTGAACCCGATATGGAACCCCATCTCCACCAGCCGCTCCGCCAGTTCGACCGAACCGCCGAAACTGTGGAACACCCCGCGCAATCCCCGGAAGCGTTCCGCTCCGGTCTCTTCGATTCCCTCATATCCCACGTTCCGGAAGTGGATGATGACCGGGAAATCCATTCCCTGCGCCAGATCGAGATGTTCGCGGAACAAGCGTATCTGCACCTCCCGGGGCGCGTAATCGCGATAATAATCCAGTCCCGTTTCCCCGATAGCGACCACTTTGGGCTGCGCCGCGAGACGCCGTATACCGTCCATGCCCGCGAACTCGTCACGGGCGGACTCGTTGGGATGGACGCCCGCCGCGGCGTATATCATTTCGTACCGTCCGGCGAGATCGACAGCCGCCCTCGTGGTCCGCTCATCGATGCCCGGCACGATGATATATCGCACCCCGGCCTCTTCCGCCCGTCGGAGAACATCCTCGCGGTCCGGGTCGAAGTCTTCGAAATCCAGATGGGCGTGGGTATCGACCAGCACTCAGCTCACCCGCGTTCCCGGAGAGACCTCGCCGGTCGGGCGCAGGACGAAAAGGTTTTCGCCGGTGTGCGCCGCGAGCACCATTCCCTGGGACATTTCTCCCATCATCTTGCGGGGTTTCAGGTTGGCCACGAACACCACCTGCTTTCCAATCAGGTCTTCGGGGACGACATGCTGCGCGATACCCGCCAGAATGACCCGTCCGCCCATGCCGTCGTCGATGTGAAGCCGCATGAGCTTGTTCGAGCCTTTCACCGGTTCTGCCTGCTCTACCGTCCCGACCCGGATGTCCACTTTACGGAACTCCTCGATATCGATGATCTCTTCCTGCGGAGCGGTTTCCGCAACGGGTGCGGGGGCGGCGGCTTCCTTCGGCTCGGGTTTCTGTTCATCCATGAGAGCGGGTTTTTCCTCCTGTGGCTTGCCTTCAATTCTCGGGAAAAGGGCGGCCCCCTTCTCGATACGGACTCCCTTCGGCGCCGCGGGCACGACGGAATTCTCGTCCAGACGGACATCGGTCACCTCGCCGGGAAGGGAAAGTCCCTTCCACAGAGCGTCCGCGGTTCCGGGCATATAGGGCTGGAGAAGCGTCGCCACTCCCGCGGCGGCGCAGGCCAGGTCATAGAGCACATCGGCCAGTTCGCCGTGACGGGCGGGATCTTTCGCCAGATTCCAGGGGGCGCTTTCCTCCACCCGGCGGTTCGCGGCGCGGACCATCTCCCAGAGAATGTCGCAGGCTCCGGAAAGATTGAGATCCTCCATGCAGGCGATCCACCGTCGAACGGTGTCCGGGTAGAGATGGGAAACCGCGTTTACGGGCAGCGCGGCGCTCTCGGGGAGCGCGCCCTGGAAATACCGTCCGATCATGGAAACCACGCGGCTGAAAAGATTCCCCAGATCATTGGCGAGATCGCTGTTATATCGTTCGATGAACCGCTCGAACGTGAAATCCCCGTCGCCGCCGAACACCACCTCCCGCAGGAGGAAATACCGCAACGGATCGGGTCCGAAACGATCCGCGACCTCCAGCGGGGAAACCACGTTGCCCAGGCTCTTGGACATCTTCTCGCCGCGATGGTAGATGAAACCGTGGCCGAAGACGGAGCGGGGCAGCGGCTCGCCGGCGCTCATGAGCATGGCGGGCCAGATGACGCAGTGGAAGCGGGTGATATCCTTCCCGATGACATGGAGGTCGGCGGGCCAGTACTTCTCCACCAGAGAGGAGTCGGGGCCGCCATAGCCGAGCGAGGAGAGATAGTTGATGAGCGCGTCGAACCACACGTACACCACGTGGCCCGGATCTTCCGGAAGCGGGATGCCCCAGTCAAAACCCGAGCGTGAAACGCTGATGTCCTCCAGCCCGCCCTCGATGAGCCGTACGATCTCGTTACGGCGCGATTCGGGGCGAATGAACTCCGGATGGGCGGCGATATGCTCCAGCAGACGGGGCGCGTACTTGGAAAGGCGGAAGAAGTAGTTCCGTTCCTCGATCCATTTGGGCGGCGTCCGGTGATTGGGGCAGAGGCCCTCCACCAGGTCCTTTTCCTGGATGAACGCCTCGCAGCCCTCGCAGTACCAGCCCCGGTAGACGTCCGAATAAATATCTCCGGCGGCCTGAATCCGACGGAACATCTCCGTGACCCCGGTGATGTGACGAGGCTCCGTGGTGCGGATGAAATCCGTGTTGGAGATGTCGAGCTTCCTCCAGATATCCTGGAACCGGGGGGCCATGAGGTCGCAGTAGGACTGGGGGTCCATGCCGTTTTCCTCGGCCTTGCGCTTCACGTTTATGGAGTGTTCGTCGGTGCCCATGCAGAACCGGACGTCATATCCGAGCAGACGACGGGAGCGGGCGATGCAGTCCGCCGCGATCTTCTCGTAGGCGGTGCCGATATGGGGAAGGCTGTTGACATAATCTATAGCGGTGGTGATATAGAATTTTTTCATTCCGTGGTGGCCTCGATATCGTCTCTATTTGTTTCCGTCACAGGGCTGTCTTGCGGTTTTCCACAGGTTTTTTCCCCCTTTGCGTGGCACTTGCCGCATCTCCCCTCGGAAGGCGAAGCGGCGAACTTGATCACCGTGTACGCCGTGAATTCTCCCATGCCCAGGTTGATTTCCGTCTTGTCGCCGTTACTGATGGTGAAGAAATCATTGTCCACTTTCATCACCTCGAACCGGCGTCCGTCCTTCTCCAGAATCATGCCTTTCTCCGGAACCGCGGCGGTCCGGAGTTTGTAGAAATTTTCCTCGAACGCCAGGCAGCACATGAGCCGTCCGCAGAGTCCGCTGATTTTGGAGGGACTCAGGCTCAGATTCTGGTCACGGGCCATCTGGCTGGTAATGGGCTCGAACTGGCCGAGGAAGGTCTTACAGCAGAGCGCCCGTCCACAGACGCCGATTCCGCCGAGACGGCGAGCCTCGTCGCGGACGCCGATCTGGCGCAGCTCGATACGGGTGCGGTACTCGGCGGCGAGATCTTTCACCAGGGCGCGGAAATCGATGCGCTTGTCCGCGGTGAAATAGAAACAGATCTTGTTGCCGTCGAACTGGTACTCCACATCCACAAGTTTCATCTTAAGATCGTGCGCTCCGATCTTCCGGAGTCCGACCTCGAACGCCTCATCCTCCTTGTGGCGGTTGTCCACCATGATTTCCACGTCGGTATAGGACGCGATGCGAAGGATGTTCTTCAGCTCCTTGACCTGGGGAAACTGGGAGCGGGGAGCGGAGCGGACAAACCGCCCTATGTGTTCCCCCCGGTCCGCCTGGACAATGACAAAATCCGACATCTTCGGGGCAATATTCTCGGGGCAGAGGAAATAATCCCTCCTGCTCCCCTTGAATTCCACCTCGTAGATGACCGGGTCCGGCGCGAGATCGGTGTTTTTATCGGTAAGTGTCATGAATTTCGTATAAGAGTTTTGTCATTATCATGGAAATATTCACGTTACGGTTGAGCATCTCCAGCCCTTTTTCGAGACTCGCCGCAAGCTTGGTCAGCGAGTCGATATCGGTGGAGTCCGCCAATCGCCGTATCGATTCGATCCGCCCCTCATCCTCCGGTCCGAGACCGCATTTCCATTCCGCTACCGAGCGGGTGAGGAGGGTGAAGCCGGTAATGAGTTCCTCCGCGTCGAGAACATCCTTCGATCCCAGGAAAGATGCGGCATGGGCGACCACGGCGTCCGCTCCGCCCAGCGCGGTTTTCTCGTAGAGATCCCGGGACACGGCGCGGATATCCTCCCGTCGCTCGAACGCGAACGCCTTCGCGGCCTTGATGCTTCCCTCGCCCAAACGGGCGCAGGCCAAGCGCTTCTCCGGGGTGAGTTCGGGATGGCGTCCGAGCCAATCCGCGATCTCCGTGACCCTTAAACGCCGAAACCGCAGGACGGATGCACGCGATACGATGGTCGGAAGAACGGAGGACACCCGTTCCGCGGTAAGAATGAAATGCACCCCTTCCGGCGGCTCCTCCAGCGTTTTCAGGAGCGCATTGGCCGTCTTGGGATTGAGCCGGTCGGCGGAAAGGATGACGCATACCTTGCGGCCACCCTCCAGGGAGCTTTCCAGAAGACGCTCCCGCGCTTCGACGACCTGGTAGGTCACGATCTGACGCCCCTTTTCGTACACGACCGGGGCATAGGGTTCGGCCAGAATCTGTTTCTGACGCGCCAGTTCCTCGAACCACTCGCCGTCGTTCGATTCCGGCTTGGCCCGGAACGGGAATAAAATATGGAGGTCGGGATGCTCCAGACGCGCGGCGCGGATGCATGGCGCACACTGCGAACACCCGGAAGCCGGTCCGTTCTGGCAGAGGAGCATGCGGGCGAGTTCAAGCGCCGTTTCTCCCTTGCCCACGCCCCACGGCCCGGCGAACAGCAGGGCATGGGGCGTCCGCCCCGATTCCAGCATGGATCGGAGCGATTCCTTTACCCTTTCCTGGCCGACAATATGCTCGAACACGCATCCTCCGGAAACGCCCCCGGCTCCTCCCGAGCTCCCAAAGGGGAAAACGCCATGTATATATAACTGATGATGAGCGCTCCTGTCAAGCGATTATGCCGGACAGTTCATTGACCGTGTAAAGAAACTGAACGAAAAAAAAGGTGACCGTATGAGCGGTCACCCGGCGCCGTCACCAAAGGAGCGCCTTAAACGCAGCATCAATCAGCGCTTGCGGCGAGCGCCCGCAGCCGTTTGGCCACCCAGAACGTCGTCCCCTTGTTCTGCGAGACACGCTGGAAAAGGTCGACGGCTTCCTTTTTCTTCCCCTGGGCGAGCAGCAGCTCCGCCAGGGTCACGTCGTCGGTCTGGTCCTCGAAACTCATTTCCACGCCCTCGAAGAGAACCTCCATCCGTCGCGCGGAATTTCCCGAGGGCCGGTTCTCGCGCGGGGCGAGCGCGGTGAGCCCCAGGAAGTCCACTCCGGTCGCCGCGGTTTCCATCGGAGCGGCGTCCGGAACCTTCGCCGAAAGGACGGACGGCTCACCGGCCTGAATTCCGGTGACTTCCGTTTTCGAACCGAACAGGTCGCTCAGGTTCAGCGCTTCGTGTTCTCCGGACAGCGGCTCCGGCGCGGGCAGGACAACCGTTTCCCCGATGGCCGGTGCGGACGGGGATTCTTCCCGGTTCTCCGCCAGATTGACAAAGGACAATACTTCGGTTCTGGCCGGGACATCCGGAAGTTTGACCGGCTCCCCGGACTTTTCGGGCTCCGGTTCGAGCAGCAGTTCCCATTCCAGAGGGTCGGATTCCGCCCGTTCCTCCACCGGCAGCGCGGTCAGATCGTACATTCCGGAGGACTGTGGCTCCGAATCCGGGTTCCCCCCGGCCTCGAGCTTTTCAAGCAGCGCGGTATATTCCGCGGTGTCCTCCGGAGACAACTCCCCGTCCTCATCCTGCAGATTCATGGGGAACCCGGAGGGTTCTTCGGGGGTTTCATCTTCTGCGGGGGCGGCGTTACCGTCCGTCTCCACGTTCGTGTTTTCCGCGGAGAGTCCGGAAAGGTCCAGTTCCTCGAACTGACGGGCGAGTTCGGAATAATCGGAGGCCCCGATGGCATCGAAATGGCCGCTCGCCGCTTCCGACGGGGTGTCGCGGATATCCCCGCCCAAAAGTTCAGAGAGCGCGAGCCCGTCCAGATCGGTGCGCGAAGCTCCGGTGGACCGGGCGTCCGGACTCTCTTCCCGAACGAAGCCGTTGAGGATGTCCTCGTAGTTCAACGCATGGGGGGCGTTTTTTTCTTCCTGTTTTTTCCGCTTCTTTTCCGCCATGGGAAAACCCTTTGCAGGAATGGATGTGGAACCCTTTGGCACAGGCTCAATATAGAACAAACCGGGCGGATGTCAATGATTTTGTTGCCCCCGGCGCTCCCGGGTCAGGGGACGAAGACAGCCATCCCGTCGAAAACAGTGCTTGACTCGATCCCGGCGGGACGGTTTACTGTATGGGAAAGAGACAAAGGCGCAAAGGGATGACCTGAACCGGGATTCGCCTGATTACGGGATTGTGCCGATGTGCGAAAAGCCATTGAAACATGGGGAACGCGGAGCGTCGCCGATAAACGCGAAGAGAAGCGCGGGGAACGGTAGTGTTTTTCATCAGGGCGGTCCTTTCGTTTCCCGTATCCGGACATTCGGGCGCTCACCCCTTCATTTCCGACCTTATATAATGATGGGAATCGTTTGAAAAGCCGCATCCAAATATCCGTACGCAACCTGGTCGATTTCACTCTCCGCTCGGGCGATCTGGAGACTTCGTTTTCCGGATCCGGGAGTACGCTCGACGGCATACGCGCCCACCAGAAAATCCAGAAATCCCGGGGGCCGGAGTTCACCGGCGAGGTGACCGTCACCCATCGGGTGGAAACGGAGCGGTTCCTGCTCGACATCGCGGGGCGCATCGACGGCGTCTTCCTTTTTCCGGACCGGGTGGTCATCGACGAAATCAAGACCACCACCCGCGAACTGGATGCGGTGACCGTCGGGGACAATTCCCTGCACTGGGGCCAGGCGCAATGCTACGCCGCCATCTATGCGATACAGCACGACTGCCCGGAAATCTGGGTTCAGCTCACCTACCACCATCTCGAAACCGGTGAAACCCGCGAGATTCTCCGCTCATTCACACGGGAAGAGCTGGAGGAGTTCCTCGGAACGCTGGTGGAACGGTATCTTTCCTGGGCGGAAACCATCGCCGAATGGCGCGCCGTCCGGGATGCGTCCATATCCGCCCTGGAATTCCCTTTTGCCGCCTACCGGGAGGGGCAGCGCGCCATGGCCGCGGCGGTGTACACCACGATCCGGGACCGCGCCCAGCTTCTCGTCCAGGCGCCCACCGGGATCGGTAAAACCATGGCTGTCCTGTTCCCCGCGGTGAAAGCGCTTCCCAATGGTCTCGCGGACAAGATATTCTACCTGACCGCCCGCACCACCGGGCGGATGGTGGCGGAAAACGCCCTTTCGGCGCTCCGTTCGCGGGGAATGCGGCTGAAAACCATCCATCTCACCGCGAAGGAAAAGATCTGTTTTTGCCCCGATGCCGTGTGCGGCGGAGAGGAGTGCGAGTATGCCCGGGGTTACTACGACCGAATTCACGCCGCCCTGGCCGGGGCGTTCATAAGGGATGCCTTCACACGTGAAACGGTCGAGGAGATCGCTTCGGAACACCGGGTCTGCCCCTTCGAGCTTTCCCTCGATCTCTCGCTCTGGATGGACTGCATCATCTGCGATTACAACTATGTGTACAACCCGCGGACATTCCTGAAACGGTTTTTCGCGGAAAAGAGCGGGGATTATGTCTTCCTTGTGGATGAGGCCCACAACCTGGTGGATCGGGCGAGAGACATGTTCTCGGCGGAAATCCGCAAGGCCCCCTTTCTCGAATTGCGGCGGTCGGCGGGGAAACAGCTTCCCGAAATCTCCCGTGTCCTGGGAAGGATCAACACCTGGATGGTCGGCGCCCGTAAACGGTGCGAGGAAATCAATCCCCTCGCGGAGAAGGAGCCGCCGGAAAAGCTGTTCCCCCTCCTGCGGAAGTTCCTCACCCGGGCGGAGCGCTGGCTGGCTTCCCATCCGAAAGCCGCGTTCCGGGAGGAACTCCTCGAAGTCTACTTCGCCGTACACGGATTCCTGCGGGTCGCGGAGCAGTATGACGACGCCTATGCCGCCTGCTACGAAAAGAAGGGGGACGACCTGACGCTCACGCTGTTCTGCCTCGATCCGTCCGGTCCGCTGCGGGAGGCCGCGGAACGGGGGGTGGCCACCGTCTTTTTCTCCGCCACGCTGACTCCCGGGGAGTATTTCCGTCGTGTCTTCGGCTGCGCGGAATCCGTCCGCGAACTGATGCTCGCCTCTCCATTCCCGGAGGAGAATCTCTGCCTGCTGGTCGCCGGGGGAATATCGACGCTGTATTCCCGGCGCGAGCGCACCAAGGACGACATCGCCCGGATCGTCCACGCCCTGATCCGCTGTAAAAAGGGCAACTACCTGCTCTTTTTCCCTTCCTACGAATATCTGCGGATGGTACTGGAACGGTTTGTCGCGGTCAGCCCCGAAACGGATGTCATCGTGCAGACTCCGGGCATGACCGAGCCGGATCGGGAGCGGTTCATCGCCCGGTTCTCCTGTGACAACCGGGAAACACTGGTGGGATTCGCGGTCATGGGAGGGGTGTTCGGCGAGGGCATCGATCTGGCGGGAGACCGTCTGACCGGCGCGGCCATCGTCGGGGTGGGACTCCCGGCGATCTGCCTGGAACGGGAGCTGATCCGTGAATATTTCGCGGAACGCGGCGGCGAGGGTTTCGAATTCGCCTATCTCTATCCCGGTTTCAACAAGGTTCTTCAGGCGGCGGGACGGGTCATCCGCTCGGAAACCGATCGCGGGGTGGTCCTGCTCATCGACTCGCGATTCGCCTCGGACCGGTATGAAATGCTCTTTCCCCCGGAATGGCGGGCGTCGGTTGTCGGGAACGAGACCCGGCTCGAAGGGAGAGTACTGCGGTTCTGGGAAAGGTGAGCGGAGCGCGGATATCCGCCGTGAGTTACTCATTTCAAATGCGCGAATCTCCATCCGGAAAAATATGGATAATGGGCGGTGTGTTTCATATATTTGGATTCTCCGTCCCACGGAAGCGACAGCGGCTGCGGAGGAAGAGACAATCGCGGAGCAACCTCAATCGGCATAACCAAAGGAGATAAGGATAGATGGGACAGGCCACGTCCACGTTGATGAAATACATTCATGATGGCGGACCCTCCATCATGTGGCCGCTGGTGATCATGTTCGTTCTGGCGCTCGCCATTTTCCTGTGGCGCGTCGTGGTCATCCTCATCGCGCTTTTCAATACGAAATCCCTGTACCGCAAGGTTCATGCGGCTCTGCAGGACCGGGAGAACGGGCTGGCGAACGCCATGGAAATCTGCTCGAAAACCCCCGGACCGGTGGCCTCCATCCTTCATGCCGGACTTTCCCGCGCGCACAAGGGCATCGACCAGGTGGAAAAGGCGGTCGCCAGCGCCGGAGCGGTGGAAATGGCGTTTCTCGAAAACGGGCTGGTGTGGCTGGCGACCATCGCCAATATCGCTCCGCTCCTGGGGTTCTATGGTACGGTGGTCGGGATGATCTTTGCCTTTCAGGCCATCGCAAAGGCCGGTGACGTGGATCCCTCGGTCGTGGCGAGCGGCATCTCCATCGCCCTCATCACCACCGCGGGAGGTCTGCTGGTGGCCATGCCCACCCAGGTCGCCTACAATTTCTGTGTCTGGCTGATCGACCGGGTGGTGGTCAACATGGACGAGAGCACGAGCAGGATGATCGATACCCTGTCCGATCTCGGCTACGACCAACCCTCCAGGACCTGAGACGGGAAAACACGCGAATGAACCGGAGACTGCGCAACACCGTTGGGGCCTCGATACCCACCTCTTCCATGGCGGACATCGCGTTCCTGCTCATCATCTTTTTCCTGGTGACCACCTCCATGTCGCGGGACAAGGGATTGGGACTCACGCTGCCGCCCGAGGGCTCCACCACGCAGGTGCCCAGCCGCAATATCACCAGGGTCTGGATCAATACTCCCGGAGAGATCGCCCATGACGAGGAGATCGTGAATCTTGACCAGCTCGGGAGCCGCATCGCCCGGATGACCGCGGACAACCCCAACCTCATCGTCTCCATCAAAACCGCTCCCGGCGCCCGGTACGAGCGGTTCGTGGATGTGGTGGACGAGATCAAGCGCGCCGGCAACGAAAAGATATCCATCGCCGAGCCGGATGTGAGATAAAGAAGCGCCAGGGATCCTTGGCTGGATATTTTCTGTATCCATTTGTGTTCCAATTCCTTTAATCGTTTTTTGAATGGAAGATTCGGATGGCGCATATCCAGTCCCGGTTTTCGCGGAAGAAGAAAATGGGCGGTGAAATCCCCACCGGTCCCACCGCGGATATCTCTTTCCTGCTCATCATCTTCTTCATGGTTTCGACCGTTTTTGTCGTATACCGCGGATTCCCGGTCGATCTCCCCTTGGCCGCGAAAATTGATCCGCTCAATTCCCGGCGCAATGTGGTCAATGTCTGGGTGAGCCCCCAGGGACGGATCATGGTGGACGAATTCGACACCGATCTGTCCGGGATGGGAGCGATTGTAGCGAAAAAACTCGCGGCGAACCCCCGGGTGGTGGTCATGGTCAAATCCGACCGTAATACCGAATACCGCATGATTTCCGGGGTCATCGGCGAACTCCGGAAAGCGAAAGCCCTCCGGGTCTCGTTCATTGCCAAAGACGAACCCTGACCGGGTTATCGCCCGCTTTCCGCGTCATGCTACCGGAGAAGCATGATTTTCCGCGAGCACGCCTCCGCGTCCGCCCGCACCCGCGCCACATATATCCCCGAAGCCAGAGCGGTCCCGGAGTCATCGCACCCGTCCCAGAGCGCGGTGACTTTCCCCGGTCCCGCTCTCCCGGTCATGACCGTCCTGACCTTTTGCCCCAGCACATTGAAAATGGAAACATCCACTGCGGTCTCACGGTATATCTCGAACTGTATAACGGTCCGGCTGTTGAACGGATTGGGAAAGCTCACCGCCTCCAGGGGGGGATCGGCGGGAGCGCCGGATACCCACGGACTCGGGAGCGTGGAAATCTCGTGCGTCCCGCGGTCGAAATCCACGGTTACCGTGGTCCCGTTCGAGAAAACCGACCGTTGGAGCCTGGGGTTTCCCCCGATGAATTCATGACTGACCATCTCCCGTGCGCCCGTTTTCGCGTGCAGTTCGCACATCACCCGCGCCATTTCCCGTTCTGCCCCGGTGGAATCCAGGGGCAGAGAGGGTATCCCGGCGTTGAGTACGCCATAGAGAAAGCCGGAGTCCCCCTTCGGGACGCCCCATCCCCCCGTTCCCATTTTCCAGGGTATGATGATGGCATCGTGGTAGACCAGGCTGAACAATGGCGTTGGAATGCCGATCGCGTTCCCGTTCTGGAGGTCGGGTTCGAGCGCGTGTCCCGCCGGGTCGGTCAGGTCGATATAAGGAACCGCCCAGTCCGTGGGCTCCTCGGAACTGGCGATTCCCTCCAGCTTTTGAATGAGGGCGAAACAGTTCCCGCGCAGTTTGCGGCACTCCGTGCGGCTGACAGTGTGCCCCGGGTGGTAGCACTCTTCCGGGGGAATCACCGCGAATACATCGAGAAACGCCCCCTTCACTTTTATTCCCAGGGCCAGGAGCGCGGAATGATTCCGCTCGACATATTCCGGGGCGAAATGGGGGCAGAGCAGGGATTGCGCTCCACCGTTCCATATCTGCTGATAGGGCCGTGAACCGTCCTCCATGATGATCGTGCGCTCCGGATCATAGGAGGGGGCGTCGAGATAGTAATCGCGGTACTGATCGTGGAGCATGAGCGAATATCCCAAGGAATCGCATACCCCGGCCATACGGCGCATTCCTTCCCATCCTCCCGCTTCCGGGCAGGGAGGGAGAATATCCGGATGCAGGTTGTCATACCCGCGTGTCCCCCAGCCGTCCAGATGGATGGAGGCGCGTTTCACCCCTTCTCCGGCCAGGTCGAGCATTTTACGGGTTTGCTGATCGAACGTGGCGAGCCGGTGGTTGTTCTCGGGGTGATAGGGGTCATAGCCGCGCGCGTCCGGCTGGATATGACGCAGGATATCGACATACACCACGGGCGCGCCCATCAGACGCTCCAGGTGCGGAGTTTTCCGGATTTTGTCCCGGAGCGACAGGAACGCCCCGTTCTCCACCACATATCTCCGGTATCGCTTGCATAGCTGGACATAATTTCCCCGGTCGATACGGCAGATTCGCGTTCTGCGCGGATACCCCAGCTTCCCGAGGGAATGTCTCCAGCGTGGTTCAATCCGGGTTGGCCCCCCGTCCGGATGGGAGAACCGGCATCCCCCGTCATCCGGGGTTTCCAGGATGGTCAGAATCGCCGAATCCCCTCGCTGAAACCCCCACCAGGGCATGTACAGTCCTCTCCCCCAGGCTTCCTCTCCATCCAGCCGCACCTCCTTCGGCCAATCGCCCGGAAGGAGCATGCCGTGCATGAACGGGACCACCGCCGTATCGGCGGCGGTGGTCAGGAATCCCCTGGGCCACACGCATTCCACAACGGGGACGGCCTCCCGTTCCGGGGTCAGCTCGCAGACCACGTCCTCATCATCACCCTCCAGATAGATCCTCAGGCGCAGTCTCAGATCCAGATACCCGCCTTCCGGCGCCGGAAATCTATCCAGCCCGATGCTCACCCCGTCTTTGCCGTTTTCCAGAAAAGCTCCGGCGGCGACGCTTTCCGCGTCCTTCAGCGCCAGTTCATGCGTGCCTGAAGCGGTCCGGACGGTGATGTCCCCCGGCGACGAGGGCAGTGTTTCCCAATGGGTTCCGCCAGCAGTAACATCCATTCCGAGATCGTCCAGTCGCACATGGACCATGGTGTGCTCTCCGGAGATGATCCATTCACGATTCCCGGCCGCTTCACTCGTCGTAACCTGAGAAAGCGGCTTTCCCACGGGAAAGAGGGAGAGGACAATCCAAAAAGCCGGAAGAATGGTTTTTTTTATACACATACGGAGTTGTCCCATTTTTATTATTCGCGTGGATTCATATCTGAACTTTCCGGGGCGCATGGCGTATGTCCCCATAGAAGGTGGTGGATATTTACCCGCCGGAGCATCAAAACCTGCGCGAGCGGGTCTCCCATGAGGAAAAAGATGAGCATGCAGAAAAGTGTTATTGAGGTATAATCGGGTTTTGCTATTGGGGATATCCAAAAACGGCATGAATATGGCGTTTGTAAAAATATATATTAATATATAACTTAATAAAATATTAATATAAGATTAAATCCTGCGATCCCCAATTCGTGATGAAGCGACGAAGAAAGAAGAGGACTCTGAGTGAACCGGTGATGTTCAAGCAGCGGCAAGTGGCTTTGGGAACAACCTTGGGGTCAGGTTTGATCCCGGAATCGGCGGGGGATTCGGCCACTCTACTTCTCTGCCGGTATCGTGGTTACATGCCGCCTTCAGAATACTTCTTACTTCTTCAACTGGACAGTGTCGGGTGGATTGCGCTTCGACACTTCGACACTTCGACAGGCTCAGTGTCCGCAGGCTCAGCGCCCGACGCTGGCTGAGCGTGTCGAAGCCAGCACATCGGAAACACGTTTACCCAATGGTATCGACTTGACAGAGCACTACAATTTGGCCATGCGGCGCTGCTTTGGAATCATATCCGCCTTTGTATCCAATACAGGGAGAGAGGGATATACTCCATGAATCGCATCACGTTTCTTCTCGTACTGGCTCTATATTGTGCGCCTGCCGTTTCCGCCCCGGCGACAAACTACTTCGTGGACTACACAAAGGGAAACGACGGCAACACCGGTCTGTCCCCCGGGCAGGCATGGAGAACCGTTGGTAAAGTCAATGGCCTGAATTTCAGCGCCGGGGATTCCATTCTCTTCAAGCGTGGAGAAATCTGGCGCGAAACACTCATCGTGCCCTCATCCGGTTCGGCGAACAATCCCATCGTGTTCGGGGCGTATGGCTCCGGGGCAAAGCCTGTTTTCGACGCCGACAGCACCCGATCCAACGCAATATACATCGACGGGAAAAAACACATAACCCTCTGGTGCCTTGATGCTTGCCAGGGAGCGCGAGAGTCAGTTCGCGTCGAGAACAATTCATCGTATATCGTGTGCGATAGCCTTATCGTTCGCGATACCGCCGATACTCCCGGCTACGGCGTGGGGCTTTTGTTTAGTGGATGCCACAACTACATCGTACGGCGTTGCGAAGCCTACAACAACTATTGGAACGGTTTCGCCACCCAGACATACACCGCAACCAGCGCCGTGGGAGACTGCATCTACGAGTATAACAAATCACATGACAACGGGCATACCGGATTCGACTTTCAGGCGGTGTCCGAAACCCGGAACATACGTAATGTGACATTCCGCTATAACACAGCCTACAGGAACGCCCATTGCGGCGTCTATATCGACCAGGAAGACCCCCAGACCGTCTCGGGCATCACCATCGCCTATTGTTCGGTATACAGGAACGGGCGAGGCGGCGTCTACATAGACGATAACTCCGGGAGCGGGCGCACGCCTCCCTTTGCATCTGGCGTCACCATTTGCAACTGCACCTGTTATGGCAATGGGACGACCGGCGAAGTGACAAGCCCCGGCATCCTCGGGTTTATGCAAAATTCCACTGTACGAAACTGCATTTTCTGCAACAATCAGGATGCGTATGATTCGAGCAAAATTGAACTGTGGCTCAACGATGGAGGAGGTACGAGCAATACGGTAAACTACAACTGCCTTTACAATCTGCATTCCTCCGGCATCATTTCCTGGAACGGGACGCCATACACCCACAGCGGTTTTCAGTACATCGGCCAACAGGCCAACGGAATTTCCGTCAATCCATTATTTGCTTCCGCTGATGGTGACGATTACACTCTCACCGGTTCCTCGCCCTGCATCAACGCCGGAATCGCGACGGGGTTTTCAAAAGATGTTGCGGGGAATACGGTACCAGATAATAGTGCGCCCGACATCGGCGCATACGAATATCAATCGAGCGGAGAAAAGTGAACATATGAAAAGAATAAGAAAAATGGGCTTGTAGGACGGATTCGTGGCTTCCTTTCGGATATATGCAGAAATACAGCCAAACGGGGAGATCGGATTCGTTCCTGCATTTTTCCTTCCCGTTCCGTAATTGAGGTGTTCCCCCGTCTTTTTCCCCCGATTCTCATCCCTCGACTCTTCATCATGTTGAAACGGGTTCTCGCTCTCTTTTCAGGAGAGGAGAATCCCGGTCGGTATCTCTTTCCTCAAATGCCGGGCAATAAATTTATCCCTCAAAAAAAATCCTTCCCAAAGCTGATGGCCCACTGTATAATATCATGCAAATATTTGGGGCGCAATATTTTCATATTGATAAGATAATATATCGAATGATATAAGCGGCATAACTCCATTAAAAATAAGATAAAAGCCAGGTTACGACTACGTCGGCGCGTTTTTCCGAACTGCGGGATTTTTCTGTCCGTGGAAAGGAGGATGAATATTGAACGCGGAAAGAGCGCCGCTCTTTCCAGATGCCGGTCTTTCCGTGTACGGGGTATCTTCGCCGGTTTCCCCGGAAAGGACAGGCTGAAAAAATCCGGCGGGGGTGAAAAGGGACCATTCACAAAGGAGGGAGAACATTTACCTGTCAGGGAAATTCGGTCAACGCAGTTTGTAAAATGTTTTTCATAAGCAGAAAAGGAGGCCTGCTGATCTGGGCGAAATTGATTCGGGAGCGGTTGCGTTCCGGGATCGGTTCGCCTCGTAAGCGACGTTCTTTTCGAGTTTAAGGAGTTGATTTATGTTTTTTGCATGCAATATCAGGAAACACACCGGAATCGAGAATTTTTTCCGCTCCAGTCTGTCCCGTATCACTCTCACCGGGATGGCCGTGCTTTTCATCATCAGCCCCGCATTGTCTCATGCCGCAACCTACTACGTGGATACTGCCGGAAACGACTCGAACAGTGGAACCTCCACCACCGCACCATGGAGAACTGTCGCTAAAGTGAACGGGCGGACCTATTCCCCCGGTGACTTTATCCTCTTCAAACGGGGACAGACGTGGAACGAAACCCTGATCGTCTCGTCTTCGGGTGCAAGCGGAAAACACATCACCTACGGTGCGTATGGAACCGGCAACCGGCCGGTCTTCAACGGCGGAAACACCCGTTCCCACTGTGTCGAGGCGAACAACAAGGATTACATCACCTTTTCGAACCTTGACGCCAATGACGGCGCCACCAATGGTTTCTATGTGCATGACGGCGATTCGCACGATTTCCTGGTGGAAGACTGTATCGCCCGAAGCGCGGGAGACCTGGGATTTCTCTTCAAGGGAACCCACAACATCACCCTCCGCAGGTGCGAGGCAACCACGAGTTACTGGAACGGGTTCGCCATGCAGACCTTTACCGCAACGTACACCGCCGGTCCTTATCTCTTTGAGGACTGCGATTCGTACAACAACGGGCATGTCGGATACGATTTCCAGTGCGCAACGACGAATCAGAGCAATATCGTTCTTCGTCGGTGCAAGGCAAGGGGTAATGGTCAAAACGGGGTCTATGTCGACCAGGAGTCCAGGCGGCTCACCAATATGACCATCGAATACTGCGAGTTCTCCAATAACGGCAGGATCGGCATCATTATCGACGACGGCAATTCGTCCACCCGTACACCCCCCTATGCCGACAACATTACCATTGATAACTGTGTCTGTTATGGGAATGGAACCAACGTTCAAACGCCTGTCGTTCCCGGGGAGGGAATCCGCGGCTACATGCAGAACTCCCGAATCCGGAACTGTATCATTTACAACAACAACGTGAATTACAACAACAAGACTGAGCTTTACGTCACCGACGGCGGCGGAACTCCCAATACCTGCGATTACACGCTCATCTATAGCCCGAGCATGTCCAATCCCATAAATTGGGAGGGCGCCCAGTACACGTATTCCGGATTTCGCAATACCGGTCAAAACGCTCACGGTCTCTTCGTGAATCCGCTTTTTGTGAGCCCGTCCACCGGTAATTATACCCTCCAGGCGACTTCCCCCTGCATCAACGCGGGAACAAATCTTGGCCTCACCAAGGACCTGGCCGGAAACATCGTTCCCGTCGGAGGCGCGCCGGATATGGGCGCTTATGAATACGGCACGGCGACCGCGCCGAAGCCGGCCATTTCCTCGGTAACCATCGCTCCCAATACCGGCTGGGCCAAGGTGGGCGCCGCGATCGTCATCACTGTGAGATCCCTGAACAATACCACCGGCCTGACCCCCTCCACCGCCGCCATCAACGGGAAGAGCGTTTCCCTCCGGGATGCGGGGAACGGGACCTATACCGGGACATACACAGTCGCGGAAGGCGATCCCGACGGACGGAACGTCGAGGCCACGAACATCACCCTGACCGGATCGGGCGGAACCAGCGCTCCGGCTTCCTCCACCGGTTCCACGCTCGCGGTGGATGGTCACACTCCCCGGATCGCCTCGGTCGTCCTCAGCCCCAATTCCGGCGTCATATACAATGGGGACACGGTGACCATCACGGTGACCGCCCTCAACAACGAAACCGGCCTCATTCCTTCCGCCGCCACAATCAATGGGAAATCGGCGGCCCTGGCAGAGCAGGGCGGCGGCATCTACAGGGGAACGTACACGGTTCAGTCCACGGATGCCCGGGGAGTAAACATCGCGGCCACGAATATCACCCTGCGTGACACCGCGGGGAATGTGAGCGCCGCCGCCGCATCGGGCAGCTCGACGCTGAGTGTGGGCAGTGTGGCTCAAGGCCCCCATTTCAGGCCGGCTTACTCGAATACCGGGAGCAGCAGTTCGGTTATCCTGCTCACGACGGTTCCGGTTGCCATCAACGGCGCCCCGCTCGCCACCGATGACGAGATCGGGGTATTCACCCCGGGCGGGCTTTGCGCGGGAACCGGCGTCTGGACCGGGCAGAATCTGACCATCACCATCTGGGGCGACGATGCGGAAGCTTCCGGCAGTCAGGGATTCCAGGACGGTGAAGCCTACTCGTTCCGGATATGGGATGTTTCGGCCCTGGCGGAATACACCGCCACGGCAACCTTCGCGGACGGCGACGGGAAATTCCATGTGAACGATGTACGCGTCCTGAAGGGTCTTACGGTCGGAACCGTCTCCCAGGCCACCATCCAGATACCGCTCGCCGCGGGCTGGAACATGGTTTCTTCGAATGTCATCCCGGCAAACACGCTCCTGAGCGCGGTTCTCGGCAACGCCGCCGGAAGCATCAGCTTCATCAAGAACGGCGCCGGACAGGTCTACTGGCCCGCGTACTCCATCGACCAGATCGGCGAATGGAAGGCCACTGACGGGTACATGATCAAGGCCGCCAGTGCGACTACCATCACAATCACCGGAGTCACTGCCGGTCCCGCCGACATCACATACCTGCTCGCGCAAGGTTGGAACCTGGTAAGCTTTACCGGGACGGACGGCGCCAGCCCGGCGACCGCGTTTGCCTCGCTCGGTTCCGCGCTGCGGCTGGCGAAGGATGGCTCCGGCGGGTTGTACTATCCCCAGCTCAACATCAACCAGATCGGGACGATGCGCACCGGAAAGGGATACTGGGTAAATCTCTATTCCCCGTCTGCGCTGAGATACTCGGGAACCCTGGCGAAGGCGGCGCTGGCAGCGGGTGACGCTTCCACCTCCGGGGTGTTCGGGAATACCGGCAACAATGCCACCCTCATGATCGAGAAGCGCCTTGGCATCCTGGCAAACGGGAAGACGATCCAGCGTGGCGACGAGATCCGGGTGTATTCTCCCCGGGGTCTTCTGGTCGGAAAGGGAACCTGGGAGAACGCCAATTGCGCGGTGACCATCTGGGGTGACGATTCCGAGACGACTGAGATCGACGGTCTGCAGACGGGAGAGTCCCCGGTTATCCGGGTCTGGAACCGGGAAACCAATCGCGAGATGGAAGTCAAGGCGGTCTTTGCAGCCGGGAAATCCGCTTTCCAGACCGACTCCTTCCTTATCCTCGATTCGCTGACCGGGCAGAATTCCGTTTCCCAGCCCCAGTCTTTCCAATTGGGACAGAACTATCCCAATCCCTTCAATCCGGAGACGCACATCGCGTTCGAGTTGCCCGTGGTTTCCCGGGTGAAACTCACCGTGTACAATTCTCTCGGGCAGAAGGTCAGAACCCTGGTCGACCAGACGCTGCCCGCGGGGAGCCATTCCAGAGTGTGGAATGGAAGGGATGAAAACGGTCTGATGTCAACCAGCGGAGTGTATTTTTACACCCTCGAAGTCGGAAGCTTCAAGGAAACGCGCAAAATGACGTTCACCAAATAACCCGGTATTCCCGGCGGGGTAAAAGAAGGGGAGGGGCTTCAGGGCCGCTCCCCTTCTTCGTACGGCGTTGTTGGCGGAAGAGGGGCCGGGACCTCTTGCACGGGCGATCTTCTGACCCATGCCTCTCTCCAGTAATGGAAACAGGAACTGTCGCAGTTTCGATGTTCGGAGCCGTCGCAGTACACCCCGTCGAGGAGCACGGTATTGTATATTTTCCGGAGGCTGCCCGTGCTCTCGACCATGATCTGGTCCACCCGCTTGAACACCCGGTAGCTCTTCCCGCAGAACTTCCACATCTCCGGCATGAAAGAGAGTCCCCGGGTTCTTCCCGAGCGGTCGAGAGTCGCCATGATTTCCTGCGAGGTTTTCACCTCCACCAGCTCTCCCGGCTGGAGGTTCAGAACCTCGCCATCGCGGGGGGGAGCCGAAGCGATGCCGGGGATACGCTGCTTTTCCCGTGGGGAGACCTTGCCCGCGACCTTTTGTACTGTCGCCCATGCTCCATTCTTCCGCCAATGCCGATAGACCCGATGGAACAGAACACGGGCCGGCGATGCCTTTACGAGTTCAAAACTGGAACAGGTGACTTTCTTCCGGTCCATTTCCATATTCTCCGCTCCTTATTTCTGCGCCCCGCTGTGAGCAATCCTGAAACCCGGGGCAATGCAACCGGCGATACGGTTTCGGGTTCCCTTTGCGTACTCTCCGACCTGGACGACCACTTGACTCAGCCTGCTCGTGCAGTTGGAATACTCGCTGATCAGCACCTCCTTTCCCATTTTTCCGCACAGGCCCGATTTGAACTGGTACCCGCCGGGGTTGGTATGCCGGTTGATTCCGCACAGGTCATACCAGGTGCAACCCCGCTCCCGCAGGGACTCGATCATCTTCCACCACATGAGATAGGAGCCGTGGAGGCGGGCGCCCCGATCTCCGGTGGCGGCGATCAGCGCCTTTGCCATTTTGCCCGCATCCGAGGTGATGAGTCCCGCTATCGGCTCGTCGTCATAGGTGCAGATCATGATTTTCATTTTGAGCGGATCGGGCAACTCCTGCTGGACAACCCGATAGAATCCCATATCGGCGATGTTTGTGAACTGCTTCCGGACAAGCATCTCCCGGTAAAGAGAGTTCACCATCTCGAACAGATCCATTCCCACACCCTCGATGATTCTCAGATGGGGATCCTCCTGGGCGCGGTTCAGGTTTTGTCTCCATTGCCTTTTTACCATTCTCAGAAACGCCTCCGTCGAAGAGGGCATATTCATGACCATGGTGTGATAGGGCGCCCGGAAACTGCTCGGACAGAATCCTTCCTCCTGAAAAATGGAGGGCATATCCTCTGTCATGAAACTCGAAATATTCGGTTTCACCGTGAGCAAAAGATTCCTTTTTTCCGCGTATTCCTCGCGCAGGGAGCGGAGCATAAAATGGAGCGCCTCGGGATCAACCTCTGTTCCGCTCCTCCGCCACAACGGTCCCTCCGAAACCACCGCCAACCCCGCTCCGAGGAGCGGGACCCTGGTGATCTTGACCTGGGCCATGGCCAGAATCTCGTTGCCGTCTTTCAGCGTCATGTGGCTCAGTTTGTCCTCCCCCGCCCATACGGTTCCCCATGTCCGGGTCTGAAAGATCGAAACATCCTCAAAGCCCTGGATGGCCTTTTCCCATGCATCTTTCGATAGTGTGTCGACCTCGACGCCATATCCTGAATATGGATCCATCACTTCACCTCACCTCTGCACTCTTGACACGATGGGAGTGCCATCCATTTTCGCCGCCATTCACCGTGCGGTTTGGCTCATTTGTTTCTTTGTAACTGTCCATGTACATGATACAGCAGGAGTAATGGAGCAGGCAGCGCGCCTGGCGTGGACGGCAGCGCGGTTGACCGCGCGGGTAACGGAACTTGAGGCGCGCCTGGCGATGAGCAGCGCCAACGGTTCGAAACCGCTGTCCAGCGGCGGGTACGCCCATCCGCGTCCGGACCGATATCTCCCCATCGCATACGCAGGGCAAGGACCTCTTTCAAGGCATCCGGGATGTTCTTGAGGAACCCCCGTGACCCCACAACCGCTCTCCGTTCCAAGACATCGTTTCGGCGAACAAACAATGACCACATTGTGGAAAAACAATTACAACACATGTGGTTGCAATCGGTTTTCGATATTGCCGCACACATTGTGATTCAGTGTTATATCGCTTGAAAATAACCGACAGACAGTGGCCGATCAAAAAGTCGCGCCATATTCCTTTCTCCAGAGTTCAAAAAATGTGAGCGCAAACAGGCGCTCGCTGTTCAGACTGCTGATTGGCTGATCCTGAAGCAATCCGGCGATGAACCTGCGGTTGAATATCGTATCACGCGACCCCAATAACACCTCCACGAAAAAATCGCGCCAGGGTCCGGCCTGAAGCCATTTCGCCAATGGAATGCAGAATCCCTGTTTCCGATGAAGATCGAACTCGGGGGGCAGCACCCGCGAGGCAAGTTTTTTCGGCAGTATCTTGCGTCCGGTAACCGAAGCTTTCAAGGTCGAAGGCACTTTGCCGAAGGCAAACTCGATGATTCGGTAATCCAGTAGCGGCGCCCGCACTTCCAGTGAATTGAGCATGCTCGCCCGATCTACTTTCACCAGGATATCATTGGCAAGGTAGTTCTCGAAGTCTGTTCGGGTGGAGCGTTGCAGCAAATCCGGAATGTCCGGTATACGGGATTGATAAATATTTTCCGCGGTCCGTGTGATCCTCCTCAGCGTGTCACGCTCCAGCAGGCGAGATCGTAGACTCGTATCAAAATAAGAGGTGAGGAGCATTATGCCCCCTTGCTGGGCGGCGCCGAGACCCATGAGACTTTTTCGTCCCTTCATTCCGGGGGGGAGCATCCTTCCGGCAAATGCGGCGGTTTGACTTCTGATGACGGGAGGAATCCATCCCAGCCATTTTTGCATCCATAAAAGACGATTGTAATGTCCATAACCCCCAAACAATTCATCTCCGCCATCTCCGCCCAGTGCAACGGTGCAATGATTCCGGATCAGCCGGCTCACCAGATATGTTGGAATCATCGAAGAATCCACGACCGGTTCATCGAATTGACGCGCAAGTTGGGGCAGGAGGTCAACAGAAGAGGCTTCGGCCTCCAGTTCGGTGTGATCGGTCCCGAAATTGCGCGCGATGAGCAGGGCGTGCTTTGTTTCGTCGTACTTTTCATGGCCGGGGAATCGAATGGTGAAGGTTTTGACCTTCGAAGCCGTCCGCGACGCCATGGCGGTAACCAGGCTGGAGTCGACTCCGCCGCTGAGCATGATGCCCACCGGCACATCCGCCACCATTTGCCGCCGAATCGAATCCTCAAAAAGATACTCGAATTCCTCGAGCAGTTCATTTTCATTTATTCCGGCTTTTCCGGACGATTCACCCTCTGTCCGCGGCAATTGCCAATATCGCCAGACTGTTGATCGGCCACTGTCCAGATCAAGAACGAGCGCATGGGCGGGAGGAAGCTTATTTACTCCCCGCAGAATGCAGCGTTCCCCGGGAACGTACCCAAAAGTCAGATAACAATCCAATGCCTCATAGTCGATATGTCTCGGGAATTCCGGATCAACCATCAACGCCTTGAGTTCCGAGGCGAAGACCATTCTCCCGTTCCTTATAAAATAAAACAGCGGCTTCTCTCCGGCCCTGTCCCGGGCGAGGAAGAGCCTGCGTTTTTCACGGTCATGGAGGGCAAATGAGAACATGCCGTTCAGGTGTTGCACGCAATCTGTTCCCCATTCCTGATAAGCGGCTAAGATCACTTCGGTATCGCTTTGGGAGCGAAAATGATATCCTTGTCTCTCCAGGTCCCGACGCAAATCCTTGAAATTGTATATTTCGCCGTTGAAGACAATGCAAAGCCGTCCGCCAATATCCTGCATCGGTTGTTTCCCCAAAGGCGAGAGATCGATAATCGCCAGCCTTCGGTGTGCGAGACCGATACAGCCGTCCGCCGACCACCACATCCCGGCATCGTCGGGTCCGCGGTGACGTAACGTGTCCCGTTGGCGAATCAACAGGCGCGGGTCCCGGCATGAATTCCGTGAAGCAATTCCAACTATTCCACACATTGATTTCTCCTATTCACCTCAATCGCTAAAGCCGAGGAGGAAACTTTGACAAACGAAAGCTTCCACGGCGGACCGCATGTCGGGATAATGCGGCGGACAGTACACCTCGAATACGCCCGGCAATCCGGTGGGATTCGGAGTGAATCATTAATTGTACTGGTCATGCCGGAACCCTGGTCCGGGGATATCCGGATCGCCGCTTGCACCGAGCCCGGCGAACCGACCGATGCCATTGAACATCCAGCCCTCGAGACCCATCGCCTTGAGCATGAGCATACCGGCATGGCATGCGATGGAAAGTTTCGATAAATTGCTCCATATCCCGGGTGAATGGTTCGTTTCATCACGTACCGACAGACCCGCCGGTCGCTTGCTTATTCACCATTTCTTTCCCAGCTTTCACGGGATAGGCCCGATTGAAACGGGGATTCGGCTGAATACACTTCCTCCGGAGAAGCGGCGGGATTCGAAATGGGTGGAAAGTCACGACGGGATTCGTCGAGGTTTCGATTCCCGGTAACTTCCTCCAGAACCGCATCGATCCTCCGTACAAAATATTTCCAGTCGTACTGCAGGACATTTACTCTGGCCCATTCCCCCATTCTCCGGGTCAAATGGATGTCTCCGGCCAGCATTCCCATCGCCCGTGAAAAGGCCTCCGGCTCCCCGGAAACCAGATACCCGGTTTTGCCGTCTATCTGGCTTTCGACCGGACCGCCGCGATTGACCGCGATCACCGGTTTTGCATACGCATTCGCTTCCAGCGGGACGATGCCCCAGTCCTCGTTGAACGGTGGAAACAGGACTGCATGGCAATTGGCATACAGGTCATTCAGGACCTGGTCTGTGGGCGATATGACGAAGTCAACGTCGGAATTCATTGCGGTCATATTCTTCAACTGTTCCAGATACACCTGGCTTTTCTGGTCAACCTGCCCGGCGATAACCAGCCGGAAATGGGAATGCCCGGGATAATGGGCTTTGAAATGCCGGAAACCCTGGAGCGCTGCTTCTATGTTCTTGGTCCACATGATCCTCCCCGCCACCAGGAAGTACGGGTCGTATTGCCCGGTCGGGCAACAGGCTTTCCAATCGATTCCGGGGTGCAGCACCTCATATCTGCCTTCCAGCCCATTGAGCAGCCCCCCCGCTTCGGCGCGGCGCAGCGTTTCACTGCTGTTGAAAAACACATACCGGTATTTTTTCCAGCATTGCCTGTCCAACGCCTTGAAGCCGAGCGAGAACATCCGGAAGATGAGTCGTCCCGGCAGGCTGTACCGTTCGAGCGCCCGCTCCCGGTATTCTGGGTCATAAACCGGGCGTAGCGGGGTATGACAGAAGCATACCGCGGGACAGCCGCTGGTATTCCTCATGATAAGATCCCCCAGTCCCTCACAGTGGACCAGCATGGCATTGAACGGGGAGAGGTCCACCGACTGGAAGTAAATGGTCGAGGCGGCTTTGAGAACCGAAAGAATATCTCTTTTTGTCGAGACCGGCGGTAATTCCACGGTCGGATACTTCCCCAGTTCGGGATAGGTCCCCGCGGGATGATAATGATTCGTGTAGATATGATGCGCGAATCTGCTTCGACGGCATATCTCAAGAATAACCCGTTCGATTCCACTCGTGAGGTAAACCCAAGGATAATATTGGACGATACGCATGGAAACACTCCCTCTCCTTCCCGTGTACGACTTGAAGAAATGCAAGGAGGGCGGGCGACCGATGTATCCCGGGGCTGGATTTCCGATCACTCGGTCGCGTGCTAGGGAAATCGGAAATAGAGAGATGGATGCATTCATCTCTGGTGTCCGTATCGGTCTTCCCGCCCCTCCGGCAATCCACTTTAAGACGGGAGCGCGAGTTCCGGAGAGGCGGGAAACGGGGAACCATTCTTCCGCTTGATCGCTTTCCGGTAGATAGCCATCAACTTTTGGTAATGAACCTCTCCGCTGTATTCGCGAACCGCTTTTTCCCGTCCCATTCTCCCCATCTCCCGGCATCGTCGTGGGTCATTCCAGAGGAGTTGCATGGCCTCCGCCAGTTCTTCCGCATTCCCGGGCTGAAACAGGAGGCCGGTTACCCCGTCGTCCACGATTTCCGGCAATCCTCCGATATTCGACGCCACCACCGGGAGGCCATGCGCCATCGCTTCCAGGATTACCATGGGAAACATTTCGAACCATTCGCTCGGGACAACGGTCAGGCGCGCATTCCGCAGAAGGGAGACTACCCGGGCGTGATCCAGAAAACCGGTGAATACCACATTTTCCGGTGCACGCATTTTCCGGTTTCCCATTCCGGAAGCATCTCCGGCGATACGGATGGGGATGCCGGTCCTCCGGGCCGCTTCGATGAGACAGGGTACTCCTTTTTTCGGGGTGACTTGCCCCAGGTAGGCGATATACCCACCATCGCCGGGGTCCGCCGGGATCTCGGGGATCTCGGTTGAATTGGGCAGAACCGCCATGCGGCTTTCCGGAATCCCGGTCTCGGTCAGCTTGCGTTTCGCGAATCGGGTCAGCGCGATAAACGTGGTGATATTGTCCCGGAAAGCGCCGGTCATCCGCGCCAGTGCGGAACGAAGCGCATAGGCCGCGCTCTCCAATCGGCTGTTTCTGCAGTTGTTGATTGCACACCAGTATTCCTTTCCCCCCGCGCACTGTTCGCATATTCTCCCGTTGCGGAAAACATCGCCGATCGGGCACAGCAGCCGGAAGTTGTGGCAGCGCATCACCACCGGCGTCCCGTTTTTCCCGCACTCCGCGAGAACCGCGGGGGAGATCAGGGGAAAGATATTATGTATTTCGACAATGTCCGGATGCTCTTTCCGGAGTAGATGACGCATGCGCTGAACGGAGCCGGGGTTGTACACGCCGCTGACAAATGCGGCAAGCCTGCCCGCCGGGTTGCGGGGCAGATCTCCGCTGCTGCGGAAATACTCCAGCACGCGCTCTCCGCGGCCCCTCAGGAGACTGACCGTGTAATCTACTACCGTTTCCTCTCCGCTCCTGATCCGGTACCGGTTGTGGACTTGAAGTATTTTCATGTGCCGGCCTCCTGACCCTTTTCAAAGAGGTTTCTTTCCTTGCGGAATTCGTACCCCTTGAAAAAGAGTTTCTGAGAAAAAAATCGCAGAGATACATGGCGCAGGGTCTGACGGGTATAGGCGACCGACCGCTGAAGCAGGCATCTTCTCCCCAGTGTCTCCGCGCGGTTGCCGGTCTTTTCGGCCCAGAGGAACTTCGGCACGTTGATCAGTATCGCCTGCCCGATCCGCGCCACGCAGACCAGCAAATTGAAGGCAATCCCATACTGCCGGAAATCCCGTAAAGCGAAATTCTGACCGTAGACCTGCGATTTCCAGATCATGTAATCATTGGTGAGGCGATACTCCGGGATCATATGATTGACCACCGCGAAGGGGGTATACCAAGCTTCAAAGCCATGCTTCAGGAGTCTCCGGAAAAGATCGAGATCAGACCCCCCTTCCTTGAGTGTAGAATCGAAGGGACCGATTTTATCGAGCAGCGATCTCTTCAGCATAAGATTACCGGTTCCCAGAGTATGACGATAATCGCAGCGCGCATTTTTATCCCGCCCCACCGTTTCGCCCAGAAGTGAATAGCATACCGGCGGAAGGCGGCGGTAGACCTCCGGATCCAGGATCAGCCGGACTGCTCCCCCCACACAGGGGGCGCCGGTTTTCGTCGCCAAGGCCAGGAGTTCTTTCAGCCAGTTCGGCTCCGCCAGTTGATCGTCGTCGAAAAAGGCGATCCAGGTCCCGGAGGATTCACGAATTCCCCGATTTCTCGCTTCCGCCACTCCCTTTCCGCTCTCCCGGATATACCGCAGGGGTATGGGTGAACTCTCTGCCGCCCGGGCAACGGTAGCCGGGGTATCATCCGTGGATCCATCGTCGACGACGACGATCTCGTAGGTAAACACTCCATCCGCTTCCTGTCTCATCAGGCTTCCGAGCGCGGGAAGGAGCATTCCCGACCGGTTGAATGTTCCAACGACAACACTGATATCAGGCTTTTCCATTACGACGGATCTCCTCTGAATCGGTATGGTTCGCGGAATCCCAGAAAAACCAGCACATGGAAGAAAGCCAGCGTATAAAAACTGTGGTTGATCGGGGATGATTCGAGGGTGGATTGAAACATGCAGAAGATGAGCAGCACGATAATAAAGCCGTACCCGGTATAGCCCGTCGAATGATAGTACTGTATCGCGCGGCGAATCCCCCCCAGGATGATGGAGACATAGAGGAGCAGACCGATGAGTCCCAGAGCGAGAAATATCTCCATATACATGGAGTGAGCGGTTCCCACCCCTTCCCTCAGGCTTTCTCCCCAGTTCTGGTTAATGGATATCTGCTCAATCCGCTCCGGGGTCCAGAATCCGCCGTACCCGAACCCCAGCAGCGGTATCTTTGCCTGGTCGACACTCGACAGGCAGGCCGACCAGAGCGATGTCCTTCCATTGAGGGTAAGGTTGGTGGTCTGGTCTCTGCCGAGAGAAGCGCCATGCATGACTGAAGGGAGCAGCGCGCCGCCAAACAACAGGAAGAGGAGCGCAACGATGCTGATTGAGAGTATCAGGCCGTGTTTGCGGAAATTCGGCGATTTGATAATCCGGAATGCGATGAACGCAATGACCATGCTCATGAAGCTGGTCCGCGATTTGGTCAGAATGAGAAAAACCGCGGCAATTCCCGCAGCCGAGGAAAGAAAGAATCTGCCGAAACGTTCCCGTGTCTCCGCGCGGAGAGCGAGCGCGGAGAAAACGATGAGCACGCATTGGATGGATTGCATGTTGGGATGGAGCGTGCCGTGGAAACGGTATTCCGGGCTGAATGGAAGAAATGTATGCGTGGAAAGTTCGGAGATAAGTCCGATGACAAGTAGTATCCCGGATGTCAGGAAAACGACCCATATGATCTGACGGAGTTGGAGGCGCTTGCAAAACGCGGCGGCGGTCAGGCAGAAGGCGGCCAGAACGACCAGTCTCCTGAAGGTCAGGGCGACATCCTCCGCCCACAGGATGCTCAGTCCGGTCCAGCCAAGGAACAGGAGCATTATCAGCCCATACCCGTCTTTCAGGGACAAGCGGTATCCCCCTCCGCGCAGCAGCGCGATGCATGCGAACAGGCCCATCAGGAGAAAGGACATGCGCCGGGGGAAACTGCCCTCGGCGGTGCGGTTCACCACATCGTCAAGTTTGGTCCCTATGCTTTCACTGACCGTGTAGGAAAGGTCGTGTTCGGCAAGGAAGAAAACCGCCACCACGAAAAGGGAGGCAATCCATGGAACCGCGGCATCGGAATAGAAGCCCGTATCATCTCTGCGGTGAGGAATACCATTTCCCATCAGACACTCCTCTGGTTGTCCTGCGGGCAAGCAGGGCGAATGAAAAGCATAAGAGCGAAGACGAAGTGATGCTGGAGATGATCAGGGCGAACGCCGCCCCCATCAGCCCGAAGTGCTTGACAAGAAAGAATCCGGTTGCCGCCAGGACAAAGAGAGAGATGAGATTGACCGCGCAATCCACATCCGGGCGGTTCATGACGAACAGGGCTCGTGAAGATGCGACTCCGGCGGACATGATGACGAGATTGGTCCCGAGAGCGGGTATAATCTCTTCATTTCCGGAATACTTCTGACCATAGAACACCTTCAGAAAATCGTCGCCGAACACGACGAGTATGAGCAGAAAGAACAGCATGCTGGCAGTGAAAACGGCGCTTATGCCGAATATGAACCGGGTCAGTCCCTGAATTCCCGACCGGGCGTAAAAGTGGGAGATTCTCGGGCTCAGAAAGTTCTGCATGCCCATGAACAGCGGGTTTCCCAGTGCGGCTACACCCATACAGGCGGACCATACGCCCACCATGCCCGCTCCCCAGAAGGCGGCCAGTATCCAGGAATAGGAATTCATGCCGAATGACCATGCGATTCCGCTGGCAAGTATCCATCGGCCCTGCTTCCAGTTGTCGCGAAAATCCCGGAGCGCCTGTTTCGGCTGAAAAGTCAAGGTTCGACGGTTCGCGGCGAGCCAGTAAACGGATGTACTCCCGCAGGCGATCCCCATTATCCAGAAGGCGTTGCCGGGAGACAAAAGACCGAACAGTCCGAAAATGAAAAGACCCGACAACTGCAGGAACCCCGCTGCGATATCGAACGCCAGGGCTTTTTTGATCTGAAGTCTTGCAAAACAGAGTTGCCGGACGAATTCCTTGAAGAGTATGAAGGTCAGGGTTATGGTCAAGACCTTGATTACGGGAATAAATTCCTGGTGAAAATGGTAAAGGGGGAGAAACCACCATGTCAGCGAGAGGAGCAGCGCGAATATCCCGCAGAAACTCATCTGATGCACAAGAGTGCTGCTCATGTATTGAAAATGGTCTTCCCCCTGGAGTTTCGGACTGCGTATCATGAAAGGAAGCGTTATGAGACTGGTCTGCAATCCGATCATGAATAGCACGATGCTGTAATTGAGAGAAAAAAGGCCGAAATCTTCCCGGGAGCAAACCCGCCCGATAATTACCATGGTGAGAAAGGTTACAACGCTGACCACACCCTGGTCAATGATTGCGAATATCCCGCTTTTGGCTTGGATTCCGGTGAGAAGCTTCGTCAGTCCACTCCCGCCCCCTGTCTGCGTAAATTCCATGTGCCTCCCCTGTATTCGGGCCGCCCCAATCCCGTAGATTCCTCATCCATGTTCCCCATTCGCATGCCTTCAGGGAGAAGCGAAAGAGGCTGTCACCGGTATACACCGCAAAACGTTCCAGGCAGAATCTCGAGTTTTCCGACTGGTGGGCGGCCAGAGCATAGTCATATCCCATGGACTCCACTATTCTCATCAAATCACGGGTGAAGGCGCCATACGGATAGGAAAGCAATTTCGTTGTCACACCGAGCGAATCCTCGATCCGTTTGTGCGCATTCCCGATCTCTTCACTTGCCCGCGCATTATCCAGCCTGGTCAGGTCCGGGTGGGTGAAGGTATGATTCGCGAACCGGATGCCGTATTTCATCATCTCCCGGGCATGCGACCAGTCCATGAGCCTGGCCGGGTATTGTCTGTGCCACGCGCTCAGCTTTCCCATCAAGTGCGGTACAATGAACACGGTCGCCGTTATTTCGTGCCGCAGAAGCAGCGGGAATGCTTCCGTGAAGGTACCCAGATATCCGTCATCGAAGGTTATGGAAACACAGTTTCTTTCCAGTGGAATCTTGCCGGACTTCATCGCCAGGGCGACATCGAGATCCACTATCCTGTAATGATTCTCCTTGAGAAATTGCAGTTGCGCCTCAAAACTTTGGGGAGGTATCGAAAGCCCCGCCAGACCGTACTGCGACGCCTTCGGTTCGATACGGTGATAGAGAAGAATCGGAATTTCCCGGAAGGGGAGTATCCGGAAAGTAGACATACGTAACCTCATGAATGAATTTCCGTTTTCGCTGCCTGGCAACCGCCGCGCTTGGACCTACACCGCGCCTCTCCGGGAGAGGACCGCGGGAATGGTCCCGAGGAGTATCCGGAAATCGAGCGCCGGAGACCGCCTTCTCACATATTTCAGATCCAGCCGCATCCAGGAATCGAATCCGCTCCGGTCCCGCGCGAGGATCTGCCATAAGCAGGTGATTCCCGGGTGTACATCGAGACGGCTCCGTTGCCAGTGCTGGCATCCATCGTTCTCTTCCACCGGCAATGGACGGGGTCCGACCAGGCTGATATCCCCGATCAGGACATTGTACAATTGCGGAAGCTCATCGATGCTCCACCGTCTCAGGAATCTTCCCACGGGGGTGATCCGGGGATCGTTGGTCATCTTGAACGCGGGTCCTCTCCGCTCGTTATACTGACGGAGCGCTTGCTGCATGACGTCTGCATTTACACACATGGAACGGAATTTGTAGAAGGTGAACGGACGGGAGTGAAATCCCGCCCGTTTCTGACGGAAGAAAACGGGTCCCGGAGAGGTGCATTTGATCGTGATCGCGACCAGCGCCATGAGGGGAAACAAGAGCGCAAGGCCGATAACCGCTCCGATGATATCCATGCCCCTTTTCCATAGGGGAATACCATCGCCCAGGAGGTCAAGGAATTCCCATTCGGTATGGATCATTCCCGGGCGGAACGTATGAAGGACGGCTGGCCGGGTGAAGATGTACGGGGTATATTCCCCGGAGGAGTACTGGATTTCCACTTTCTCTTCAGCCACGGCGCCGTCAGCTCCCAAAACCGAAGGATTTGACATGGTTGCACCTGCCTGTCTGAAACGGACTTGTTCCGCTGGATGCGACGGTCAGATTTTTCCGCGGAAACGATCCGGAAAATGGTGTTGAAAGTGTGCTCAATATTGCACAAGAACCTCATGCTGACCGGTTACGGATACAAGAATATCTGCATCGGAATATCAAGGAAAAGAAAGGCGCGCCTCGAATCATGAGATGGCTTCGCCCTGTTGTCGGCAGTTGATGGCCGGCTGCAACCGGGAAAGCCGGAAGACCGCTGTCGCGAACTTGTTGAATCACCGGAAGTTCGCAGTCAGACCGCACACTGGTTTCATGTTTTCTTCGGCGGGACGAATCCCGGTATAGTCATTTTTCTCAGTGCAGATGCCGTGATGGTTTCCCGGTGAGATGACCCATGCCGGATTCAGGGAATGAAAAGTGTGGAAAGGAAAGATGCGTATTCATGAAAGTCCTCCCGAATGGTGATTATGGCAATATCTCCATATGGTAAGAACAATATAATAAAATAACAATAAAGCATTGCCCGGGTGCAAGTATTTTTTTTGTGATTTTGATGATGGTTGTTATAAAGGGAGAAGGATAAATTATAAATATACGGGTGTTAATCTGCCATTGCGTTTGATGGGAAGGAGAGGGGGAACCGGGAAAATTTGACGGGGTGTATCACAGGGTGGGCTGTATCACTTTGTGGATTTGAATATTTGAATGCGTCATGAAACAAAACACTTTCATATATATAAATTTATGATTAGATTGATATAACAGTACAAATCTGGCCTGGCGGATTGAATCTGCTGGCGATCCCCTCCAAACGGGAAGGCTGGACTCCCGATGAGCATCCGGTTTCGATGCAATCCCCTGTGGCCTGGATCTCCGCAATGTATTCGCACACATATCAAGACAATTTTTTTCAGAGTCATGTCCGATCCCGACGCCCGGAAAGGAACGCTCTCGGTATTCGATCAGGGGATTGTGAGCGCCACCAATTTCTTCACCGGGGTTATCATCGGACGCTCCTGCACGAAGGAGGAATTCGGGCTGTTCACACTCGGATTCAGCCTGGTATATCTCATTCTCGGGATGCAGCACAGCCTGATCAGTCTTCCCTATACCATGCTCAGCCCGAGACTGACGGAGCGGGAACGGTTTCTCTATCGCGGGAGCGCGCTGATTCAACAGATTGGGCTATCCCTCTTTTTCGCGCTCGGACTGGTCGCCGCCTCGCTGGTTTTCTCTTCCAGCCCGATTGTCCCCGTACTCCGGGCGCTTTCTTTCACCATCGGCCTCATTCTCCTGAAGGAATGCATCCGGCAGATGAGTTTCGCGAATCTCGATATCGGGGTGGCGACCTGTCTCGATACGGGCGCATGCGTCCTGCAGATCGGGGGACTCCTGGCCCTTTCCCTCCGGGGAATGCTGAACCCGGTTTCCGCCTGCTGGGTATGCGGGGTATCGTACGGGGTTCCGGCCCTGGTATGGATATTGCTCAATCGCCATACGCTCGCGGTGAGTCCGGACTCCCTGAAAAAGGACATCCGCCGTAATCTGGATTTCGGGAAATGGGTTCTTGCCAGCGGGATCCTTTATTCCGCGGGAATGGATATCTATCCCTGGTTCCTGAATGCGTTCATGGGCGCCGCCGCCGCCGGAGTGTGGGCCGCCTGCCTGGGGATCTCCTCTCTCGGGAATCCGATGTATTTCGGTATTCAGAACTATCTGAGTCCGCGTCTGGCGCATGTTTACCATGACAAGGACATTTTCCGGATGAAACGGTTCGTGCTTGGGGCGAGCATGGTTTTCGCCGTCTGCATGTCGCTGTTTGCCCTGTTCCTGACTGTGTTCGGAGGCGCGCTTCTCGAAGCCCTGTACGGCGGCAAGTATGCCGGGAACGGCGCGGTTGTCTCGCTGCTCGGATTCAACCTGGTGGTTTCTTCCCTGGGATTCGCGCCCTCCCGGTCCCTCTTCGTCCTGAATCGCGCCGACATGGATTTGAAAACCAATTTCGTGGTGCTGGCAACCCTGACCGTTCTGGGAATCTCCCTGATGAATACGTTCGGATTGACCGGCGCGGCCTATGGTCTTTTTCTCTCCGCCATCCTGTCGATGGCCCTGAAATTCGGGGCGTTCTCCCTGATTTCCCGAAAGCTGGCGCGAGAGGCCGCCGTATAGCTTCAGGTCCGTTTGGGACGCGGCATCGGTATCCTTCGTCAAGGACGCCCCCTTTTCCGCAATGGCGCGCACCGTTTGTTCGACATGCGGTTTCTTCCGCAAACCCATCCGGTGTCCGTTCATCTTCGGAGCCGCTCTGTTGCAAACGAATGTACTTTTTCAGGACCTGGGTTCCGCCCCGACGCTTCTTTGGGGGCTGACCGCAGGTTCGTATCATACCAATTCCCATTCAAAATCCGTAAAAAGGAATCCTTGTGTTTCCTTTCCCCCATCGGGGGAAAGGTGGCCGAAGGCCGGAAAGGGGGCTGCCTTTGCTACGGAGATTGATTCAAATTTGGTATCAGATGCAAAAGAAGGGGCGGGCGATCGGGGAACGGACCGGTCCGCATGCTTCCCGGGGGAATGAAAATCCGTTGAATCCTTCAGCCGGTAACTGCAAGGAGACCATTCATGGACATCCCTTTTCGATTGGGAGACTGCTCTGTTGAAATCGACCGCATCGGCAAACGGGAATGGGAACGTTCCATCCGTGATTTTGAGGATATGAGCGTCTATCAGACCTGGTCCTGGGGCAAACTGTTGTCCGGCGAGGACCGGATGAGCCATCTTGTGCTGCGGCGTGACGGAAATCCCGTTTCGATGACCCAGGTCAGGATTTCTACGGTACCGGTTCTCTGCCGGGGTATGGCCTCGGTGGCATGGGGACCTCTCTGGCTGAAACGGGACTCTGTTCCCGATCCGGAAATCCTCCGGAACACCCTCCACATTCTCCGGGAGGAGTATGCGGAGAAGCGGAATCTGTTTCTGATTTTGAAACCGAGCATCACCAGCATTCTCACCACGGACGCCCATTCCCTGTTTCTCGCGGAGGGCTTCCGTCCGAGCCCTCTGCGGGAACCCTATCATACCCTGATCATGGATATTTCCCCCTCGACAGAATCCCTGCTGGCGGGCATGAAACCCGAGTGGCGGCGGAATCTGACAAAATCTTGCAAGAACGGGCTGGAGATCGAATCGGGTTCCGGAGAGAGCCTTTTGAGAGAGATGTCGGAACTCTACCGTCAGATGCTCGCCCGCAAGAAATTCAGGAGCATCGCCGATCTGCGGTTTTATGCGCGTCTTCAGCGCGATCTCGACGATCAGGACCGGCTTTCCATCCTGATATGCCGTCACAACTCGATTCCGGTGGCGGGACTCATTTATTCGGCCCTGGGGAGAACTCCGCTGGTGCTGAACGGAGCGACCGGAGACCACGGGCTGAATCTGAACGGCTCCTATTCCCTGTGGTGGAGAGCGATCGAACATCTGAACGGGCGCGGACACCGCTGGCTGGATACCTGCGGGATCAGCCGGGTACAGAATCCGGGCGGGTATCAGTTCAAGTCGGGCGTCTGCGGGAAATGGGGGCGCGACGTTCTGTCCCGGGAATATCAGTATTGCGCGAGTCTCACGAGCAAGGTGGTTGTCCACTGCGGGCAGAGTGTCAAGGAAATCCGCGCCGGGGTGAGAGAGCGGTTCGAGATAAAACGGGCTGCCCGGGGGAATTCGCGGTAAAAGGAAACCGGCGTGATTGTATTTTCTTCACGGGGTGTTTGCAGATTGAAGAATCCATTGGACTGTTCGGGACGAAAGGGAAATGAAAAAAATCCGTTGAAGGGTGAGTTGAGGTCATGAATTGACTTCACGGAAATATCGTTTCCAAGACAGCGCGTGAGTATGATCGGACGATTCGGTCATGCCAGCCGCGTTTGTCAGGGAGCAGCCGGTGTGTTGACTGCCAGAGCGGCACAAGTTGTGTTCTTTCGCACACGATTCTCAAGGGACCGGTTCGCCGGCCCTTTCTTTTTTACCGCTCCCGGATCCAGGCCTGCAAGCGCGAAAGCGGGGTAACGCACGGCATGCCGTGAACGCAATTCAAATGAGGCGGGGGATGACGGTTTGTACGGTCAGGGGCAATGCACCTCTCTGAGTGTGGAATATGGGGGCCTGAACCAGGTCAAAACGGCCTCTTTCCAGGCGTGAGGGGGAATGGCCACGACCTCGCTGTTGGTAATCATGATAGTGTTGTCGTTGCTGATGCACACCGTATGAGTTCCGTTCCCGTACAGTTTCGCGATCCGTGATTCCATTCCGATCTGGGCGAGGCTCCACTGTCCGAGCACCGCCGCGCCATCGCAGTCATCGGTGAGATCGCGGGCGAAGAGGACCTCGATAGTCGGAATCCAGTCGGTCGGTTCGGCGACATACCGGAACTGCTTCTGCAACTGACGGACATCCTCGATCGTGTGCAGATTCTCCTTTGCCGATTCCATCTTTTCCCGGGCGGGCTTCCGCATTTCCGGGTTGTTGGACCAGAACGCGTCATTCATGTCTTCATCATATCCGAATGGATTACGGCACGAGCTGTGGATCAGAAAGAGGGAGAAAAGAGCGGCGTGGGCAATATAAAGGAATAATCGGGGGCTTGCCGGAGTCGAAATCATGTGATTCACCTTCATCAGGGCCATGACAACCACCTGGAGAAAGGAGTTGTTGCGCCGGACGGCCCCGCTTTCCCATTCCGGTTCGGGATACCGGAACAAAGGTCATTGGTTTTCCGCATTTTATCCATACGACATTCCGTGTGTGGGGCGGCGAATACTATCAACCGTTCGAACAGATGCCGTTCGGCATGACTGCTGCCGGTAGCGGTCCTCGGATGCATGTTCGATCGGGGGCGCCGCTGGTACTGCATCTTCACCTTTGCGCCATCCCTGAAAGGTTCTTCTGGAAAGCGCAAACACACGCGGAACCCCGAGAATCCGCAACGTAATTAAAATTATTATATAATAAATTAGATAATATAGCAATAATAATACTGTAATAATGATGTGCAAAGGCTTCTCCCTGTAAATCATCCGCCGAAGGGAACGCGCGGAATAACGGGACCGATATGCGAGAGGCGGTTCCGGTACGGCGCTTTCATGGCGGGATCGGTCAAATCCGGTGAAATCGGCGGATTTGGTCTGCGACTGCGGAAAGGCCCGGCCCGCTGTTCGGGGGAATCGAAGCTCACGGGGACAACAGACGATTGTTTCGCCATGACCGGTGGTTCGATTTCGGGAAAACTTCCGGGGAGCATCTCGTTTGTATGGGGAGAAAAAAGGAGGATCGCATGGTGGGTGGAATTGGAGTTTTCAGCGCTCCCGCCGATTCAAATCAACCGGTCCGCGAGTGATCAATACACTTCCCTGAGCGCGGAGTAGGGGGGGCTGAACCAGGTCAGAACGGCTTCTTTCCAGGCGTGGGGGGGGATGGTGATGACCTCGTTGTTGCTGATCAAGACCGTGTTGTCGTTGCTGATGCACACCGCATGAATCCCGTGTCCGTACAGCTTCACGATCCGTGATTCCATTCCGATCTGGGCGAGGCTCCACTGTCCGAGCACCGCCGCGCCATCGCAGTCATCGGTGAGATCGCGGGCGAAGAGGACCTCGATAGTCGGAATCCAGTCGGTCGGTTCGGCGACATACCGGAACTGCTTCTGCAACTGACGGACATCCTCGATCGTGTGCAGATTCTCCTTTGCCGATTCCATCTTTTCCCGGGCGGGCTTCCGCATTTCCGGGTTGTTGGACCAGAACGCGTCATTCATGTCCCCATCATATCCGAAGGGATTACGGCATGAGCTGATAACCACGATGAGGGAGAGGAAAACGGCATGTGTCGCCAAGCGGAAAATCCGGGAGTGTGCAATGGTTGAAAACATGCGTTCTCCTTCTTCAGAGCCGCAACAGCCATCCTGAAAAAAGGAGCCGTTGTGCCCGGTAACCCTGCCGTCCTATTCCGGGTCGGAATCCCGGAACGTAGACCAGTGGTTTTGCGTCCCGCCCTTTCGGGTGGTTTGCCCTTATCAAGCATAAAAACATGATGAACGATACCCTGCCATGTGGTGTGAAGCAATAGTTGCGCCAATTTCCTGTAAAATGCCGCATGTCATTGCGAATGAATACGATACGTTCCCGGATTATGCCTCCGTCCGGAATCTTTCCCCCGCCCTGACGGGATGGCGGGACAAAAGGGCTTCGTGCCGCAGGACAAAAAGACAAATTGAATGAACGGAGTGTTGTTTCCCCCCTGAGATGTGAAGGGAGGAGAAGGGCAAAGGGGGGGATGCAAGAAGGGGAAACGCGGCGCGTTCGATGGGGAATCCGCAATGAGACGCGGAAAACGAGTACCTTGTCAACTGGATAGTGTTTGGTGGATTGCGCTTCGACACTTCAACACTTCGGCACTTCGACAAGCTCAGTGTCCGCAGGCTGAGCGCCCGCCGCTGGCTGAGCTTGTCGAAGCCAGCACATCGGAAACACGTTTCCCCAATAGTATCGACTTGACAAGGTATGAGCTGGTTTCGCCCGCCGGCGGCGACGCTTCGGGCTGGAGAGTCGCATGGCATGCGACGGTGTGGATGGGGCGGAGGGGTGTTTCACTGGCTTGGAAATTTGGGGCGGCGCTTGAGCCGGAAAAGAAAGGAATGGAGAGGGGTTTTCGCCGGGAACCGGGGTATTCGCGGCAGGGCGGGGGAAAACGCAGAAAAAGGACTCGGGAATTTCTTCCTGAGTCCTTTTTCAAGATGGTAGCGGGGACAGGATTCGAACCTGTGACCTTTGGGTTATGAGCCCAACGAGCTACCAGACTGCTCCACCCCGCGTCGATGGTTATAATATACACCATCAAAATCCCCCTGTCAAGGAAGTTATGGCGCTTTGTGCAAAAATAAGGAAAACCTTTGCCACCCGGCGAGTCATTCTTCAGGAAGGCGAGGAGAAACCTGTTGTGTACTATTGTTCCGGCGATGCAATATCGAAGATGGTGGACTGACCGGTATCCATTCGCTTCCGGACACGGTGACAGCGCCGGGAAAACAGAGCCGGAAACAATAATCCAATGAAAATCACCGGTATTTTTCTGAACAATGATGGTTTGCGGGAGTAAAAACGATTCCGGACGGAATGGTCTTGCTGGGAACTATACGCAAAAGAATATGATGCAGTTGGATCGGAACAGTCTGGAGGAGTTGTGAACGCATATGAGAACATGATAAAAAACTCTTGACATTGCTGGATCAATATATTAGCATGGAAGAGTGCCCAATAATACATGAAAATATTGTCCGTATTTTTCAACCCGTAAACGTGGGAGTGGATCGTTTTTGGTTTGCCTGATGGGAGAGAGGTTCTGATACGTCTGGACGGTCTTTGCGAATTTGTCTGTTGTCATGGGAATTGAGGCGCTGTCAGCGGAGAAATGACAGCGAGGCGGGTTGCGGATATGACACCAAATTTGAGGAACGATTCGAGTATCTGCCGGTAATCCTTATTTCTGGAAGGGGTCAGGCGAATGAATCTGTATAAGAAGACGATCTTCTTCGTGTGCCTGGTATTTGTTCTCCTGACTTCCATTCTGTATTTTACCGCGCATTTTGTTGTCCTCCACGGTTTCCGCGCTCTGGAGAGCAGATACGTCCTCCAGAGCGTCCGGTACATGCATGGCGCCATTCTCGGACGCCTCTCACAATTGAGCGTCACCAGCGCCGACTGGGCGGAATGGGACGACACCTATACATTCGCTCGTCGTGAAAACCCCGGGTACATCCAGCGCAATCTCATGGATTCCACCTTTCCCACCCTGGGTCTCAACCTTATCCTTTTCGTTTCCCCCGATGGAAATATCCTGCATGCGAAAGCGTATGATCTGGACGCTGGCCGGGAAATCCCCCTTCCCGAAGGGTTCAGGGCGCATCTGAAACCGGGGAGTCCCCTGCTTCGGCCCTCCCCGGGGAATGGGATGTCCGGAATGCTCCGGATTCCGGATGGTCTCCTGCTCATTGTTTCCCGGGCAATCCTTACCAGCGAAAAAGCAGGGCCTTCCCCGGGGGTTATGATCATGGCCAGATTCCTCGATTCCGGGGAGACCGGCGAAATTTCACGCCTCATCCATCACCCGGTGACCTTCCTGCCGGTGCGTGAGGGAACGCTTTCGCCGGATATGGCGGATCTCTTGTTTCGGGTCACGAATCAACAGTCCCCGGTTGTCCAATCGAAAGACGAAGATACTGTTTACGGGTACCTTCTCCTCAAGGATATCTACGGGAAACCCGTGGCGATCAGCCGGGTGGACATGGACCGGGACATATACCGTCAGGGCAGGCATATCCTGTATCAGCTTTTCCTGTATCTTCTCCTCGTTGCCGTGGTTTTCGGCGGGCTGGCCACGCTCATGATGGAACGTGGAATCCTTGCGCGTCTGTCCCGTCTCATCCGGGATGTCCGGGCGATCGGCTCGCAGGGTGATATGTCCGGACGGCTGACTGTCGAGGGGAAGGATGAAATCACCGCTTTTGCCTTCGAAATGAACCGCATGATGGAATCGCTCCAGTCGGCGCAGGAGAAACTGCTGGTCAGTGAGGAACGGATGCGGGCGCAGTACCGGGGAATTCCCCTTCCCACGGTCACCTGGCGGAAAACCGGCGGGGATTACGAGCTTGTCGATTGCAACGACGCCATGACCGAGATGACCGGGGGAAAGATCGCGTATGTTCTCGGAATGTCCGCGAGCGCTCTTTTGCATGAACGGCCCGCTCTCGCCGAAGCTTTCGAACGGTGCAGCCGGGAACGGACAAAGGTGGTCCTGGAAAAACGCGAAAAACCGCTTGCCATGGAAAATGAGCGGTTCCTGCGGTACTCCCTCAATTGTATTCCCCCCGATCTGGTCATCCTCCATGTGGAGGATATCACCGAGCGGAAGCAGGCGGAAACGAAGCTGCTCTCCATGCAGCGGAAACTCCGCTCCCTGGCGTCGGAACTCTCCATCGCCGAGGAACGGGAGCGCCGGAGAGTGGCCATGCACCTTCACGACGGAATCGGCCATGTGCTCGCCCTCTGCCAGTTCCGGCTGGAAGCGCTCCAGGAAAAGGCTCCCGAAGAGATCCGCCCCGAACTGGAGGAGATTCGCGACGCCGTGGTCTCGGCAATCAACGAAACCCGGTCGCTTACCTTCCAGTTGTGTCCTCCCGTGCTCTACGATCTTGGGCTCGCCGCCGCTCTGGACTGGCTTGGAGAGCAAACCTCTCGAAAACACGGCCTGCCGGTCAAGGTGCGGGAGGAAACCGGGACGCCCAGGCTCGAAACGGATCTCCGGGCGCTGCTGTTCCAGTCGGTCCGGGAACTGCTTTTCAATGTGGTCAAGCACGCCGAGGCGAAAACCGCCACCATCACCATCCGTCCCGAAAACAATTGTGTTCTGGTGACGGTGGAGGATGACGGCCGCGGATTCGATGTCGTGGGGATCGACGCTCCGGGCGAGGAAACCGGGTTCGGTCTTTTCAATATTCGCGAGCGGCTGAACCATATCGGCGGAAACCTGGACATCTATTCCGTCGCCGGCGAGGGCACGCGGGTGATCCTGACCGCGCCCCTCCAGCGGAGGCGGGGAACGAAGCATGAAACGCTCCGGGAGTGAGCCGGAGAAGAATGCGCCATAGTTCCACGGAATATACGGCGGGGGGAAGTCCCGTGCGGGGTATTGGGAGAGGCCGGAGGGATGTTTCCTCGCGAATTCGCTGACTTTGCAGAAAGCATTTCCCGCTTCCGATGTGACATCCCCGGTCATTGACTGCCAAAACCGCCCATCCTCCCTGTTCACCAGACCTCAATATCCTCAGTCAAATACACCCTTCGGGCGGGAATTATTTTTCCTGTCTTTTACGAGGGGATTTTATTACATTTCAAGTATGATATTGATTGTTATGTATATATAAAGTATTGTTGACAATTGGCGTCAGGGGCGCGCTGATCACCATTCGCGCCAGGCATGCCTCGCCGGTCACCGGGAACGGCTCGGTACGGATTTCCCCGCATGGCTTCGCGGCATCACACCCCGGATCAGGAGCAACCCTCCGGCCTGGAAACGGAAGCCCGTTTTCACGCAGCGATACCCCGCTTTTTCCTCGGAGAAAGGATAGAACCGGAATCATGCCCAAGGCGAACATGAACCCGAAAGGGAAAAAGACCTTGCACGGTCTGGAGAAAGTCCCCACCGGCATCGTCGGAGTAGATGAAATCACCGGGGGGGGATTGCCCAGGGGACGGCCCACGCTGGTCTGCGGGAACGCCGGCTGCGGCAAAACCCTCTTTTCCATGGAATTTATCGTTCACGGCGCCATGGAGTTCGATGAGCCGGGTGTATTCATGGCTTTCGAGGAGCGTGCGGAGGAACTGACCGTAAATGTCGCCTCCCTGGGATACGATCTGGATGACCTGGTCGCCCGCAACAAGATGGCGCTCGATTATGTCCAGGTGGATCGCAGCGAGATAGAGGAGGCGGGCGAGTACGATCTGGAGGGATTGTTCGTACGGCTGGGATACGCCATCGATACCATCGGGGCGAAACGGGTGGTCCTGGACAGCCTGGAAACCATCTTCACCGGGTTCCTCGATACCGCTCTCCTCCGGGCGGAACTCCGCCGTCTCTTCCGCTGGATGAAAGATCGGGGGGTGACCGCCATTGTCACCGCGGAGCGGAGCGACAACAGTCCCGGGCTCACCCGGTATGGCATCGAGGAGTTCGTCGCGGATTGCGTCATCCTCCTCGACAACCGGGTGGTGGAACAGGTTTCCACCCGCCGTCTGCGGGTGGTCAAGTATCGCGGCTCTTACCACGGCGCCAACGAGTATCCCTTCCTGATCGGGGATCGGGGCATCTCCGTGCTGCCCATCACCACGCTCGGGCTGGATTATCCGGTGTCCGGGGAGCGGATTTCAACCGGGGTTTCCCGTCTGGACGCCATGTTCGGCGGCGGGGGGTATTACCGGGGAAGCACCGTTCTCATTTCCGGGACCGCGGGAACGGGCAAATCCAGTCTTGCCGCGGCTTTTGTCGAGGCGGCCTGCAAACGCGGCGAACGGAGCCTCTATTTCTCGTTCGAGGAATCGCCGGAACAGATTGTCCGGAACATGCGCTCCATCGGCCTCGATCTCAAACCGTATGTGGACCGGGGATTGCTCGAATTCCGGTCGATTCGGCCCACCCTGTACGGGCTGGAAATGCATCTCCTGACCATCCATGAAGCGGTGGGACGGTTCAAGCCGAGCGTGGTCGTGTTCGATCCGCTCACCGGGTTCGCCTCCGTGGGGCGACCCCTGGAGATCAAGGCCATGCTCTCCCGTCTCATCGATTATTTCAAGATGAACCAGATTACCGCGCTTTTCACCAGCCTCACCTCCGGAGAGTGTCGGGACGAAACCATGGAAACCACCGAGACGGAGGTTTCCTCGCTCATCGACACCTGGATTCTCCTGCGGAATGTGGAGCAGAACGGAGAGCGGAACCGTACCCTGTACATCCTGAAATCACGCGGCATGGCCCACTCCAACCAGGTGCGGGAATTCGTGCTGTCCAGCGGGGGAATCCGGCTGGAGGATGTGTACATCGGTCCGGGGATGGTGCTCACCGGCTCGGCGAGAAGGGCGCAGGAAGAGCGGGAACGCGAGGAAAGCCGGAAGAAAGAGCAGGAGTCCGCGCGCCGTATACAGGAACTGGAGCGGAAACGAAAGGCGCTCGAAGAGCAGAAATCCGCGCTGGAAACCGAGATGGAAGAAACTGCGCGGGACCTGGAACAGATTACCGCCCGGGAACGGCAGGCCGAAGAATCGGAATCGCGGCGGAGTGAGGAAATGTCCCTGCGGCGGGATGCGGATGTGGCCGGAACATGAAAGGCGCCGTATCGATATCGGGAAAGGGACCGGGGGGCTGAAACTGTCTGCCGTTCGGACATCTGCAAAGACGAAGGCGGTGTATTCTCCATCGCCGCGGACCCTCACCCGGCCTGCGGCCACCCTCTCCCCCGCGAAATGACGCGCGGGCGAGGGAGAAGAGCGCTTCCGCAAGGCGTGAGAAGAATATACTCGTGCCTTGTCAACTGGATAGTGTTGGGATTGCACTTCGACACTTCGACAGGCTCAGCACCTACCGCTGGCTGAGCTTGTCGAAGCCAGCCAACCGAAGATTACACCCTTTCCGGTTGATAGAGTACCCGCTCAATAAGGAGCATTCTTCTTACATCTTTGCGTTTGTCCCCGACCATCTTTTGACAAGTCCTCCTTTCCCTCTCGCCCGCGCGTCATTATGCGTGGGAGAGAGGCCGGGGAGTGATACCAAGTTTGAATCAATCTCCGTAGCAAAGGCAGCCCCCTTTCCGGCCTTC
>CAYRTQ010000003.1:0-15452 GCA_964426865.1 uncultured bacterium
TTCATCCCCAGGGGTGACCTCTTTGGTCATGTCAGGTTGAATGGAAATTGGTATAACCACGAAAGACACGAAATTCCCCTTTGTGAAACATTCATTTTTCGTGTGTTTCGTGGGAGAGGGTTGTTTTTCTTTTCGGCTAAAAATAACCCGTATTGAGCTTGGCCCGCTGGCTGAGCTTGTCGAAGCCAGCCCACCAAAGATCACACCCTTTCCGGTTGACAGCCCACTCCCGGGAAAACGCCCCGGCTCTTGCCCGAAACGCCCCGTACCCCTTCTTTTCCGATCTACCCTCCTGTCACCTGCCGCAGCACCCGGCTGATGTCTTCGGCGCGGTAGGGTTTGACCAGGACGCCGGAGAACCCGTGGCGGGAGTACTCGGACATGATGGGATCGGTGGAATAGCCGCTGGACACGATGGCCCGGACTCCGGGATCGTGCGCGCGCAGCGCCTCCATTGCCTCCATGCCCCCCACCCCGCCGGGGATGGTGAGATCCATGATGACCGCGTCGAACGGTTCGCCCTCCTCGATGGCGCGGCAATATACCGCCACCGCCGCGGCGCCGTCGTCCACGGTTTCCACGGAATACCCGAGGGCTTCTATCAACATGGCGGCGGTTTTCCGGATTCCGTCGTCATCATCCATGACCAGCACCCGTCCCTGTCCGAGGAAGAGTCTTTCTGTTTCCTCGGCATGGGGAATGGAAGAGATCCCGGTGGCGGGCAGATAGATATGGAATACCGTTCCCGCCCCGAGTTCCGATTCCACCCGGATATGGCCGTCGTGACGCTTGATGATGGACCAGGATGTGGCAAGCCCCAGCCCGCTCCCCATCTGCTTGGTGGTGAAATAGGGATCGAAGATCCGGGAGAGATGGTCGCGGGGGATTCCCACGCCATGGTCGCGGAAACGGAGATGGATATACCGTCCCGGGGAGAGCGGCAGCCCGGAGTCCTCTCCGATGACCGCGTTACGGGCGTCCAGCTCGATGCAGCCCCCTTCGGGCATGGCCTGGACCGAATTCAGCGCCAGATTGTTGATGACATGGCTGAGCTGGTTGAGATCGACCAGCGCGGTCCAGAGGTCCCCCGGCAGAGAGAATTCCGCCCGCACCCGTGAGCCGCGGAGAGCGAAGTTCACCGTTTCCCGTACGGTTTCCACGATGGACGCGGCGATGCGCACCGGAGCGCCCCCCTTGGAGAAGGTGAGGAGCTGGGCGGTGAGATCGCGGGCGCGGAGGGACTGGTGCTCGGCCTCCTGGAGCATGGAGTGCGCTGAATTGCCGGGGCCGGTATAGAGCCGCGCCATGGAGATGGCCCCCAGTATGCCGGTGAGGATGTTATTGAAATCGTGGGCGATGCCCCCGGCCAGCACTCCGATCGATTCCAGCTTTTCCATGCGGAGGAGTTCGTCTTCCATGCGTTTCTGGCCGGTGACATCCCGGAAGACCAGCACCACTCCGATGATGCGGGAGAGGTGGTCGAGAATGGGCGCTCCGCTGTCGGCCAGCACGATTTCGCGGCCATCTCGGGAGAGCAGCACGGTGTGGTTGGCGAGCCCGACGACGCCTCTGGTGGCGAGCACCCGGCTGACCGGATTTTCGCACCGTTCACGAGAATTTTCGTTGACGATGTGGAAGACATCCTCGAGCGCGCGGTTTTCCGCCTCCGCCTGGGTCCAGCCGGTGAGTTCCTCGGCCACCCGGTTGAGAAGCAGCACCTTTCCCCCGCGGTCGGTGGTGATGACGCCGTCGCCGATGCTCCGCAGGGTGACCGCCAGGCGCTCCTTCTCCGCCAGCAGGGCCTCGTCGGCGTGGACCCGGTCGGTGATATCCTTGGAGGAGCAGATGACGCTCAGGACTGCATCCTCGCGGCCCTTTATCGGGGTGACCGTGGTTAGATAGAACCGGTCGCCGTCGGGACGCGGAACCCGAACCTCGAAGACCTTCTCCACCCCGGTCTGGAACACCCGGTTCAGGACCGCATACCGCTTGTCCGCCTCCTCGCGGTCGAACACGTCATAAATATGGTTCCCGACGATCTCCTCCACCGTTTTTCCCACGCCCTCGGCAAACGCGCGATTGACATAGGTATACCGTCCTCCGCGCTCGAAGGCGAAAATGGGATCGGAGGACTCGTCGAGCAGGATACGGTGCTTCTCCTCGCTCTCCCGCAGGGCCGCTTCCGCCCGTCTGCGTTCGGCAAGGCTCATGTCGATGCAGTACAGTTCCGGTTCGCCATACCGGTTGTGGATGAGGACATGCCGTGAAAAGACCGGGACCGCCGAGCCGTCCTTGTGCATGAGATCGAATTCTTCCGGCTCGATCGGGACGCCCTGTTGCACCCAGGCGTCCATCCCCTGCATCACCTTCCCGCGTATGGCGGGCGGGATGATGAGGTCCTCCAGCTTCTTTCCGAGGGCTTCCCCGCGGGTATACCCATAGAGTTTCTCGCTCGCGGTGTTCCAGAAGATGACCCGACGGTCACGGTCGTAGCCCTGGACCGGGAACCCGTTCTCCTCCTCCACCAGGGAGCGGAACCGCTCCTCGCTTTCCCGCAGGGCCGCTTCCGCCCGCTTGTGGTCGGTGATGTCGTAGAAGTTGGTGACGAAGCACCCGGGGGTATGGCTGTAGGCGCTGACCGAGAACCATTTCCCGAGCAGTTCGGAGAACGCCTCGAACCGCGCGGGCTCGCCGGTCAACGCCACCCGTCCATAGGTTCCCATCCAGTCGAAGGACTCCCCGTCCGTCCCGGGACTGACCTCGGTCTCCCGCCTTCCGATGAGCTGCTCACGGGTGAATCCGGTGATGCGCTCATAGGCGTCGTTGATCTCCGTATAGATATAATCCACCGGTTCGCCCCGGTCGTCCACCACGATGCGATGGTTGGCGAACCCGTTTTCCATGTTGTGGATGAGCGACCGGTAATTCAGCTCGCTTTCGCGGAGGGCGCTTTCCGCCTTTTCCCGTTCGGTGACATCGATGAGAAAAACAAGCAGCGCCGGTTCTCCCTCCCAGGAAATACGGGTCGAACTCAGCTCCATTACCCGGGTTTCCCCGTTCCGGTGGAACACGCTCAATATCTGGCGAACGGGCGTCCCCTCGCCGCTCATGAGCTCCGCATACCGTTTCTCAATCCGCTCCCGGTCCCCCGGATGAATAAATTCAGGGAAATCGCGGGCGAGGAACTCCTCGGGGGAATATCCGAGCGTCTCCATGGTTTTCTTGTTGGCGAACGCGAATTTCCCCGCCTGGACCACGAGGATGATTTCCTGGGCGTTCTCCAACAGGTGACGGTATTTTTCCTCGCTGGCCCGGAGCGCCTCCTCCGCTTCCTTCCGCCCGGTGATGTCGCGCAGCATCCCGTGATAGCCGGTCAGTTTCCCCTCGTGATCACGATAGGGATTGACGGTCGCTTCGGCCCAGACCTGACGGCCATCCCCGCATTTCACCAGGAGTTCGTGACGAATGACCCCGGTGCGGACCCCGCTCTTTTCCCGGGCTATGCGGTCCCGGTTCAGCCGCCGCACCGCTTCCGCTCCCTCAGGGGTCAGGAGATCGAACATGGACGAGCCGATGATCTGGTCCCGGGTGTATCCATACAAACGATTCTCGGAGCCGCCGACATAGGTAAACCGGTAATCCGCGTCCAGATGCCAGAGGATGTCGGCTGAATTTTCGGTTATGAAGCGGAGTTTTTCCTCGCTGGCCCGGAGCGTTTCTTCCGCCTCTTTCCGTTCGGTGATGTCCTCGCCGTAGGACTGGAATTCCCGCACCGTCTCCCCTTCGAAGATGGCGTGGCCGATCCAGCGCTGCCAGCGGGTTTCCCCTTCAGGCGATAATACGGGGCGCTCGAAGTTCGCCACGGGACGATCGGGGGTGAGCGAACCGAATTCACGCCGCACACTCGCGCGGGCGTCTTCCGGGATGAGCGCGAAATAGCAGGTCCCCAGCAGTTCCCCGCGGGTGCGGTTGAAATAGCGGCAGTATTCGTCGTTCACGAAAGTCAGGACGCCATCGGGACGGAAGCGGCAGAGCATGCCCGGGAGGTCCTCCACGATGGCCCGGTACAACTGCTCTCCTTCCCGCTCCGACCGCTCCGCCTGGTCGCGTTCGCCCAGCACGCGGTTCACCGAATCCGAGAGACGGATGAACTCGCTCAGGTTCTGTCCGGAAATATCGATGCTCCCCCGGGAGAGCGCGGCGGTCTCGAAAGCGCCGGAAAATGCATGGAATTCGAGCCGCCAGAGACGGGAGAAGAGAAAGGAAACGATGAGCGAAATGAATACGGCGCTCAGCACCGCGATGACGGTCAGCCTCCATTGCCCGGAGAAAGCCCTACGGTGCCCCGTATCCCAGACCGAGAGGATCTTCTCCTGGTCAATCGCATACACCCCGGACCCGATGACCCATCCCCACTCCGGGAATGCGCGTACATACGCGACCTTGCGCCGCTGCCCGTCCTTCCCCGGCAGGGGCGCGAAATATTCGACGTATCCGCCGGAATCGGATTCGGCGGAGCGCAGCAATTCCGCGAACATTTTTTTCCCGGAACTGTCGGCAAACGAGAGAACGTTTTTCCCGGTTTCCTCCCGCAGGAAGGGATCGGCCAGCAGGACTCCCTCACGGGTAAACACGAACATATGGCCGCTCTCCCCGAACCGGTCGCGTCGGATACGTCGGAGCATCTGGGCCTGAAGATCGCCCGTCGACCGCGGGGAGGATTTCGGAGCGAGAGCCGCCTGCTCCATGCGGGAGTGTATCACGGCGATCGTGCGGTCGACATGCTCCCGCAGCAGCGCGCGCTGAAGCACGCGGCTCTCGTTCACCATGATCTCCTTCTCCGCCCGGTATACGCGATTTTCCAGATCCACGTAATGATATCCGATGGAGATCACCGGGATGAGAATCACCAAGAAGAACGAGAAGAACAGCAGTTTTCCGACGCCGATACCTTTCCGCATTATTCCCCCTAACACCGCTCCCGGATTTCACCTTTCCAGCATAATATATATATCGACCGGAGAAGGGAAAACGTTAATCAGGAGGAAAGAAGGGGAAAGAACAAAGAAAAGAGCGGGGACCTTTTACGGCTCCCGCTCCTTTGTTCCTCTCCGCCCCGGACGCTCAGTCCTTGTCGATGAACACCAGATGAATGGGCTGATTCTGGGCTATCCAGTGCTTGATGTTTTCCTCGTAGCAGGTACGGCAGTTGTCATATCCGACAAGGAAGGTGCTGTGACCGCGCTGCACCTGGCAGCGGGCGCAGTCGGCGGTGCCGGCGTATTCCCGGATATTCACGTCCTCCCACCGCGATACCTTCTCTTCGGTCACCTTTATCCCCATTTTCTCGACCGCCTGCTTCAGCTCATCCTCGGACATCCCCGCCAGACGGGCGATATCGCGGTAGTTGATCTCGCGAATGTTCTCCAGGATGAAGGACCGCACCACATAGCCGTATTTTTTGAGGGGATCGTCTTTCAACGCGCGCTTGCGGTCCGTCTTCTGGGAGAGACGGTCTATCTTTTCCACCGTGGAGATTCCCGCTTCGAACTTGCCGGAGAGCTCTTCCCGCATCATCATGTCGTCAAACTGATCCAGAAGAAACTCCTCATCGTCGCCGGACCATCGTTTCGCCATACCATTCTCCTTGCATCGACATAGAAAAGGTGAATTGAACGCTGTCAGGGTACTGCGTCCCGGACGATATTGACAGTGTCCGGGGCTCCGGTTTTCACAAAGGCTGCGAAGATAATCAATTCGCCGCACAAATCCATGGAATTTTTTTCGTCCGTTCCTTTCCCCGTGAAACCATGCCCGTCCGCGGGCGCAAGGAATACAGCTCGACACAGACGGTTTGTACGTTCAGGGTATCGCCCGGTTCCCGTAAAAAATGACGAAATACGGGTAATCCCCTCCCCCTCCGTTCAGCGAACCTCCACGTCGAGCGAGCGTCCGGTTCGTTCGCGATAACATTCCCGTATCCGCTCCACATAGTGGTCGTTCACCCAGGATACGGAATCGGGGGGCGCGGCGAGAAGGATTCGATCCTCCTCGACCGCATCGAGCCGAAGCGGTTCGATGAACGCGGAAAAGGAATGCTCGTTCAGGACGTTCCGCAAATCCTCCACCACCTGGAGCCAAAGCCCCATCTCTCCCGCGGAAACCGGCCGTGACGACTCCCGGGCGTTCCATTCGCGGGTTTTCTGGATGGCGTCCTGCTTTTCCCGGATGACGTCCTTCTCCCCCGAAACCTGTTTCAGTTCCTGGATGAGATCGTTCATGGCGAGATGCATGGTGTGCTTGATGAGAGAGAAACTGTCCGGGCGGGAGCGTGAGTTTTTGAACGTCCACCGCACCGCATACCGTATGTCATCCCCGGAAAAGCCGGATTTGATCAGATCGATATAGTCGAGGAGCGATTTACGATACAGGGAGCGGGAAACCACGCTGAACCCGATTGAATCGTAAAATTCATCGATGGTGTCCACCGCGCTCGCGAGGTGTATATCGGTCATGTATGTAAGAATGTTTTTAGGCAGGGGCGCGCCCGTTTCGAGGATGTTATAAATATTTATGCCGGAAAAGAATACAGATTGTATGTAAGAATTTTGAGGTCCAGCGAAGGAAGGGGACTCCTCCAGAATCTGATACTCACCGGTATGGGAATCGTCCCCATCGGAAATTTGACCGGGGGAGAGAACGCGGGGTGAATTTGGAGCATTCCGGCGAGAGTCCCGCATATTCTGACTGTTAGTATTTAGACCCCTCATATTTGCAAGTGCGGTATTGGAAGCGGTATTTTTACCGATACCAATTTCGGAGGGCAAATATATGCGATATACGGTCGCCTTGTGGTAATCGCTGAATTCCTTCTTTATGCACCCCAGAACCTCAAGCTCCTTGATGGCCTTGCGAACAGTCTGAAGCGAGAGATTGCAGAACTCGACCAGTTTGGGAAGGCTCTCCGCCGCCCAGTTGCGATTCCATCCGAAAGACTGACGGTACAATCGAAGGTATACCGCTTGGGCCGAGGCGGAAAGCTTCTGCAGGAGATAATCGGAAATATCGTTGTCCAGCTTGCAGAAATTGGAGTGGATATTGATGGAATCGGAAAGATCGCTCTTGCGGGTGCGCGCAATCTCCGTCTTCGTTGCGGAGATTGACCCGGAATCCGTCGCATAGGATACGGAACGCGAAATCTCGGCGCGTACGGGGGCAACGGGCTGTTCGGGCGCGGGAATGGGTGACAGCGCGGGCGCGGGAGCCGGGGCCGGCGACGGTTCGGGAATCGCCACGAACGACGCGGGAGCGGAGTCGGGGGGAATTTCCGGTACGCCGGGATCCGGGTGTTGTTCAACGCTCGGCGCTATGGGCACATCCCAGGGATGCATCGGGCGCCGTGAGGAGACATTCGGTTTGCGCCGTGCTATATTTGAATCGAAATTGTCAACCATGGCGCGACCTCGCGGTGTAAAATACGCGTCTGAAAGAATATCATGGCATAAAATGCTATATCAAAAATTAACACACCATTTGTAACAGTCAAGTGATAATCGGTCAAATATCAATGCACTTTCGAGAAAACGGCAAACATGGACAAACAGCGACGAGCATACAGATCGCTTTTGGACTGGTAATTCCTGACATGGCGCATATGGACTGACAATAAATACCATGCCAATAAATGTTGTTCATGCTACAGGGCGTCAATATATATGCCTGTATAAATCGTATGTCGCCAAAGGCACTGGCAATAATGGTATGATGGTAATAACCCTGGCAATACATACCATGTCAAATACTACCAGTCTATATAAGGCATGCTACTCGCGCCCTTCCGGTTATGGTGATACCATACACTCCATGGTATATATCGCTCTCTCATTATTTGCCATGGCAGTATTTGACACTCTATATTCGCCATGATTGCTGTTGCGCTGCTAAATATTGAATATCTCGCTCACCAGGTGATTGATGTCCTGCGCCGCACGGCAATTCGGGGCGAACTCGAATATCGATACCCCGTGCGCGGTGGCGTCCGAAAGCGTGGTATTCTGACGAATCACCGTCTCGCAGATGTATTCCGAATAGTTCTTCCGTATGGCGTCACGCGTCCTCAGGTTGATATTCATGCTTTCGTTGAAGCGGTTCAGGAATATGTAGATGTTCTTCAGCACGAACTCGAAATCGTCCTCGATCCCGCTCAGCGTCTCGAAAAGGATTTTCAACCCGTCATAGCTCAGAAAGTCTGACAACACCGGCACCAGGAGATCGTCCACCGAAAGGATGGCGTTCAGATTCAGCAGCCCGATGTTCGGCGGAGCGTCCAGGATGATGATGTCGTAATTGTCCTCGATATCGGCCAGCGCGCGACGAAGCTTGTATTCGCGGGCGTGGAGGTTGGTCAGGGACAGCTCGATGGGGGAAAGCCCCAGGTTCGCCGGGATGAGATCCAGGGTGGACATGCTGGTGGAGACGATGGCGCTCTGGATGGGGTCCTTGTTGATGATGACATCGTACAAGGTCTTTGAAAATGATTCCGGATTGCATCCCAGACATTTGGTGAGGTGCCCCTGGGCATCCAGGTCGACCATGAGCGTCTTGTACCCGTGCTGCGCCATCCGGTAGCCGTAATTGGCGCTGATCACGCTTTTCCCGGTGCCGCCCTTGAAATTGAGAAAGAGCTGCTTGCGTTTGATGGTCGAGGGCGGCTGGAGACTCATTTTGATGCGCACGTCGCGGATATCGTCGGTGGTGTAGAACCGGTACATGGTCTTCCCGCGGCTTATCCGCTGCGCCCGGTTGATTTTGCCTTCCTTCTCCCACTTGTAGATGACCGCCTTTGAAACTCCGAGAAGTGAGGCGAATTCTCCGATGGTGTATAATCCGTCCTTCATGACTCAACCCTCGTTGTTGCTCGACATGGTGTGGAGAAACACAAATAATCCGGTACATATGGACCATCCGCATATCCCCCCGACAGGGGAGGGACGGTTCATCTGCAAAGGATGAGCGGGAAAATATTTTTGTTCCATGAGAGAGTTTCCGGTCGTTCAGGATACGTTTTGACGTTCGGATTCTGTCTGGAACAGGGATTGCCGCAAGCGCTTTCCTCGATGTACGAAAAAAACCGGTTGCAGTATAATAGCATGTGCTATATATGATTAAACCGGTGCATAAATACGCTTTATACTATGGATGAAAAGGTTTGGTAACAGTTTTTGTGACTTTATACCATAGTTTGAATCTCGTCAAATGGAATTAACTATAGTATAAAGGGGGATAAAATGACTGTCAAGCTTTTTTTTGACGCTCTGTACCATCATGCAGCGCAGGGAAGAAAGCTGAGAGTTGCGGCCCGGATTGTAAACGATACGATAACCCCGCCCCGGACCGCAACCGATGGAAAGTCCTGACCGGACCCATGTCCGGGGCAGCCCCCGGTGTATGGATCAGAGTTTTTCTCGTCGCTCGACCACCTTGCCCAGCAGGGTGATCACCGATTCATCCAGGACCACCGGCTCAAATTTCGGGTTCTCGGGCTGGAGAAGTATCTTCCCGTTGGGAAGGAATATCACCGTCTTGAGTGTCCGCTCCTCGCCGTTTATGGCTACCGCCGCTATGGTGCGGTTGGTTACCGGAGAGTTGGGGGAGATGATGACCACATCTCCGGAGTTGATGCGCGGGCTCATGCTGTCGCCCTCCACCACCAGAGCATAGGCGTTCGGATCGGTGACATCGCCCCGGTCCAGAAACTCCTCGCCGAATCCGGCGGGGTAGTTCATGTCATCGGTGAATACCGGGCTTCCGCCCGGAATACGGGAGAGCAGGGGAATACGGTCGTGACGGAGCGGAGTGCCGTAAAGGAGATAATCGGTGGTGGTGTTGAGCGCCCGGGCCAGTTTCACCAGCGCCTGCGCGTTGGGGACCTTGATGCCCCGCATGTAATTGCGAATGGCCACCTGGGTGAGTCCGGCCAGACGGGACAGCTCGGCGGCGTTCGATATGGAACGGCGCTCCATGATATAGGCGAGTCTGTCTTTCAGTTCCATTCCTTCTCCTTCCCTGATGCTGGAAATATTGATGCGATCCGGCGCGGAAACGAATCCCGTCTACGAAATTCCGAATTTGCGAAGCCGTTCCTTACGCCGTTTCGCTTCCTGCTCCCGCTCCCGGTTGCGCTCCTGGTTGATGCGTTCCTGCTCCGCGCGCCACGCGGCCTCTTCCTCGATGATGCGGCGGTTTTCCTCGTCCTGACGTCGTTTCACGCCCTCGATACGGGCGGCCCGGGCCTCCGGGGTTTCGATTCCCCGTTCCTGGCAGTATACGGTGATCTCGGACACCGTCATTCCCATGATCCTCGCCACCTGCTCGGTGGTTTCCGATTTCTGGATGGAGGTGAGCATGAGAAGGGAGAATTCACGTTCAGCCAGACGACGTCGGATGTTGAGACGGAAATTGATGAGAAACAGGACGAGCGCCCCAGCCGCGAAAATATCGACGGCGATGGACACGGCCAGGATTTTGTTCAGAATTTCCTGCATGCGGGTTCCCCTCCGGACGAACAGGATGGGTGCGGAAACAGTGGGTATGATACTGTATGGCAAATATACAAAGCTAACCAACGTTAGTCAAGCGGTAATATTGTGAAATCATCAGAAGGCAAACGAACGGCGTCCCAAGCAGTTAGACCGGTAAACCAAAAGTGTGTCACACAAAATAATGGATATAATTCACTGTTGGCATACCAGATATGGTTGCTCGGGGCGACAGTCTGCCCGTTTCGCGACAGCATCCAGTCTGATATGGGCGGTGGCTCGATTTGGGAAGAATGCGAAAAGCGAAAGAGCTTCTTGCGCCGCGTTGCGTTGGTCCAGGACTGTTTTTGACAAGCCCTCCTTTCCCTCTGCCCGCGCGTCATTTCGCGTGGGAGAGAGGGCGGGGAGTGAGGGTAAAAACAACGCCCGTAACCCCTCCATGCCCGTACTTCAACAGAAAGTTGATCCGTATAAACAGCCGTTCTGGCGAACGCCCCGGCTGAGTTTTCCCCGGTTCGGGCGTAATACCGGGAAATCTTTATCCATGAGGGGAAGCGAGTGGTTTTTTGAGTTGACACGGGCCTGGAAAAACTCGAAATTTGCAATATTCATAACCACAATTCCAAAATGTGAATATCCCTCTTCGTGCGGTTCTTTCGCTACCGGGGATTGGCCGCCGTACAGTTTCCGCGGGGATGGTTTCATCCGGGACTTTCGGGGAAATGAGCGGCGATGACGTGAGCGGCGAACGCACAAACATGGTATGGGAGCGCCGATATGACCGATTCAGCGCAGGACGGTTGTGATCTCAACTGGTATCCGGAGAAGGGGGAGGGTGGAGAAAACTGCGAGCCGGAAGAGAGCGCATCCGTACGACTGGAACGCCTGAATGCGGAACTGCGGGCCCACCAGGCCGAACTGGAGATGCAGAACGAGGAACTGCGGGCCGCGCGGGAAGAGCTCGAGGAATCGCGGGACCGGTACGCCGCCCTGTACGATGAGGCGCCGGTGGGGTATATCACCCTCGATTGTGACTGCCGGATCGAGGAGGCGAATCTCACCGCCGCGGATATGCTCGGCATGGAACGAACGCGTTTGCTGAATCAGAATTTCCGCCTGTTCGTGGCGAGAGGATCGCGCGAGTTGTTCAATCGTCATTATGCGGAGGTGAAGACCAACGGCGGGCGTCACGCCTGCAAGCTGGAGTTGAATCCCGCGGGGAAGGGGCGCTTTCACGCCTCGCTGGAGAGCGTGCGGTGCGGTGGGGGAGAGGGGAAAGGCCATCTCTGCTGCCGTACGGTCATCACGGATATCAGCGAAAGCCGCCGTCTGCTCGATCAGTTGGAGGAGGAGCGGTCGAGGCTGAAAGCGGTCATCGACAGCGCTCCCGAAGGCATCGTGGTCACCGATGAGCGGGCGCGCATACTCATGGCGAACTCCGCCGCGGAACGGCTCTATGACCGTCCGGTCACCTACGGCCAGGAAATGGAAGGTCCGGGCGGGCTGGATTTGCGTCATCCCGATGGCGAACCGTTCGATCCCCGGGATCTTCCCCTTTCCCGTTCCGCGTTGCGCGGGGAAACCCTCAAACGGGTGGACATGCTTCTCCACAAGCCGGGCCGCCATAAGCGGGTGCTCATGGTGAGCACCGCCCCCATCCGCGATACCCAGGGCAGGGTGAGGGGGGCGGTGGGGGTGTTCCAGGATTTCACCGAACGAAAACGGACGGCTGACTATCTGCGCTTGAGCGAGGCCCGGTACAAGGCCATCGTGGAGGACATCCCCCTTTTCATCTGCCGGTACCGTCCGGATGGAACGGTAACATTCGTGAATCAGGTCTGCGCCCGCTATTTCGGGGTTGATCCGGAGGAAGCGATCGGCAAAAATTTACTATCCTTCGTTCCGGAAGAATATCGCGCCATGGTTTGGGATCATGCCCGATCTCTTTCCGAGGAAAAACCCATGATCACGCTGCGTCATCCGATTCGGACGCCGGGGGGAGGCATCCGCTGGAATCGCTGGATCGGGCGCGCCATATTCGACCACGGACGGCTGGTTGAATACCAGGCGCTCGGGGAGGACATCACCGAGCAGCACCTTATGCAGGAAGCGTTGCGGGAAAGCGAGGAGCGGTATCGCGCGGTGACCCGGCTCATGACCGATTTCGCGTACCTGTTCCGGATCGGTCCGGGATACGAGGCGACGCTGGAATGGGCCGCCGGGCCGATCGAGGAGATCAGCGGATATACCATCAAGGAGCTGGGGACGCTTTCCCGTTGGGCGGAGATGCTCTATCCGGATGACCGGGAGCGGGTGATGGCACGGGTGCGGCAATGTCTCGATGAACCGTCGACCTCGGTCGATGAATACCGGGTGGTGACCAGGCGGGGAGATGTCCGCTGGTTCCGGGTCTATACATATTCGGTACGGGATGAGGGGGAGGGTCGGGTGGCGTACGTGTATGGGGCGGCGCGTGACATCACCGAGCGGAAGCGGGCGGAGGACGCCCACCGGGAAAGCGAATCCAGGCTGAACGCCTTTTTCACCGATTCTCCGGTCGCCATGGCCATTCTCGACGAGCATTTGCGGGTGCTGAGGATCAACAACACCGCGATGGGGTATGTGGGTCCCCCGGAGGAGGTCTGCGGAAAGTTGTACTGTGAGGCGCTCCCCGCGCTTCGCGGGGAACCGGGCGCTCAGTTGACGAAGATCGTGGAAACGGGCGATCCGAAGCTGAATGTCGAGGTGAGCGTGGAGATGCCCCGGTTGTCCGGGGCGCGGGTACACTGGATTGTATCGCTTTTCCCGGTGGACCTGTCCGGCGGGAAACGGGGGCTGGGGCTCATCGCCCGTGATATCACCGTCAAGAAGCAGATTGAGGAGGCTCTGGGCGAATCGGAGAAGCGGTACCGGATCGTCTCCGGGCTCACCTCCGATTATGCCTGCGCGTACCGGGTGTTCGAAGGGGCCGGAGTGCGGCTGGAATGGACCGCCGGGGCGTTCACCGCCATCACCGGCTACACCCGGGAAGAGTACAATTCCCTCGGCTGGGAGGCCATGATTCACCCTCGGGATACACTGCGGGCGATCCGAGGGATGACCGCCGCGATCCGGGAGGGAACGGACACGGTCGAGGAATTCCGCATCGTGAACCGCGCGGGGAAAACGCGTTTGCTGCGCTCGTATCTGCACCCGGAGCGCAATCCGGAGTCCGGGAAAGTGGAGTGGGTGTACGCCGCCGCGCAGGACATCACCGAGCGGCGCTCGCTGGAGGAAAAAGTGAGGCGGCTGCGGCGGGAGCAGGAGGCGCTTTCGGCGCACGAGGTCAAGAACCTGCTCATTCCCCTGCATGTCTATGTGGAATCCCTGCTCGTGGCCTCCGGGGACACCCTGACCGAGGAACAGCACGGGTATCTGCGGAAGCTCCGGGAGAGCACGGACAAGGCGTTCGATTTCATCCAGTATTTCACAAAGATTCACGAGCTGGAAACGGGGATGTTCACCCTGAAAAAAACCCGGGTCCCGCTGGAGGACATCATCAGACAGGTGATGATGGACCTGACTCCCGTGGCGGAGAAGAGCGGGGTGACCATCGTGTATTCTTCCGATGGCGGAGCGTCGGATTTCGACATGGATGTCCTCCTCATGCCGGGGGTGTTCACCAATCTCATCCTGAACGCCATCGAGCATGTCGCGAAGCTCCGGGAATCCTCGGAAAAAACGGTGCGGGTGACTCTTTCCACCGCGGAAAACCGTCTGATTGTCAAAATTCACAACCGCGGCGAGCCGATCCGTCCGGAACGGCTGGCGACCTTTTTCGAGCGGTTCAATCCGGACGAGAGCAAGAAAGCGGGGGTGGGGCTGGGTACCACGTACGCTCTGCTGGTGGCCCGCGCCCACGGGGGCGATATATCCGTGTCCTCCTCGCGGAAAGCCGGGACGACGATGATCGTATGGTTCGGGTGAGCGCGCGGCGGGTATATGCATTCCCCGACGTTTGCGTTTGTCATTCCTCACGTTTTGGTGTGGGAGGAGTCACGGGCGCTTTTTGCCCTCACTCCCCGCCCTCACTCCCACGCAAGAAGACGCGCGGGCGAGAGGGAAAGGAGGGATCCTCAAAACTGGCTGGGAGCCAACGCAAAGCTGTAAGAAGAATGCTCCTTTCAGCGGCTATATTCTTCTGATGCCTTGCCCGAAGCGCTCTTTCCCCTCGCCCGCGCGTCATTTCGCGGGGGAGAGGGTGGCCGCAGGCCGGGTGAGGGCATCGGCGGTGGAGAATACACCGCATTCTTCTTTGCGGAAGCCCGGGCGGGAGACAGATACCGTATATTGATTCACCGGAGCAATGCCATCCGCCCGGCTTCAATGACAGGCGGGCGTCTTTTTTCTTGTACTTTGGTACTTTTTCATCCACGAGGGCTCGATGCAAACGAGGGGGAATGACTCGGAAAGCGGAGCCATGGGCGCGGAGGAACGATTCCGCGCGTGGTTCGATGCGCTCGAAGACTTGGTTCATGTGGTGGACCGGGACATGCGCCTGGTCTTTGGAAATGCCGCGCTCCGGAAGGCGGGGGAGTCGCGCGGGAGCGGCCCCTTCCGCATCGGGGCGCGTCTGGAGGAAGCGTTTCCGTTCCTCGGAACGGAGCGGCTGGAGCAATACGAGCGGGTATTCCGCACCGGCGAATCCCGCTGTGTGGAGAACGAGGAGCGTCTGTACGGCGGCGAGCGGTACTGTTCGAGGGTCCGCCTGACCCCGGTGTTCGACGTCGAAGGCGCGGTGGAGCAGGTGGTGACCGTCATCACCGATATCACCGCGCAGAAGGAGACGGAGGAAACGCTGCGGAGGAGCGAGCTCCGGTACCGCGGCGTGGTGGAGGACGCGCTGGCCCAGGTGCCCACCGTAATCGTGGTCGA
>CAYRTQ010000003.1:15462-41407 GCA_964426865.1 uncultured bacterium
CCTGTTCATCTGCCGGTTCCTTCCCGACGGCGAAATCACCTTTGTGAACGAGGCGTACGTTCAGTATTACCGGCGTTCGCGGGAAGATCTCACCGGTTCGAACATTTTCGACCTGATGCCGGAGGAAACCCGGGAGGAAGCGAGACGGATACATCGTGAGCGGTCGCCCGAGGATTCCGTGCGGGTTTCTACCCATCCGGCCAATGTTCCGGGACGGGGGCTTCGCTGGCATCGCTGGACGGACCGCGCCATTTTCGAGGACGGACGTCTGGTGGAATTCCAGTCCATTGGCGAGGATTTCACCGAGCAGCACCGTATGACCGAGGCGCTGCGGGAGAGCGATGAGCGTTTCCGGCTCGCGCTGGAACACTCCCTGACCTGCCTGTACACCATGGACCGCGAACTGCGGTATACCTGGCTGTTCAATACCAATTTCGGGCTGGACCCGGATGCCATCGCCGGAAAAACCTACGATGACTTATTCTCCGCGGACCAGGCTGTCCGTCTGAACGGTATCACGCAGCGGGTCTTGTCCACCGGGCGGGGCGAGCTTGGGGAGATAGCCCTTTCCCGGGAGGGATACTCCAAGCAGGTCGTCTATTCCATTTTCCCCCTGCGCGACAACGACGGGAACATCGTCGGGATCATCGGCGCCTCGCGGGATGTCACCGAACTCAAACGCGCCGAGGCCGCCCTGCGGGAGAAAGAGGAACATCTCTCCGAGGCCCAGCGGATCGCCCACCTGGGAAGCTGGACGAGGAACACTCTCACAGGCGTGCTGCACTGGTCCGATGAAACCTTCCGCATATTCGGGATACCCCCCGGGGAGGTGAATTTCGAGAATTTCATGCGTTGCATCCATCCGGAAGACATGGCGCGGCTCAGGGGAGAGCAGGCCGACGCCCTCGGGGATGGCGGGCAGATGGATACGGAATACCGTATCATCCGTCCGGACGGCACAATCCGCCACCTCTATGAGCGCAGCAGGGGGATACACGACGACAAGGGGCGTCTGTTGCGGCTGGAAGGGATCGTGCTGGACATCACCGAACGCAAGCAGGCGGAAGCGGCGTTACGCCGGAGCGAGGAACGGTTGCGCCTTGTGGTGGAGAATTCCCCGGACACCATGTTCATCCAGGACCGTGACCTGCGATACGCCTGGATCACCCGTCCCATTTCGACATCCACGGCGGCGGAGGTGATCGGGAAGAATGACGATGAACTGCGAAACGTGGTGAATCACGCGGAGCGGAAAGAGGTCAAGCGAAGGGTGATCGAAACCGGCGAACCCGGCAAACTGGAAGTGCTGATGAACGACAGGGGAGACCTCCGCTGGCAGGAAACCACCTATGCTCCCTACCGCGATCATGAAGGCGCCGTGATCGGCCTGTTCGGATACTCCCGGGATATAACCGCGCGGAAACGGGCGGAGGAGGCCCTGCGGCTCAGCGAGGGACGGTACCGGATCGTTTCCGAACTGGTGTCCGATTATGCCTACTGCTACCGGGTGAGACCCGATGGGACGCTGGCGCGGGAATGGGTGACCGGAGCGTTCCGGCGCATCACCGGGTTCACCCCCGAGGAGGCGGACAAGCGGGGCGGCTGGCTCGGCATCGTTCATCCGGCGGATGTTCCCCTCGCGCGTCACCAGATGGAAGCGGAACTCGCCGGGAAAGCGGAGATGGCCGAGCTGCGGCTGCTGCACAAGGACGGCGGAGTGCGCTGGCTGCGGAACTACGTTTTCCCGGTGATCGAGACCGGGGGAAGGGTGGAGCGGATTTACGGCGCGGTGCAGGACATCACCGCCCACAAGATTCTGGAGCGCAATATCGAGGATCTGCGGCGGGAGTACGAGGCCTACATGCGCCACGAACTCAAGAACCTGTTCATCCCCCTGCGTCTCCACTCCGATATCCTCCTGCATGATTCAAAGGATGATCTAACCCCGCGTCAAAGGGAATGCCTGGAGAAGATACTGTCCAGCGCCATCCAGGGCGCGGAATGTGTCGACTCCCTTCGTAAACTCCAGGAGATAGAAGCGGGAATCTGCATCCAGAAACGGGTCCCCGCGCCTTTGGAGCCGGTCATCCGCAAGGTGGTTTCCGATCTCTCCCTGCGGGGGGAGTCGCGCGGGGTGGAGATACGTTTCGAAAACCGCGCCGAGAGCACGGATGTTCCAATGGATCCCTACCTTATGCCGGGCGTTTTCTTCAATCTCGTCCTGAACGCCATCGAGCATGTGGAGAATCTTGACGATCCCGCGCAGAAGGTGGTGCGGGTGGATATGGAGGAGCGGAACGGAATTCTGGTCACCCATGTTTCCAACCGGGGAACTCCCGTCTCGCCCGAACGCCTGGCGACCTTCTTCGAGAAGTTCAACGGCTCCGGGAAAGGGCAGGGGAGACTGGGACTGGGGACCGCCTACGCCCGTCTGGTCACCCGCGCCCATCGCGGCGAGATACGGGTTTCCTCTTCCGCCGAGGAGGGGACCACGGTGACCGTGGCGCTGCCGCTGGGGTAGGGGGAAGGGGCAGGGGAAGAGGAGCAGAGGAGCAAAGGGGAAAAGAGGAAACGGAGTAAAGAGTCAAGCTTGCTTTGGCTTTTTATGCTGGCTTCGCCAGGCTCAGACGGTGCGGACGCTGAGCTTGTCGAAGCGGCCCCCCGCAGCGTGAACCGTATTTGGGATAAAGGAGCGGAGGGAAAAAGGGGCCGGGCCCTGATGAGTATGGGCTGCCGGAGCGGAAACGCGACAAAAAAGCGGGGGTGAATGGTTCACCTCCGCTTTTTGCCGGTTATCCGGTAGTATTCCTTCAGGGTGAGACTGAGTTTCTTCTCCTTCTCGCGCTGGGCCCGACGGTCCTTGCGGGCTTCCAGGGCGGCGATCTCCTTCTGGAGTTTCTGGTAGCTTTCGTAGCGGCTCTGGGAAATCGTCCCGTTCCGGAGCGCGTCGAGAACGGCGCACCGGGTTTCGTGGAAATGGGTGCAGTCGGCGAAATGGCAGTTACGGGCCAGTTTTTCGATATCGGCGAACGTCTCGCTCAGTCCCTCCCCGGAATACCAGAGCTGGAGCTCCCGCAGTCCGGGCGTGTCGATGACCAGTGCGCCGCCGGGGAGAATGAACAGCTCGCGGCGGGTGGTGGTGTGACGGCCCCGGGAGTCGGCGGTGCGCACTTCCGCGGTTTTCAGGACATCCTCGCCCAAAAGACGATTGGTGAGAGTGGATTTTCCCACGCCGGAAGAGCCGATGAACGCCACGGTCTCGCCTTCCCGCAGCATGTCCCTCATCGACTCCAGCCCCGCGCCGGTGCGGGCGCTGAGCGGGAGCGTTTTCACTCCGGGAGCGATCTGCTCCACCGCGGAAACGTACTCCTCGATATTCTCGCAGAGGTCCGCCTTGTTGAGGAGAATCACCGGCTCGGCCTCGCCCTCCCAGGCCATGACCAGGTAGCGTTCCAGACGCCGCAAATTGAAATCGTGGTCCAGCCCCTGCACGATGAACAGACGGTCGATATTTGCGGCGATGACCTGCTCCACGTCCTGTTCCCCCGGAGCCTTGCGGGAGAATTTCGTCCGGCGGGGGAGCACCGCCCGTATGATCGCTTTCGGTTCGCCGATCAGACGGGAAGCCGCCACCCAATCGCCCACTTTGGGCAGGTCCGCCGCGGACTCCGCGCCATGATAGAGTTTGCCCGCGGCCTCTCCGGCCAGTTCGCCCTCTTCCGTATAGAGGATGAAGGCGCGTCGATGCTCCACCGCGACCCGCGCGGGAATCATACCGAGTTCCCGCAGAGGGGCGAACGCGGTTTCAAAAAAAGGCGACCAGCCGAGAGAAACGAGTGTGGGCATGGGAAATAAGGGGTTATAAAATTGTGACAGGCCATTTTGGAAAGTTTCTATTCCATGTGAAAGTATTGAGAACGTGACAGCTTTTAAACAATTCGCGACTCCACCGCGGGGTTGTTTTCCCCACGGGCAATTCATTGCGCAGACATTTTGCCATATGCAGATTCAATGCATTATCGAAATTGATCAGGCAAAGATAATGGATTGGCTTTTCCGCCAATCCTTCCGCATGACGGTACAGATATGAATCCCGGCATTTATATTTTAGATATTCCTTGAGCCAGTTGAAATGATCCCGTCTATCCTTTTTTGCGGAATCATCGAGATCTTCGCATATGTCATAATCTTCCTGTTTGTCATACACTTTTATTTCGACAAATATATACTCTTCTCTGAACTCGGCAACAATATCGACTGCTTTCATGGGCGCGCCATGAAAAGTAGATTTCGCTGTATCAGGCTCATCGAATTTAAATGCTTTGACCGCTCCTTTAAAATCGAACCGGTATCCCTCCGCTTCGACGATCATTTCCCCAATCCCCCCATGTCTTTGGATATCTGACGGTCGATGAGCGAGCCGAAAGTGTCCTCAATGGCGTTCTGCTTGAGTCCCTGAATCGTTTGGCAGGAGGCGGCTGCGAGTCTCTTGGACTTTTCTTCCCGGAAAAGACTGTGGTAAAGGATGCGGTCATTCTCCTGAATTGCAAGATCGAACTCCTTGAGAACCACATAATCATGTGTAGAAACAAAAATCTGAACACCCATGCGTTGGAGTTCCATCAGAATCCCGATAACCGTTCGTATCAGGCGCGGATTCAGATTCGTTTCCGGTTCATCCCAGAATAAAGCGCTCCCATTCAATAGTGTCCCATTCTGGATGAGAAGCCATAAAAGACCAAGCTTGCGGTACCCTTCAGCCAAAAGAGTGAATTCCAGTTTTCCCTGGGGGCTTTTCAGGTAAAACTCTTCATTTTCCGTAATTACATTCCCGTCCATTGCTTTACGGAGAATATCGAGCAGTTTTTGGCGATCACGATCCATCGGCCCCTTGAGCAGGGAATAGAGAGCCCGATCAACAATATCACTATACACTTCTTCGAAGTGAATATCATGTGCGGCATACAGGGAGCGGAATCCAGGCGCATTGGCCAGCATATCCTTTACGGGAATGAAGACTGATTTCATTGGATATTCCATCCACTGCTTTACACCATTTACCACTGCGGTGAAAGGGCTCTTTGTATGATTCGACAATGTCAGGCGAATAGATATTTTTTTCCCGTCGTTCAGCTTCCGGACAACTTCGACGGAACCGCCGACACTTTTTTTCGCACGCTGAACGAGACGGCCCAACTGTTTGCCGGAGGGATAAAATACATCGTTGATTTTCTCGGCGAAATTCTTCTTCGACTGGATAATATCGCATGCAGCGTACACGACCTTCAGAATATGGGTCTTCCCGGTGCCGTTATCTCCGATGAATACATTAATGCCGGGCGAGAACTCCATATCGAGGGACTCAAAAGCCGTGAATCGTTCCAGCTTCAGATGTTCAATCATTGTTCAGCCCTCTTGCCGCCCAGGCGAAAAGGATTGACCTGTCCCGAGCATGCCTGGAAATAACGAAGAACCTGGGTGATGCCATAGAATATCGGAGGGAACCCAACCAATAGTATTAATTACACATTCTTCTGTAACAATAGCAACAATAAAAAATGACGGGATTCATTTTCCAGGGACTCGAACCCCTTGACATCAGAAGCATGGTTACAAATAGTCACTTCACCATCACCGCTTTCCGCACTTCCGTTCCGCCCGCCGCGCTCGCCCGAATCAGGTACACTCCCGAGGCGCAGTTCTTCCCGTTCCAGACCGCGGTATGCCCGCCCGGAGACGCGGGGCCGTTCCACACCACCGCGACCTTTCTTCCGGTGATGTCGTGGATGGCGATGGTCACATGGGCGGCGACAGCGACATGGAAGGGGATGGACACCACGGGATTGAAGGGATTGGGATGGGGGGCGAGGAGCGAGAATACCGAGGGACGGCCCGAGTCGCGGTTTCCGGAGAGGTCTCCGGCCACCGCGGAGGGGGTGTGATCCACCGCCGCGATCCCATCGGCGATTCCCCAGCCATAATCGATATCCGGTCCGGGATCGCCGAGATCGCGGGCGGTTTCCTTCAGCGCGGCCATGAGACGGGCGGGAGTCCAGTCCGGATGGGCTTCCAGGAGCAGGGCGCAGAGGCCGGAGATGAGGGGGGCGGCGAAAGAGGTGCCGCTCCGCGTGGTCCACATCCCCGATTTCCCGAGGACGGGGAGACTCACCGATACTCCCGGCGCGACCACGTCCGGCTTGATTCGCCCGTCGGAGGTGGGCCCGCGCGAGGAGAAGGAGGCGATGTAGGGGTCTCTGGAGAGGGGGATGCCGACCGCTCCCACGGTGATGACCGTTTCGACATCGCCCGGGGTATCGATGATGCGCCAGGAATTGTCGCCCTCGTTCCCGGCGGCGTTGACCACCGCGATGCCCCGCGCGACCGCGATCGCGGCGGCTTGGGCCACCAGCGATGTCCGTCCGTCCATCTGGGCCTTCGTGTAGCTTTCCCCCTCCGTGTCGAACAGGTTGTAGACCAGCGAGGAGGAGATGATGTCCGCTCCCAGGCTGTCGCACCACTCCACCGCGGCCACCCAGCGGTCCTCGTCGGCGCGGGTTTCCGCGGCGACTTCATCGGTCACCGCCAGGAAGAAGGAAGCATCGGTCGCCGGGGCGCGGTAGACGCCGTTTTCCCGACCGGCCATGCAGGCAAGCGCCCAAGCGCCGTGGCTGTCGCCGGAAACGTCCTCGCCGCCGGTCACAAAGTTGCGGGTCTGGAGAATGGAAATGTTTTTCAGGGCGCCGGTGGAACTCACCAGGTCGAACCCGGAATCCAGGACTCCGATGCGGATTCCTTTCCCGGTGAGCCCCCGCGCATGCAGGGCGGGGACGTTCAGCGCCCGGAGTTCGTCCTGCATGACCCCGTACCCGGAGGGATCATCCGCCAAGGGCCGTAAGAGCACGGGAGCGGCGGTCTCCGGGGGCGCGGGATGGAACAGGGCGCGCACCGGGCGAACCTCGCGCACGCCGGGGATGCGCGTCAGCGCGGCGGGGTCGCCCGCGTACTCCGCCGAAACCGCGTGGAAATACCGCGAGACGGTGCGGATGGAGGCTCCGGTTTCGCTCACCCGGACGAGCAGTTCGGTGGAAACGGGGTCGCCGGGAGCGAATTCCGGTTCCCCGGAGAAGAATATCCAGTAAGGCGTCGCGGAGGCGGCGGTGGAAACAAGAAGCGCGAGGAGCGCGGCAGAGAGTGCGCGAATACCGACAGAAAGGGTGGTCATGTTCCATGTTCCTGATGTTTGACGGTTGAGCCATGCGCCGCATTTCTTTTGGGCGGCATGACAAATATCCGCTTCCGGGCGGCGGAACGCAAACGGAAAGAAGGGGAATCGCGATACCGGAACCGAAAGTTCCAATATCTTTCCCACCCGGCATAACGAAACCGCAGTGGTTGGAATTTTTCGAAAAAATCTCCCAGAATCCGGTTGCCACGGACGGCGTTTGTTGTTATCATAACACTATAGGCTTAGAGCAATATATGATATAGAACAACCACCGATTCCTATCATGGGAGATGTGTCATGGAATTCACTTACGGTAACAGTGTCCTGGAAGCCGAGGATGTGGAAAGAAATGCCTCGACATTTCTTTCCGAGCTGTACGAAATCACCGGAAGAAACCAACTGCTGCCGGTCAACATGTTCGAGCTTTGCACCAATCACTGCCTGGATCAGAGCGAAATCATAGAGGTGGTGCAATACCTGAAAGAGCAGCACCTTATCCGTTCCATGGGATACCAGACTGTCGGGATCACCCTGGACGGCATCGAAATGGTGGAGAAAGCGTAGCGGACCGTCAACCCGGTATCGATGAATTCATCCCGTTCCATCTCCCGGCTTCGACACGCTCGGCCACCCGGGCGCTGAGCCTGCGGACACTGAGCTTGTCGAAGGGTCGAAGCGCGGTCAGCCCATCTTTATCCGCCTGACAAGGAGCTTTTCCGGGCGGCCGCTTCCGCCTGTCCCATACCCACGAATTTATTTGCATTTAGGGCGCGATTATTGTATATATGACTGTTCCGTATCAGCCCTTTTCTTTTTTACCGTTCAGGGGCAATCGCGGGTAGGTTCTTCCGCGGCCGGATAACCACAAGCATCGCGAAAGGGAGGTTGGACCATGAAGCGGTACGTTCTGGGAATGGTGCTTTCTGCAGTGACGTTCGGAGTTGTTCTGAGCGGCTGTGGCAACATGGATGAAGCGAAGGTCCGTGAGATCGCCCGTGATGAGGCGCAGAAGTCGCAGGCCATGCAGGCCGCACAGCCCGAGAAGTTCGTTTTCGGCGTTCCCTGGGAAAAGGAATTCAGCTATTCGGAAGGCACCCGGGTTGGGAACATGCTTTTCATCGCCGGGCAGCTCGCCCACGGTACGACACCTGATTCCACCGGCAATGTCCCGTTCTTCATGGGCAGCTTCGAAGAGCAGTACCGGGCCACTCTCGAAAACGTGAAGGCGGTGGTTACCCACTTCGGCGGCACCATGGACGACATCGTGTTCCTGCAGAACTTCGTGGCTCCGATCAGCGGCGACAAGACCAACAAGGCCGGCGATTACAATCCGATCGCCGCCAAGCTGGTTCGTGAATACTTCCCGAACGGGCTCCAGGCCATGACCTTTGTCAATGTGGTCAGCCTTTATGGCCCGAAGCAGTTGGTCGAAACCAACGCCATCGCCATCCTGAAGAATGCCGCGCCGGCCGCGGGCGCTCCCGCTCCGGCTCCGGAAGGACAGGCTCCGGCCCAGCAGTAACCGGGCGTTCTCCCCTTCATACCCTTCCCGTAACCCGGCGCAATCCGGGGGGAAGGGTTTTTTTTTGCCCGGAATGCCCGGTTTATTGGAAAGCCTGCTGTATCCGGGGGGCTTTTCCCGGACCGCCCTCTTTGGGCGCTTTCCGGGCGCACCAGAAAAGTACAGAGGTGGAAAAGGCGCGGGATATTCTTTACCGTAGGAGAGCGCTTTTGTACCCGGCAATTACAGTCGATGCCCGGCCCTGAAGCAGTGATCCATAAAAAACCGCGAAGCGCCAAAAAAGTGTGCGGAAAGGGAAAATTCCGGTTGTGGGGGGCGACATCCTTTAGTATAGTATATAATGAAAAAGAAAAAACATTATATTCATAACTGGAGGAGAGCGATGGCGCTTACCGATCTGTCCCCCGATGTCCGGATTCCTTTCGATGTGCCCGAGGAGTCCCGTCTTGCCTACCAGGAAAACTATCTCACCGCCACCCGCGGGTGTAACCGGCTCATGCTCTTCGCCGGCGACCAGAAGGTGGAGCACATGAACGACGATTTCCATGGCGAAGGGATATCCCCGGAGGACAACGATCCCGAACACCTCTTCCGTATCGCCGGAAGGGCCCATGTCGGGGTCTTCGCCACCCAGCTCGGGCTCATCGCCCGGTATGGGGTGGATTATCCCACCGTGCCGTATCTGGTCAAGCTCAACTCCAAAACCAATCTGGTGAAAACCCAGCAGCGGGAACCCGCCAGCGAGCAGTGGCTGGACGTGGATCAGGTGGTGGAACTGCGGGAGAATTCCGGACTCCGCATCATCGGCGTGGGATATACCGTGTATCTCGGCAGCGAGTATGAATCGGACATGCTCCGGGAGGCGGCGCAGCTTGTGAACAACGCGCATTTTTTCGGGCTGGTAGTCGTGCTCTGGATGTATCCCCGGGGGAAGGCGGTCACCGACGAGAAGGACCCGCATCTCGTCGCCGGAGCGGCGGGAGTGGGCGCGGCGCTCGGCGCCGACTTTGTCAAGATCAATCCCCCGAAGCGTGAGGGCGCAAATTCAGCGGAGCTGCTGCGGGAAGCGGTGCAGGCGGCGGGAAGGACCCGTGTGGTGTGCTCGGGCGGCTCGCGCGCCGATGAGCGGGAATTCCTGGCCACCCTCCACGACCAGATCCACATCGGCGGAACCGCGGGGAGCGCCACCGGGCGCAACATTCACCAGCGTCCGCTGGAGGAGGCGATACGGTTCGCCAACGCCATATACGCCATCACCGTGGATGACGTTCCGCTGGAGACCGCCCATCGTATTCTCACCGGAGAAGAGCGGATGGCGGAGGTGTAACGCGCGGATAGTGCAAATATATGAATATTTGGATTGCCGGACCGGGGTGTTTGCGACGGGTGTGACGGGGAAGAATTATCTGGCGTTCCCCCGGCGATTTCCCCCCGGTTCCTCCCGTCCGCGGAAAGGTGAAAGCGGTAGGAGCATGGGGGGCAAGTAGTAGAAAAACAAGAACATTATTTTCGGGGAACATCCTTTTTTTGATTGACAGCACGCGGGGTACGGACGCATATTAACCCTGCGACGACAAGCGTCCCATCCCGCGGAAATACTCATCAATTTATTATATCACAAGGTTTTACCATTTATGGCACTCCTTTCTGTAGAAGAGCTGTCACGGGAACTTTCCGTCTCCATGGATTTTATCCGGGATCTGATCAGCCGTGAGGTGATCATCCCGTACGGCGGTCGCGCCCGTCTGGGCGAACCCCGGTTTTCCGCGGAAACCATTCCCCAAATCCGCCGCAAGGTGGAGACCCTGGTCTCCGGCGTCAACCGCCCCGCGATTCCCTGAGTGTGAGCATTCCCGGACGCAGCGCATGTTAATACGCGCACTATGCGGTCGCGCCGCCCACCTCGGGAACGCCATCCCCCGGTTGCGTCTCCGGTAATCCCTTCCCCGGTATGCGTGTCATTCCCCATGTTTGAGTGAAGATACGTCTGGTTCCAATACACGCGCCGCAGCCCTCACCCGGCCTGCGGCCACCCTCTCCCCCGCGAAAAGATGCGCGGGCGAGGGAAAAGAAGTGCTTCGGGCAAGGCTCTGGAAGAATATACCCGCCCAAAGAGGAGCATTTCTTGCCGCTTTCCGTTGGCTCCTCCCCTTCTTTTGAAAAGCCCTCCTTTCCCTCTCGCCCGCGCGTCATCTTGCGGGGGAGAGGGGAACGGGAGTGAGGACAAAAATCGGTCATTTCCCGTTCAGAATGATTACGTCCTTGTACTGCCTGCGTTCATACCCGGTGTATACGCCGTCCTTCGTCACCTTCGGGAAAACGTACACGGGGGTGATTTCCGCGCGCCATTTCCCGTTTCCCGCTTTCGCCACATTGATCTCCAGATGGCCGTAGTGCTTGCCGCCGTCGACCAGGACGCCGTCTTTCCAGACTTCCGGGGCGTCGGTATGGACGAGGAATTTCTGGAACGGGTTCGTCAGCCCTTTTTCCGGTCCGCGGAGGCCGTCGCCGCCGATGCCCACATCGTAATACTGGATGGTGTGCGGAATTCCGCTGCCGCCCGGGACGATTTCCGTTCCGCCGATTTCCGACCGTTCGAGCATCTCGTCATGCCCGCACAAAACCGCATCGACCCCATAGCGCATGAACAACTGTTCGAGGATACGCGTGGGCCTGCCGGACTGGGTGTCATGTTCCTTGCCCTCGCCCGCGAGCCATCCGTGCGGTCCGACCGAGTAGGGGATATGATGGAAGGTCACGAAGGTGAACCGGCTTTTAGACTGCGCATCCTTCAACTGACGCTCCAGCCAGCGGTACTGGGCGGAATCCGGGTTGAAATCCGGAGCCGGACCGCCCTCCGGATCGTTTTCGCCCTTGAGGAAGAAATTCGAATCGCGGTCGGTCTTCTCGGGGGAACCGTTGACCGCGTCCAGCGCAATCACCGTGACCGGGCCGTAATCGATACGGTAGTACCGGTTCCGCTGGGCGGGATTCTCCGCGCCGTTGGAGGGGTATTCGAAGTAGGTCAGATACCGTCCGATCGCGCGTTCCGAGCCGGGCTGGTCGTACTGCCCCAGCGAGGATCCCTCGTAATAATCATGGTTTCCCGGCGCGGCGAGAAACGGGATGTGCGCGGCGATGCTCTTCGCCCCGTCGGCGCCGGTGATGTGACGCCAGAATTCATCCCAGTCGCGCTGCTCGCCGCCGTGCTGCACGAGGTCTCCCGCCACGACCACGAAATCGGGCTTGCGGGAGTCTATCACTTTGAGATTGTTCGCGTAGCCGAGGGTCTGGTCGATGAGATAGGAGCGCTTGGGGGTGGCTCCGGCGGGGTCCGACCACTCGGCGCGTTGGCCGGTGGATTCGGGTTCGGTCTCGCTGTCGGAATACACGATGAACCGTACCGCCCGATCCGGCCCCGGTGCGGTTTTGAACGACGCGGTGAACCGGGAGCCGTCCTGTTCCACCGTGTACGTGTAGGCGGTGTCCGGGGTGAGCCCGGTGAGGCGGACGGTATGGCGGAAGGGGGAAGCCGGAGCTTTCCCGGCGAAGAAATTCCTGACTTCCCACTCCGGGTAGGCCAACGCATCGGAACGGACCGGCGTCGAGGTCATGGATGCGACCGTCTGCGAGGCGCGACGGCAGGAGAGACGGCCCGGGGTGCCCTTTTCGGAAAACCAGATTACGGTCATGGCGTCGGACGCCGGATTCTGGATATAGGGCGCCACGCGGAACACGCCGTTCCCGGGCGACGCGGCTCCCGCTCCCGCCGCATGGAAGAGAGCGAGTCCGACCGCGATGATTCCCGCCGTCAGGGAAAATCCACTTCTGAAATGCATGTTTCCGCCTCCTGTTGATGTTTTCTTGATGGTTTTGATGCAATCCGGGAAGAATACAAGATTGTCTGAACCGGTGATTCGAATGACTCAAATGATAAAGGATGATGAAAGGAAATGCCTTTATCAGCTTTTCATCAGTTCAATCATGCGCATCACCGGTTCAGACAATCTTTTCAAATTCTTCCCGAATGGGTGACTGGAAGACAATTACCAAAAAACGCCCTTTTCGTCAATGGGAAAAGGGCGTGGGGGATCGTGTCACGACGTACTTCCTTCAGATGCTTTCCAGCACCAGTTTCTGGAGTTCCGGATCGGGATATTCCATGGACGCCACTCTCTTCCTCAGCTCCGGCGGGAGCTTGCGGTAGCCCCAGACCAGGCGCTTGCGGGTGATGACGGCGCCGTGGCGGTCGAAGTAGAGGGGCAGGCAAACCTGGAAGAACGAGAGGGTGTCGGCGTTTTTCAGGAGGTCCTCACGGTCGTCGCCGCCGGACTCGTGATGGGCAGTCAGACGGGCGACATCGGCGGTGAACTCCGGAGCGAAACCCATTTCCTCCATGATCTCGGAGAGGATTTCGGCGCTGTTGATGGCGTGGGCCTCCTTGAACCGCTCGTAGGTGTCGTAGCCCTCGGCGCGGACCTTCCGTTTTTCGTCGGAGCGTTCGATGTCATGGCCCAGCGCGGCGATGCGGAGCGCGTCATCGGCATCGGGCTGCAATTCCAGCACCCATTCCAGGGTATTGAGGGAATGGATGGGTTCCTCGGGGAACGCGGAATGCTCCAGCATCGCGGCGATCTTCTTTTCCAGTTTCAGGATACGGTCTTCCGTCATGGAATGGCTCCCGATGAGTAAGAAACGGCAAAAGCCGGAATGAAAGACCGTGCGTCCAGTCTCCCCATTCCGGCTTCTGCATGACAGTGTCGAAAACTATTCTTCGCGTTTTCCGGCGATGAAATCCTCGACCATCTGATACGCCTGCTCGTCGGTGTACTGACGCGGCGGATGTTTCATGAAGAACGCCGCCGGCGAATAGAGCGGGCCGCCCTTGCCTCGGTCGAGCGCGATTTTCAGGCAGCGAATGGCGTCGATGGCCACGCCCGCGGAATTGGGGGAATCTTCCACCGAAAGCCGCAGTTCGAGATTCATCGGCACATCGCCGAACAGTTTTCCTTCCATGCGGAGGAAGCAGACCTTGTTGTCCTTCTGCCAGGCAACCCAGTCGCTGGGGCCGATGTGGATGTTCTCGGAGTCGAGACGGCACCCGGCCACCGACTGCACCGCTTCGGTCTTGGAGATGCGCTTGGAATTGAGGCGCTGCTTGTTGAGCATGTTGAGGAAATCGGTATTGCCGCCGGTGTTGAGCTGGTAGGTGCGCTCCAGTTTGACTCCGCGTTTGCGGAAGAGGTCGGTCAGCACCCGGTGGGTGATGGTGGCGCCCAACTGAGCCTTGATGTCATCGCCGATGATGGGGATGTTTTTTGCGCGGAATTTCTCCGCCCAGGACTCGGTGCTCGCGATGAATACCGGCATGTTGTTGAGGAAGCCGATACCCGCCTCGAGGGCGCATTCGGCATAGAAACGCACCGCTTGCTCGGAACCGACCGGCAGATAATTGACCAGGATGTCCGCTTTGGAATCCTTCAGCTCCCGCACAATACTTTCTTTGGTCGCTTCTTTCTCCTCGCTCGGCATGAACGTGTATTTCTCTTCATAATCCTTCATGTGCTCGGAAACACCGTCCAGAATGCAGCCCATCTTCACTTTCACCCCGGTGGGGGGCAGATCTGTACAGAAAATGCACGTGCAGTTGGGCGGCGCGAGAACGGCCTCGCTTACATCCTTCCCAACTTTTCGCTTGTCGATATCGAACGCCGCCACGACCTTGATGTCGGAGGGCGTATAACCGCCGAGTTCCCAGTGCATCAGCCCGATTGCTTCTTCGCTGTTCTTGTCCTTGTAGTAGGCTATACCCTGGATGAGAGAACTCGCGCAGTTTCCGATACCGGCCACAGCGATCCTGATTGTACCCATGATCACCTCCTGTAATAATATACGATACGTATCATTATCACTTTATGGCGGAAAAGAAAATACGCCTGCTGCTTTCCTGCCCCCGGCCCATGCCGGGCGCAACAGTCAAAAAATAACCCGGCCGAACCGCGCCGACGATTATTCAATCAAATATATACTATATTCTATACGGGGGAAAGCAATAACAAACAATTTTTTGGAGCGGATCAACAGATGAAAGGCCACAGTCCCGCGCAGTCTGGGCAGAATGACGGCTGACAGGCGGAAACGCTCCCCCCTGCCGTCATATCGATGGTGAATCGGGACTGCACGGCTCCCCCCGCTTCACAGACGCTAAAATTTACATCACGAAAGACAGAACCGCAAAAGAAATATGAGGAAAATGGAAAAAAAATCCCGTTTTCCCCCAACATTTCTCCGTTTCATCTCCCCCGCCTGCTAATTTACCGGGGTGTGTGCATGTGCCGCCGTCCCGTATGCGCCCTTGACAAGCAGCGAGGGGCGCGGTATATTGATATAATAATAGCAATATACTAAATAAATAAAGCGTATCCCCAAACATAATTATGCCTCCCCCGGAGAATACAGCCACGTCCACCGCGCCCCGCGCCCCCCGGGTTCCCGCGGAACGGTGGGCGTCCGGTGAAATGCGTGATTCCCGCATGTGTGGAGCGACGCTCGGGTATTCCCGGAGGAGATTCCCGCTTTTCACACCGGTCGTCCACCGTCGAGGAGAATCATGCCATGAACGAGAACACCGCATTCTGTTTCCGCACCGGAGCCGATCTCGTATACCTGCAGGGCATCAAGGTTCGTACCCCGGACGAACTTCTCGAGGGCATACGCGGGGTGCCGGAATCGTCCATTTATTATCATACCCACCGGTTCCTCCAGGAACATCTGTACCTCTCCCTGAAACCGCCCAACGATTTCGCCTACTGGCTCACCTCCATCCTGGGTTTGCGGGAACTGGGGGAAGAGGTCGCCGCGGTGGATGTCGTCCGTTTCAAAAGCCTGGAAGAGCTGCGCGGGGAATTCATCCGGGTGCTGGAAGACTATCTCTCCCGGGGGAAGTATACGGTCAGCGCTCCGCCGGGCAGCGAGTTCCATTTCATGAGCAGCAAGCTGTTCGTGCTGCCCACCCGGTACACGGCGCACAATATCGCGGAATTCAGGGATGCGGTGCGGAAAATCAGCGCGCGCTCCCTCTATTTCCACCTGTTCGAATCACGGCTGCGTCTCGAAACCGGAGAGAACGATTTCTCCGTATGGATGGAGAACGCCGGAGAACCCCGTCTGGCCAGGGAAATCGCACGTCTGGACCCCTATACCATGACCGTGGACGGGCTGCGCGAGCGCATTGTACAGGAGGTGAACCAGTATGCCGGAGCTTAACGAATACATCCCCATCGTGGGAGAGAGCGTCATCGAGGAATTACGGGTTCTGGGGGACAGCTTCGGGGGGAAATCCCTCCAGAACATCAATTCCACCGCGGTGGGCGGCGGGGTGGCCGAAATTCTCACCCGCATGATTCCCCTCCTTCGACAACTGGGTGTGGACGCCCGCTGGGATGTGATCAAGGGTGACGAGCGGTTTTTCAACATCACCAAGAAAATGCACAACGCGCTCCACGGCACGCCGACCGAGTTTTCCCCCGGGGATTTCGAGTACTTCCGGGAAGTGAACCGTCAGAACGCCCAGACCATGGAATTCACCGGCGACTGCACCTTCATCCACGATCCCCAGCCCATCGGGCTGGTCCAGGAACGGGAGCGGGTCGGCGGCAATTGGGCCTGGCGTTGCCATATCGATTTCACCACGCCGCAGCGGGATGTCATCGACTTTCTGACCGGCTGGATCGAGCGCTATGATTCCATGGTGTTCTCCGCTCCGGCGTTCGCCCGTGATTTCACTCTTCCCCAGGTGCTCATCGCCCCCTCCATCGATCCGTTGAGCGACAAGAACCGCGATCTCCCGCCGGAGGTGGTCGAGGCCATGCTGGAACGCTACGGTCTCGATCCGGATCGGCCCATTGTCACCCAGATTTCACGCTTCGATTATCTCAAGGACCCGGTGGGGGTTATCAAGGTCTACAAGGCGGTGAAGAAAAGCGCCGACTGCCAGCTCGTGCTCGCGGGGGGAGGGGCCACGGACGATCCCGAGGGTCTCCAGGTGCTTCGTGAGGTGCAGGAGGCCGCCAACGACGATCAGGACATCCACGTTCTCTTCCTGCCGCCTTCCAGCGATATCGAGATCAACGCCCTGGTGCGGGCCTCCACCGTGGTGCTGCAGAAATCGCTCAAGGAGGGGTTCGGGCTGACCGTATCGGAGGCGCTCTGGAAAGCCCGTCCGGTCATCGCCTCGGCGGTGGGCGGCATCCCGCTCCAGATTGTCCACAAGTATTCCGGCATCCTGACCTATACCATCGAGGGAACCGCCTTCTACCTCAAGCAGCTCCTCAACGACCCGGAATACGCCACGAGGCTGGGAGAAAACGGCCGTGAGCAGGTCCGTCAGAATTTCCTCATCACCCGTCATATACGCGATTATCTCCTTCTCTTCCTCTCGCTGATCCACCCCGGCGACGTGGTGCAGCTCATGGGCGGGGAGAAGGCAGTGACAAATGTCTGAGATACTGAGCGCCAATAGGGCCGGGTCTTTCTCCCGGCAATGATCTTCAGGCCATGCGGTTGGGGAGGGTCTCCCGGAAACGGGAAGGCCCTCCCTTTTTTTGCCGGGATATCGGTCCGCCGATGATCATTTTCCCCCGGATTGCTTCCCGTGCTTGATTATTCTCCAAGTGATAACTATATTATGGTCCCCTCCGGTATTTCCCGTTTTACACCGCCCGTATCTTTCCACTCCCGGATGAATACGCCGTCTGCGCCGGAAAGCCATCCTTTCCCGACAGGCCGCGGTATACCGGGATGACTGTATCGCCTGCTCCATTTGCCCCAGACTCAACCGAATATGAGACAAAGGGAAACAAAATGCTCAAGAGAGTTCTTGCAGGTGCAATGGCAGTAACCCTGGCCGCGGTGCTTTCCGTCCCCGCCCAGGCGCAGATTTCCATGCAAAAGCCCGTTTTTGACGTGAATGCCGGCCTGGCCGTGCCGTTCGGCGACCTGGGCGATGTTTCCGGTGTCGGATTCAGCGTCGCGGCGGACGGATTCCTCTGGAAGATCGGCGATCAGCCGCTCGAAATCGGCGGACGCGTCGCCTACAACAATTTCGGTTCCAAGGACTACAATATCGGATGGGGCTCCAACGCTACCAGCGACGCCTCCATCATCGAAATCGTTCCTTCCGCCCGGTATCATTTCTCGACGAATAGTTCCCTGGGACTTTTCGCCCAGGCCGGCGTCGGGCTGTTCCTCAAGTCGGCGGAAGTTGACGCCGGCGCATGGGGCGGCGAAACCTCCGACAGCGAAACCGATCTTGGCGTCACCATCGGCGGTGGAGCGACCTATGGCATGAGCAACGGGATGCAGCTCATGGTCATGCCGCTTCTTCACCTCACCGGCGACAATTACCTGACCGTGAATGTGGGAGTGTTGTTCGGCAAGTAACGGTTTCCACACGGGAAACCGCGGGGAACGCCGGGGGAAATCAGCACAGGATCGCCGCGAGGGCGACATGGGGAAGGGACCGGGGCGGATCGCCGCCCTGATTCCGCAACGGGTGATATCATGGAAAGGGGCCGGAACCGATTATTCGGAGCCGGCCTCTTTTTTTGCTTCTCCCCCCGTATACTCTGTCAACCGGAGAATGCAGGGCGTAATCTTTAGCGGGCTACGACAAGCTCAGCGCCCGCCGCTGGCTGAGCGTCTACCGCTGGCTGAGCTTGTCGAAGCCAGCTAATCGAAAAGACTCAACCCCACATATTGAGTTGACAGAGCAGTATGTCTCCGCGCCTTTCTTCTACTTCCTCGCCGGGTGATCGTTGAACCGCGCGAAATAGAACAGTTTCACCGGGTGATCGGAAACGTTGAAATTGGCGTGCGGAGTCTTGCCGTCGGGAGGGATCATGTACGCCGTGCCGGGAGCCTGGGGCCAGATCTGCATGCCGAGCATCACCCAGGTGTCGGGGTCCAGCGCCACCCAGACCTCTTCGGAATTGGGCGCGTGGCTGTGCGGCTGGAAGAAGGTCTGCGGGGCGAACTCGCAGGTGAGGATGGATTCCAGGCTTCCCAGCCCATCGGAGGTCTTGAACAGCGGTTTCACGATCCCGCACCAGTGGGAGGTGGTGAGCGCGACCGGCGTGGTGTTCTCGTCCACGATCAGGATTTCCTTGTTCGGGCGGAACCCGGCGGGAACCGGTTCGGATACGAGATACATGGTGAGCGGGTCCGCCCCGGTGTTCTTCATCGTGAATTCCAGGTTCGCGGGCAGGAGCGCGGAAATGCCCGGATAGAGTTCCGAGGTCTTCTTCCCGGCGGTGATCGTCCCGCGTCCCCCGGTGATATAGATGATTTCCTGCTCCCCCGTGAGCGTGACCGGGGTGGTGGAGGCGTGGGCGTACAGGGTGGCGTACGTGAAACGGCGGGCGTATTTCAGCACCGCGCCGGGAACGGCGGGAGCCAGCGGATTGCCCGGGAGAAGCACATCGCGTTCCACCAGGGAGCCGTGGGTGCGCACCGGCATCGAGTCCCGCCAGTTGCGGAGGAAATTGACCACATCCGTGCGGCGGTCCTTTTTCCATACCACATCCTCGAGCATGCTGTAGGAGGGAGCCTGCGGCGGATTTTCGGGATTGACCATGAACCAGAACGTCAGCACCGGCTCACGGCCGATATTGATCGTGGAATGCGCGGTCATGTTGTCGGCGGGAATCTTGTAGGCGGTTCCCGGAGGGAACGCCCGCAGCCGTTTCCCGAGGAGGATGTACGGGTTTCCGCGCACCGAGAACCAGACCTCCTCCGAATTCGGGCAATGGCTGTGCGGCTGGCCCATGGTGACCCCGTCGAACCACACCGGAGCCACCCCGGTCATGGTCGCCAGCCCGTCCTTCTTCATGAAAAGCGCGCGCGGGATGTGGGTCCAGTGGCCGCTGACCCCGCCGGTGGTCAGGGACAGGTCGCGCATTTTCATCTCGCGGTTCGGGGTGAATCCCGCGGGGACCGGCTCGGAGATGAGATACAGGGCGAGCGGCTCACGGCCGGTGTTCCGGATGGTGAACTCCAATCCGGGGGGGAGCAGGATTCCGATGCCGAACCGCAACGCTTCCGTTTTGCCGCCCGCGGTGATGAATCCTTCCCCGGAATCCGTGAAGAGCACGAGCTGTTCGCCCTTGAGCGTGGCGGGAGTGGTGGAATTGCCCGCGCTCAGGGTGGCGTAGGTCAGACGGTTGATGAACCGGAGCACCGCTCCCCGGTTGACCGGATGCAGTTCATCACCTGTAGAACGGGTGAGGAGGTCGCGCTCGATCAGGGAGCCATAGGTATGGCGCGGCATGGATTCCTTCCAGTGTCCCATGAACAGGTCGGTATCGGGATCGACCTTCGGGTCGTAGGGACGTGGATCGAGCTGCGTGTAATCGGGCGTTGTCTGGGCGGACGCCGGTCCGAACGTGAAACCGCAGAGCAGCAGGTAAAGAAAAACGGTCATGCCGCGCATCGTATTCCTCCCGGAGCTGTGTAAAAAGCAAAGGGGTTTTCACCACGGAGAGCACAGGGGAAATGGAAAGATGAGGATAGTATACACAGGCGAAGAGAGGAGAAAAAGAGGAAAAATAAGGATATACGGTCCCGATCCCCCCTTGGAACGCCGCGCCTGATCACACATGAATTCCCGCAAACCCGGGAATTGGACGCGAACGGTTCAGGCCGCGCGTGCCCTGTCAATCATAAAATGCAGGTGCAATCTTCGGTTGGCCGGCTTCGACACGCTCAGCCAGCGGGCTAAGCTTAATACGGTTTGTTTTAGTCGAAAAGAGAAAAACTTTCTACCACGAAAGGCACGAAAATCACGAAATTTCTCCTGTGAAGCACTCATTTTTCGTGTGATTCGTGTCTTTCGTGGTTACATGAACGGTATTGGGACTAAGCTGAGCCTGCGGACACTGAGCCTGTCGAAGTGTCGAAGCGCAATCCCCCAGACACGACCCCGCTTGAAACCGTTGCCGGGATCATTGCCCTTTGAGAGACATCGGAGCTGCAATCTGCGTTTGGGACGCTGTTTTTGCTTGTGCAACCACGGGAGAAGCTCTATACTTTCGTGCGGTATTCAGGCCCCGAATTTAACCCGCCGCCAAGGAGCGCACCATGTGGAAAATCCCCATATATTCCGTCCTTCTCCTCCTGCTTTTCGTTTTCCCGGTCTCCGCGGACTGGAAGATGAACGACTTCATGGTTTTCTGCTTCGGGTCGTTCAATGACACGAAAAACCCGGAGGAGCGGGCGAAAGTCCTCTCGGACGCCGGTTTCACCGTGCTCGACGGCGGTCGTGAAAAGCTGGACCTCTGCGGGAAATATAATCTCCGGCTCATGGTGAACGATGTTCCCCCGGAACAGGCGCGCTCGGTCGCGAAACACCCGGCGCTCTGGGGATACCACATCATCGACGAGCCGCTGCACAACCTGCCCGCGCTCAAGAAACTGCACGACGCCTACCGGGCCGCCGACCCGGACCACTGCGATTATTCCAATCTCATTTCCCTCGGCGGGGAATACCTCTCCAGCTACATGGAAACCATCCGCCCGCGTCTTCTGAGTTATGATTTCTACCAGTACTGGTGGGGGCGTGAGGGACATTTCGCCAAGCTGGAACTGTATCGCGACGCCGCGCGGAAAGCGGGGGTTCCGATGGTTTTGTACTTCGAGGCGGATACCAGCGCCGGGGCGCTCTGGGGGTGGGGACCGGAAGGCCCGAAATACCGCCCGGACAACCGCGCCCGTCTCCGTCAGGGGGTCTACACCGCGCTCGCCTATGGGCTCAAGGGAGTGGAATGGTTCTGGGCGGGATACATGTTCAAGCCGGGGACCTCGGAACTGACCGAGTGCGGGCGCGATGTGGCCGAGATCAACACCGGGCTGAAAGCGCTGGGGCCGGTCCTCATGAAACTGCGGTCGGTGGATGTATTCCACACGGAGCCGCTCCCCCGTGATACGAAGGCCATTCCCGCCGAACACTGGATACAGGTCATCAATTACGGTTGTCCCGGTCTTGTGCTCGGCACGTTCCGCGACGACGCCGGGACCGAATACGCCATGGTCTCCAACCGTAACGAGGAAGCGGGACAGCTCGTCGCCATGGAAATCCGCCGCAAGTTCCCCCTGGCGAAGGTGGAGCGGTTCGACCGCGCAACGAAGCAGTGGGTGAACATGCCGGTTACGGAAATCCTCTCCGAAAAATCCCGCAATAAGATCGCCCAGGCGTATGACTATTATATGTATTCCCAGCGCGATGGAGGGGACAACATCACCTACGCCGACATCAACGAGAAATGGCTCCAGCCGCGGAAAGGCCGTCAGCTCGTGGAATTCGAGCTCGCTCCGGGCGATGGCGAACTCTTCCGCTTCACCCGCAATTTGGAATTCAGGACCATTCGCCAGGAAGGGAAGAAATATTGAGGAAGGGGAGGAGTGGGCTTTTCATCTCCCCGTCGCCATCCCGATATCCGGTGCGCCGTTTTTCACCGGGAGCCGTATTCCCCCCAGCGATTCCAGACGCGGGATGATCTCCGGACGGTTGCCTTCCAGGAAGAAGAGCGGTTTCCCCATCTCGCTCGCTTTTTCCGCCGAATACCAGGTTCCCCCGGTTTCTCCCGGCTCCACCACGATGACCGCGTCGGAGAGCGCCGCCAGGAGCTTGTTGCGGCGCAAAGCCGCGTGAGCGGTGAATACCCCCCAGGGCGCGAGTTCGCTTATCGCCAGGAATCGGGCCGGGTCGAACGACTCCTCCAGATCGCGGTGTACCCGGAACCGCGCGAGCCCGTAGGGAAGGATCGCCACCGTATTCCCGCCGGCTTCGAACGCCCCCCGGTGGGCGGCCATGTCCACTCCCCGGGCATAGCCGCTCGCCACGGTCACTCCCGAGTCCGCGAGAAGCCGTCCGCAACGGTAGGCCAGGTCCAGCCCCTCGGGGGAAGCGTCCCGCGCTCCGCAGACCATGACCGTTTTCCCCCCCAGAAGCTCCAGATCGCCGCAGCAATAAAGCCTGCGCGGCGCGCCGGTCCCGAGCGTCCGCACCAAGGCGGACGGAATGTCCGCGCCGCCGATTTCCGCCACCGTATACTCCGTGTCCCACTCCGCGGAACCATCCCGTCGGGGTGGGGAGGAACCCCGCTCTCTACTGAAAGTGCCCGATTCCTCGTCCGGGATCCCCGGATATTCTTCGTCCCGGCTGTACTCCGCATCGTCTCCGCGCATTCCATTCCCCCGTGTCCATCGTGTGCCTGGGTATGCCGCCGCATCGATGGACGATAATGAATCGCCCTCCATTTGTCAAGTGATATTATTTATACGGCGTCATGCGGGCTGCCGGAACCAGGCCGAAAGGGGAGGAGACCATTCTCGCGCTTGACTTCCGGATTCGGGGGAGGTTAATTTCATCAGTTCCGAGCTTTCCCTGTAACCCGTCAAAAATACTCCCTTTCCGGATATATTCACGCAGGAGACTTTTCCATGAAAACCAGCAAAGGACGCCGGGCGTTTCTCGGCGCCGTAGCGGCGGGCGCGGGAGCCGCCCTGACCTCCGCCGCTCCCTCGGCGGTCACCGGAGCCACTCTGGAGGTCGCGCCCCCGGCTCCGAAAAAACCCGCGCGGCCCCGCGTTGCCGGTCGGCCGTTCAATGGTTCCTATACCGGGCAGTATCTCAACCGGGTGGCGTTCCCCATCGGCGGCCTTGGAGCGGGCATATTCTGCCTGGAAGGGACCGGAACCATCTCCCATATGTCCGTGCGGAACGCCATGCAGGCGACCCACGAGCCCTGCATGTTCGCGGCGCTCACCATTAAGGGCAACGCCGGTTCCGCCCGGGTGGTGGAGGGCCCCGTGCCCTCCTGGAAGATATTCGGGCGTCCGGGGTGCGGCGACGGCGCTCCGCGGAGTTCCTACGGTTTCCCCCGGTTCAAGGATGACTCCTGCCAGGTCCGGTTCCCGTTCGCCACGGTGACGCTCAGGGACCCGAAATGCCCGTTGACCGCGGAACTGACCGGCTGGAGCCCCTTCATTCCCGGAAACGCCGATGATTCCAGCCTGCCGGTGGGAGCGCTGGAGTACCGTTTCAAGAACACCACCTCCCGTCCGGTGGAAGCGGTATTTTCCTACAACACGGTGAACTTCATGGCCACCGGGCGCAACGACAGCTCCATCCTGCCCACGAAGAACGGTTTCATCCTCACCCAGAGCGGAACCGCGGAGAATCCCGCCGACGAGGGCTATTTCGCCATTTTCACCGGCGACGACCATACCGTGGTGGACCACTGCTGGTTCAAGGGCGGCTGGTGGGATGGCCTCACCCTGGCCTGGAAGAATATCCGGGACGGCGTGGCCATGGATAATCCGCCGGTGCCGGGAGTCTGTCCGGGAGCGTCGCTTTTCATCCCCTTCACGCTCGCGCCGGGTGCGGAGAAAACTATTCGGGTCCACATGGCCTGGTATGTCCCCAAAACCGCCATGCGGGTCGGTGAAAATCCCGAGGGATCGGGCAAGGACGTTTTCCCCGCGGACGAGTGCTGTCCCTCCCGCTCGCATATCCCCTGGTACGCCTGCAAATACAAGAGCATCGCGGAGGTTGCGGAAGACTGGCGTTCACGGTACACCGTGCTGCGGGAGAAGAGCGCCCGGTTCCGTGATGCCTTCCATGATTCCACGCTGCCCCCGGAGGTCATCGAGGCCGTGGCGGCCAATCTTACCATCCTCAAGTCCCCCACGGTGCTCCGCGCGCCCAGCGGACGCATCTGGGGTTGGGAGGGCTGCGGCGACAACGGCGGGTGCTGCCACGGTTCCTGCACCCATGTCTGGAACTATGCCCAGGCCATCCCGCACCTTTTCCCCGATCTGGAGCGCAGTCTCCGCGAGACCGAATTCCACGAGAGCCAGACGAACACCGGCAACCAGACTTTCCGCTCCTTCCTCCCCATCCGCGAAATCGCCGCCGAAGGGTGGCCCGCTTCCGATGGCCAGCTCGGCGGCATCATGAAAGTGCACCGCGAGTGGCGCATCTCCGGGGATAGCGCCTGGCTCAAACACATGTGGCCGGAGGTGAAAAAGAGCCTTGATTACTGCATCAAAAAATGGGACCCCCGGGGCAAGGGCGTCCTGGAAGAGCGTCACCACAACACCTACGACATCGAATACTGGGGTCCCGACGGCCACTGCTCCAGTTTCTACCTGGGCGCGCTGGCGGCGGCCTCGGTCATGGGCGAAGCGCTGGGCGAGGATGTCGCCCGTTATCGCGACCTGCTGGAAAAGGGGAAGAAGTTCCTCGAAACGGAACTCTGGAACGGCGAATATTTCTACCAGAAGGTGCTCTGGGAGGGCCTGGACGAGAAGTACACCCCGGTGGAATCCGCCGGGAACGGGACCGGGTACCAGTCCACGGTGGACCTCATCAATCGTCAGGGACCCAAATACCAGTACGGGACCGGGTGTCTCTCCGACGGCGTTCTCGGGTTCTGGATCGCCCGGATGTGCGGCCTGGGCGAGATCATGGACCGCGACATGGTGAAACGCAATCTCGCCTCCATCTACAAGCACAATCTCAAGCACGATCTTTCCGAGCACGCCAACCCGCAGCGCCCCTCCTACGCGCTCGGCGCGGAAGGCGGCCTGCTGCTATGCTCCTGGCCCCATGGCGGTGCTCCGGCCCTTCCCTTCGTCTACTCCAACGAGGTCTGGACCGGCATCGAATACCAGGTGGCCTCCCATCTCATGCTGGAAGGCATGACCCAGGAAGGGCTCGATGTGGTGCGCACCGCCCGCGCCCGGTACGACGGCCGGGTCCGCAATCCGTTCAACGAGTACGAGTGCGGCCACTGGTACGCCCGCGCCATGTCCAGCTTCGGCCTCATTCAGGGGCTCACCGGCGCCCGGTACGACGCGGTGGACAAGACGCTCTATCTCGATCCGAAAATCCATGGCAATTTCCGGAGTTTCCTCTCCACCGCCACCGGCTACGGCACGGTGGGCATGAAGAACGGCAAACCGTTTCTCGATGTGCGGGAAGGAACCATCGAGGTGAAAAAGGTGGTGGTGAACGGGAAGGAAATGACGCTGGCGAAGGGGTGAGGGGATATACTTGTAATACCAATCCCCCTTCAAAATCGGTAGAAAGGAATTGGTGTCTTTCCTTGCCCCCATCGGGGGAAAGGTGGCCGAAGGCC
>CAYRTQ010000004.1:0-3548 GCA_964426865.1 uncultured bacterium
GCAGCTTTCCTTTCCCTCTCGCCCGCGCGTCTTCCTGCGTGGGAGAGAGGGCAGGCTGGTGCGGCGGAGGTGAGTCTTCGACTTCCTCCGGACAATACGGCAGGCAGGTACGTAAAATCATAATTATTCGATCATAAATACAGAAATTCCGCGAATTCACCCTTTATTTTATTGAATATATTTTTTATATTTTGAAAACGCGGGAATGCTCATCAATCTCAATAGCACTCACGGGAGTGAACAGCATGAAGAAGAAAGATATGTCCACCGACTGCATCCATGCAGGCGAAGACCGGTTCAAGCCGCACGATTCCATTACCACTCCGATCATTCAGTCATCGACCTTTGTATTCAAGAATTCCGAGGATATACGCCAGTTCACCCAGAAGGAGCATTTCCGTTTCGAGTATGGCCGGTACGGCAATCCCACCCAGCGGGCGGCGGAGCAGAAACTCGCCCGTCTGGAGGGAGCGGAATCCGCGGTCCTGTTCGCCTCGGGGATGAGCGCCATCATCAACACCCTGCTCGCGGTCATGAAAGCGGGCGACCACATGATCATCACCGACGACGCCTATGGGAAAACCCTTGCCTTCTGCAAAACATGGCTTCCCAAATGGGGCATCGCCTGCACCGTGGTGAAAATGGGGGATTATGCGGCGCTCGAAAATGCCATTCAGCCCAATACCCGGCTCTTTTTCAGCGAATCCCCGACAAACCCGTACCTGAACATCATGGATTTCTCCAAACTCCGGGAAATCAAGAGCAGGCGCCCGAAAATGCTCGTGATTTCGGATTCGACCTTCGCCACGCCCTATAACCAGCGCCCGCTGGAACTCGGCGCGGACATTGTCATCCACAGCGCCACCAAGTACCTGGCGGGGCATAACGACATCCTCGCGGGAGTGGTTCTCGGCAGCGCGAAACTGGTCGAGGAGATCATCAATTTCCAGAAAATCATGGGCGGGGTGATCGATCCCCACTGCGCCTACCTGCTCATTCGCGGCCTGAAGACCTTCAGCCTCCGCATGGAGCGCCTGAACCGTTCCGGCGAGATCGTGGCGCAATGGCTCGAATCGCATCCCAAGATCGACCGGTGCTACTACCCGGCGCTGAAAAGCCACCCGCAGCACGAGGTGGCGAAGCGAGAGATGAAGGGTTTCGGCTCCGTGGTGACTTTCGAACTGAAAGGCGACCTGAAAGACGCCTGCACCGTGCTGGACAACCTCAAGCTCTGTTACATCGGCCCCTCGCTCGGCGGTTGCGAGACGCTCATCACCCATCCCGCGACAGTGTCCTACTACAACAATACCCGTGAGGAACGATACCAACTGGGTATTACCGACAACCTGTTCCGGCTTTCGGTCGGGCTGGAGGACCCGGATGACATCATCGCGGATCTGGATGCGGCGTTCGGGAAAGTCGGGAAATAAGGACCGTGGTCGCGTTGGTTGGCGGTGGAGCCAATCCTGGAAAAGCCCCTCACTTCCGGTATGGATTCCGGGGCATTGAACCGCTGCTGTTTGAGCGACAGCGAGTTCAGCGGTTCCCGGAAGCTATGGCGGAAGTGAGGAGTCTTTGGCTTTTCCCGGACCCGCCTTCTTTTGGTACTTTTCTTGGCGTTCAAGAAAAGTACCAAGGTATTGGGAGGAGCAGGGGCATTCATCACACCACAAAAGCCTGTTTAACAGTGAGTTGCAGCCGATGTTCGATCATGCGGCGCCCGTAAGAAACCGCCATACAAACAGTGCTGCCCCCAACAAAAAACCCTCCATATGGAGGGTTTTTTGTTGGATTCTTTCGCGTCTGTTTCCCGCTCACCACCCGAGCTGAATCTGTCCGGCCATGCGACGGTCGCTTTCGCCGCCGGGTTCCTTGGAGAGTTCGTCGGTGAAATAGGCGAAATCGAGACGCAAGACACGCAGATCGATCCCGGCTCCCACGTTCGGGTATCCGGAACTGACTCCGGCCCGCACTTCCAGCGGCCCGAGATCATATTCCCCACCGAAGTGGACCTTCTTGAACACGTTTTCCTTGTGGTTGTCGAAGAAGTCGATGTAATCGGCCTGGAGCGCCAGACGCTCGTTGAAAAGACGCTTGACGATTCCCAGGTCCAGATGGGCGTTACGGCCGTATCCGAAGTTCTGGATGGTCGCGCCGACTTCCGATTCGATGAGCGGCACGGTCATGAGCGCGCCCAGGTCCACCGCGAAGTGTGTCGTGGAGTTGTCGTTGGCCTCATCGATGATCGGGTCCACGGTATCCTCGATGTTTCCGAGATCGGATGCCTTGATCTGGAAAAGATCCGCGGAACGGCGGTCAATGTACTTGAGATTCACGCCAACCCGGAGGCCGGGAACCAGCATGGTCAGCGGTCTCGCGAATCCAACCGCCGCCACGGTGTTGGTCACCCCTTCTCCCCAGACGCGGGGTTCGTAGATTCCCCGGTCGATCTTGAAACTGACGTCATCCGTCTGATATACCGCCACGCCGATGCTGTTCCCGAGAAAGGTTCCGGCGATGCTCACCATCGGCGAGACATTCACCCGGGCCCATTTGCCGTCGTAGGGTTCCATATCTTTCAGGAAGGACTCTTTTTCCGCGGTCGACAATTCATCGAAGTTCTCGAAACGGGACCGGTTATCCTTGATGAAATTCCCCATGTCCCAGAGATCTTCGTTGAAAACGATCGGGAAATTGGGAATGGTGAACTTGATCCCCTGCACCCGGGAGAGCAGGGCGGGATTGTTCACGAAAGCGCTGCTTCCCTTGCCATCGGCGACCGTGACATTTCCCATGCCGATGGATCGTACATCACGATAGGTCACCCCTTGTTCGGCGGAAGCGGCAACCGACAGGCCAAAGATCATCGCGCCGAGAATACCCGTAAGAAATACTGAGCGTTTCACGTATTCATCTCCATGCTGTGAGGGTTACTTGCTGCTCCACAACTGCCAGACCGGTATGTACAGGGTATTACGGGTATTGGAGGAATCGTATCCGGACATGTAGTGGGAATCCTCGTCCACCAGCTTGTCGCCGTCGTTGTCGAGTCCGTCGATGGCTTCCTCGTCCACGCGGCCATCCTTGTCGTTGTCGACGCCGTCGTCATACCAGTAGAAGTTGATGATTTTGGCAATTTCGGGGATGAATTTCTTGATCTCTTCCGGGTCGTACGTCGTCTTTTCCGAGAGATTGCTGACAAAGAAACCGATGCTTTCCTCACCGCCCGCGAGGAATTCGAGGAAAGTGGCGATCAGGGGATTGATGTCGTCGGGAGTATACCCGGCCACTCCGGCGATTTTGGCGCGTTTGCCGGCGGAGGATCCGAGGAACGCGGTGAGACCATCGAAGGTTACCGTCTGGCCGGAGGCGTCCTTACCGGTGATGCCGTTGAAGGTATACCCGTTCAGCGAGCTGCCGTCAACGACCTTGCTGATCTCGGTGAGATTGATCTGGAAGTCCTGGCCGTTGATGGCGCCGTCGCGATTGGTATCGCGAAGGCTGAGCACGCCCCCCAGGATGTTGGCGACCGAATAGTCGAGCGCGAT
>CAYRTQ010000004.1:3558-12287 GCA_964426865.1 uncultured bacterium
GGTCGCCCTTCCACTCCAGATCGAGTTCAACCGCGCGGCGATTTCCTTGTTCGCATTGTACCAATCGGTCTGCGTATTCAGCGGCTGACGATCGATTTCCGCGAGCAGGGCGAGATTGCTGTTCGCATCCGAGGCTTTGTCCGACTGGACAAGGTCCACGATACAGGCGATGGTGAGCCCGCTTTCGAGAAGCACCGCCTTGGAATAGGTGTAGAGCACCATCGAGTCGGTGGAATCCCGCAGAACGCCGTTCCCGTCGGTCAGATCCTTGCGGGCTTGGGAGTAGTTCCCATCCCGAATGGACTGTTCCGCCCGTTCGATCGGCGTTTTGTCGGAATCCGAGGTGAATCCGAACATGTTGCACCCGGAAATCAGCGCCGCGGTAACCCCTACAGCGAACAATCCCGGCAGAAAACGAAGCTTCCTAGCCATGCTGCTGCCCCCCCTTGTTGAACATGATGATGGAACATGGAACAATTGTATGGTACTGAAAGCATTTGACGTTCGAAATCCACGCCTTTCCGTTCACACGAAACCGCGCGGGATTCCGCGCGGTTTCGCGACAATTTCAGCAAGGATCGGCCATTCTTTGGGATCCCCCCCAAAACCCGTGATTCTCAGGTGCCTTCCTGCCAGGAATTGAGATAGGCCACCTGTTCGGGAGTCAGGGTATCGATTCCGACACCCATGGCTTCGAGCTGAAGCTCGGCCACCCGCATATCGACTTCCGCGGGAAGACGATGCACTCCGGCGGCGAGCTTGTCACGATTCTTGATGCCGTATTCCACGCCCAACGCCTGATCGCAGAACGACATGGCCATGACCGTGGAGGGATGTCCTTCCGCGCAGGCCAGGTTCACCAGCCGTCCATCGCCGCAGAGGAACACCGATTTCCCGTCGAGGGTATACTGATCGAACCAGGGACGGATGGTCTGCTTGGCGGAAGAGGCCTTTCCCAGACCGTCCACATCGATTTCATTGTTGAAATGTCCCGAATTGGCCACCACCGCTCCGTCTTTCATGGCGCGCATGTTGTCCACGGTGATGACATGCAGGTCGCCGGTAACCGTGACGAAGAGATCGCCCAGGGGAGCGGCGTCCGCCATCTTCATCACCCGGTGCCCGTCCATGACCGCCTGAAGCCCGCGGAACGGGTTCACCTCGGTCACGATAACATTGCCGCCCAGTCCCTTGGCGCGGAGGGCCACACCCTTTCCGCAGTTGCCATAGCCCGCGACCACCACGGTTTTCCCGGCAATGAGGAGGTTCGAGGCCCGAAGGATGCCATCGAACGTGGACTGCCCGGTTCCGTAGTAGTTATCCATGAGATGCTTGGTATCGCAGTCGTTGACCGCGATGATCGGGTACTTGAGCGCCCCGTCCTTTTCCATGGAGCACAGACGGATAATGCCGGTGGTGGTCTCTTCGCAGCCGATCACCATGTTCTTGAGAAGCTCGGTGCGGTTCAGATGCACCGCGGTCACCAGATCGCACCCGTCATCGATGGTGATGTCCGGATTGAAATCCAGCACGGCGTTGATGAAACGGTAGTAATCCTCAACCGACTCGCCCTTGTACCCGTAGGTCGCGATCCCGTCGGCGGCCAGCGCGGCGGCCACGTCGTCCTGCGTGGAAAGGGGATTGCAGGAGGTGATCGCCACCTCGGCGCCTCCGGCGATCAGGGTATGCACCAGCACCGCCGTTTCCTTGGTGATGTGGAGCGCCAGCCCGATACGATGCCCGGCGAGAGGTTTTTCCCGCTCGAAGCGCTCTTTCACCTTGAGCAGCGCGCCCATCTGGCGCTCCGCCCACTGGATGTTCCGGCGGCCCTGTTCGGCCAGTGAAATATCCTTGATTTCGTATGCCATGGTCTTCCTTTCGTCGGAAATCGCCGCCGGATGCATACGGAAAGCAATATGCCTTTCCCGCAGACAGTTGTCGGTGACGAGTGTCACAATACATGTGAAAAGCGATACCTGAACGACAAAGCGTCAAAGCTCGGGAGAGAGGAGTTACGGGCGCTTTTTGCCCTCACTCCCCGCCCTCTCTCCCACGCAAGAAGACGCGCGGGCGAGAGGGAAAAGAGGGCTTTTCAAAAGAAAGCCGGGAAAGAACGCAAGACTGTAAGAAAATGCTCCTCTTTGAGCGGGTGTATCTCTAAAGCCTTGCAGGAAGCGCTTCTTTCCCCTCGCCCGCGCGTCATTTCGCGGGGGAGAGGGTGGCCGCGGGACGGGTCAGGGTCCGCGCCTGTGGAGAATACACCGCCTTCCTCATTGCGGTTCCTTACAGTTTCAGCGCCTTCCGCAGGTCGTCCGCCTTGTCCGTCTGTTCCCAGGTAAAATCGGGATCGTTCCGGCCAAAGTGACCGTAGGAGGAAGTTTTGGCGTAGATCGGACGGCGCAGTTTCAGGCCGTCGATGATTCCCTTGGGAGTGAAGTCGAAGACTTCCCGCAGCGCCTTGCCCAGAACCTCGTTGTCCACCTTGCCGGTGCCGAACATGTCCACGTTGATGCTGGTTGGCTCAGCGACTCCAATGGCGTAGGAAAGCGCGATTTCGCACCGTGAGGCGACCCCCGCCGCCACGATGTTCTTGGCGGCGTAGCGCGCCGCGTACGCCGCGGAACGGTCCACCTTGGTGCAGTCCTTGCCGGAGAACGCGCCGCCGCCGTGACGGCCCATTCCGCCATAGGTGTCCACGATGATCTTGCGCCCGGTGAGCCCGGTGTCTCCGTGCGGGCCGCCGATGACGAACCGTCCGGTGGGATTGACAAACACCTTGGTCTTGTCGTCCAGAAGACCGGCGGGAATGATCGGGCGGATCACCTGTTCCAGCATGTCACGGCGGATGGTTTCCAGCGAAACATCCGCAACATGCTGGGTGGAGATGACCACGGTGTCGATATGCACCGGCTTGCCGTTGATGTATTCGACCGTGACCTGGGACTTGGCGTCCGGACGAAGATAGTTGATTTCACCCGCCTTGCGCAGAAGCGCCAGACGGTAGACAAGACTGTGGGCGAGCTGAATGGGCATGGGCATGAGTTCGGGGGTTTCGTCGCAGGCGTACCCGAACATCATTCCCTGGTCGCCCGCGCCCATCTCGCAGAAGAGACCTTCCCCCTCGTTCACTCCCTGGGCAATATCACAGGACTGGGGATGTATGGACACCACCACGCCGCAACTATCGGCGTTGAACCCGATGTCCGTATCCGTGTATCCGATCTCGCGGCAGGCCTGACGGGCGATCTCGGTGAAATTGATGATGGCGCGGGTGGTGATTTCCCCGGAAATCACGATAAGCCCGGTTGTGCACAAGGTTTCACAGGCCACCCGGCTCATGGGATCCTGGGCGAATGCGGCATCGAGAACGCTATCCGATATACGGTCGGCGACTTTATCCGGATGCCCTTCGGACACCGACTCGGAGGTAAACACGAATTTCCCTGTCATGTGCTTCCTTTCATTACGTTTGTACTACGTGACTTCGGGGACATACATCTCTAAAAAAAATTCCTTTGACGGCTCGAATTGAGATTACACATCGATGGAACGAATCTCGTTGCGGATGAGAGCCTTGACATCGGACGCCGACCCGCAGTGGAGCGCCTGTTCCGCGATGTTCTGGGCCTGCGCCATGCTTACCGAACGTATGAAGCGCTTGATCACCGGGATGAACGACGGTGTCATGGAAAGCTCGTCCACACCCAGTCCGATGAGCAGGAACACGGACGCGGGATCGCCGCCCATTTCCCCACACACCGTTACAGTCACCCCCTTCTCGTGCGCCGCCTCCACGGTCATGCGGATAAGCCGGAGGATACCGGGATGGAACGGCTCGAAAAGGTTCGATATCTTGTCGTTGGCGCGATCCACCGCGACCGAATACTGGATCAGGTCGTTGGTCCCGATGGAGAAGAAATCCACCTTTTCCGCCAGACGGTCCGCGATCATGACCGCCGAGGGGACCTCTATCATGACCCCGACCGGCATTTCGGCATCGAAATCGTGGCCGTCCCGCCGCACCTCATCCTTCACCTCCTCGACCAGATCGAGCGCTTCCTTCAATTCATCGATGCTGGAAACCATGGGGAACATGACACTCACGTTCCGCGCCGTGGAAGCCCGCACGATCGCCCGCAACTGGCTCTTGAACAGGTCTTTCAGGGAAAGGCTGACCCGTATGGCGCGCCACCCCAGATACGGGTTGGCCTCACGTTCCGGAGGGGCGATGGAGGATACCTTGTCCCCGCCCAGGTCGAAGGTGCGGATGACGATGGGCCGGGGCTTCATGATGTCCGCCACCTCACGGTACGCGGTGTACATCTCCTCCTCGCCGGGGAGCCGGTCCTGCATGAGATAGAGGAATTCGGTGCGGTAGAGTCCGATGCCCTCCGCGCCGTTCTCCAGCGATACTCCGGCTTCCTCCGGGAACTCGATATTCGCCAGTAGACGGACATACTTGCCGTCCTTGGTGATCGCGGGCAGTTCGCGCAGTTTCATGAGCGACTGGCGGCTTTTCTCCATCCGGGCCTGCTCGTGAAGATACCGGTCGATGGTGCGCTGGTCGGGATTGACGAACACCTTGCCGCGCGTGCCATCGACAATGAGCATGTCGCCGGTTACAATCTCCCGGGAGGCGGTTTTCACTCCGAGAATCGCGGGGATTTTCAGCGCACGGGCGAGAATGGTGGCGTGGGAGGTTTTTCCGCCGAAATCGGTCACGAACGCCTGGATACGGCCCGCGTGCATGTTCGCGGTGTCGGAGGGGGTCAGGTTCTGCGCAACCACGATGACCGGGTGGTCGATATCGGAAAGGCCCACGTGCTCCTTGCCCACAAGCTTGGTGTATACCCGGCGCAGGAGATCGGTGATATCCCCGATCCGCTCCCGCAGATACTCGTCATCGGTACGCTTGTACGCCTTGATGATCTTGCGGGTGGTCCGGAAGAAGGCGTACTCCGCGCTCTTCCCCTCTTCGATATACCGGACGGTTTCCCCGACAAGCTGGGGATCTTCCAGAAGCATGATGTAGGGATCGAATATCCGGGCGTTATCCTCGCCCACTTTTGACACCAACTGCTCCTTCAGTTCACGGATATCACGGCCGACCTTGTCGAGCGCATCCCGCAACCGGGCCTTTTCCGCCTCGATCTGGTCCGCCGGAATACGCCTTTCCTCTATCCAGACACTTTCGCTGTCGTATATATAGGCCTGGCCGATGGCAATACCGGGCGAACCGGGAATGCCCGTATACTCCCCCATGGTACGTCCAGTCTCCTTTTCCAAAACGGCCTCTCCCTGTCCCTGCGGGAAAGCAGATTATTCCTCGTCGAACTTGCTGTCGATGAGGGCTTTAATGGCGTTGACCGATTCCTGCGCATCATCGCCCTCGGCGATGATCATCATTTTGCTGCCGTACGCCGCGGCAAGCATCATCACTCCCATGATGGACTTTCCGTTCACCCGTGTGCCCTCCACTTCGAGCTCGATACGGGAGGAATACCGGGAAGCGGTTTGAACCATGAGCGCAGCCGGACGAGCGTGCAATCCGAGCCGGTTCTTGATCTGTATGACTTCTTCAACCTGCATATGGTTCTCTGATTTCCTCTCGTGAATCGAAAATGGCGGAACTATCCCGCCCGGTCAGGGAACGATCGCGCCCATACCCACCGCGAAAGCGGCGGACAGGAAAAGAATCACCGACGACGGTATTCTCCGCCGGGTCAGGAACAGCCCGAACAGAAACAAAACCGCGGCCCCCGCGGAAACCCAGCTCACCTGAAATCCCGGCCTCGCCAAAAGCGCGGCGGCCAGAAAGGCGAGCGTGAACCCGCCCAGGGATTCCATGAGACCCTCCGCTGTTTCCAGACGCGGATTCCGAATCTCGATGACCACTTTCGGCCCGAGCGTATACCCCGCCCGCAGCCAGTACCACCGGAGATACAGCACCGGGATATTGTACAGGGCCAGAAACACAACCGCGCCCCACACTCCGGCCAGACAGGCCACGAGCAGCCCCATCACCAGCGCGAAGGGCCGCAGCGTCCGCCAGAAGAACCGGTCGCCCACCGAGCCGACCGCCTGTCCGACCGCGGCTTTGAACCGGTTGATATCCTCTTCCTTGATGCCGTCCCCGTCCCGGAGCCGTTCCTCCATCCGGGCCACCGCCCCGAGGACGAGAGAAACCATGAACGGATTCCCGTTGTAGAATTCCAGGTGACGGAGATAAAACTTCCGCAGGTCCTCCCTGTCCTTCCATATCTTCTTCCCCGCGGGCTCCAGGCAGAACGCGAAACCGACATTCTGACGATATTTCACCGTGAAAGACCCTTGGGAGAAAAAACTCCGGAAGTATATCTGCAAGAGGGTCCAGAAGCTCAGCTTTTCCATGACGGCATCCTGAAAAGAGAGGGGGAAGGGCATAAAGTCGCAAAGAGAAAAATGTATTCGCTCTCCTGATCCGCCTTCGCGAATCATTTCCCGCTCCCGCCGGGAATCACCATCGTACACAAAGAGTCAACCGGGCGCCTTGGCGGTTTTCCCCCCTTTGCGCCTTTCCCCTACGCCGCTGTCAGGAGGAACCACAACACCCCGCCCACCGAACCGTAGAGGAGATACCGGTGCTTCCCGCCCAGCCAGTAGAAATGTACGGCAGGGGCGGCCACCGCTCCCAGGATGATGAGGGAGCCGAGCGCGAGCGCGTGATCCCAGGTTCCGGTCAGATGACGGGTCAGCCCGCAGAGGAACGCGCCCACCGGAACGAATACGACCGCCATGGCCGCTCCCTTCAGAAAGGTGAACGCCATACCGGCCAGATGCCACCACCCCACACCCGGCATTTCGCCCCGCTCAAACCGGGCCTGAAGATTCTCGCTCAACCCGCCGTTGCGGTCCCGGATGAAATCGGTGAGATGCAGCCCCGCCGAACCCACCAGTACGCCGAACAGCATGGCGGGCAGGAATCCGGCCTGAACCTGCTCCCCGCTCAGGCCGTACAGATGCGCGGCGTACAGAAGCGAGGCGGTGGCGATGAACGCGGCCATGATGTGATCGGTGAAACGCACCGCTCCCAGCGGCATGTACCCCAGCCAGAGAAGCTGGAAGAGAATGCCGATCAGCACCCCCTCCACCGGCATGCCGAACAGAAGCCCGAGAATGGTGCAGGAAACCAGCGGCTCGGATACCATGACCTGGGGACCGCTGGTCGTATCCATGGAAACGACGCCCCCCAGCAGTATCAAAAGCAGCCAGAGTTCCATCGCTAATCCCCCAGGGCTTCCAGGTTCGCCGCCAGTTTCCGGAGTTCATCGCGGGAATCGTCCAGCTTGCGGCGCTCCTGCTCGACCACCGATTCCGGCGCCCGCGAGATGAAGGCCTCGTTCGAAAGTTTTTTCTCCAGGCTCGTGATGAACCCGGCGCGACGCTCGATTTCCTTTTTCAGCCGCGCCCGCTCCTTGTCGAAGTCCACCAGCCCTTCCAGGAGCACGAACACCTCGTTCCGCCCGCTGATGCCCGCGGCGGATTTGGGCGGGCGCGTCGCACCCCGCTCCAGCCGCAGTTCGCTCACCGCGGCGAGGTCCAGAATATAGGACCGGTTCTCCGTGAACACCCGCTCCATTTCGTCGTCCGCCGGGGCGACCACCACTCCCGCCTTCTGGCCGAGCGGCACGTTCATCTCGTTGCGGATATTCCGGATGACCCCGATGACCGACTGCACCGCTTCCATTCCGCGCTCGTCCGCCTCGATCACCCGCGACTCGTCCACGACGGGCCAGGAGGCGATCATGATGCTCGGGGTTTCGCGCTCGCCCATCGCTTCGGTCAGAAGCTGCCACACCTCCTCGGTGAGGAAGGGCATGATGGGATGCAGGAGCTTCATGCCGCCGGCGAGAATCTCCGCCGCGTTCCGCAGCACGAACGCCCGTTCGTCGCCGCCCCGCGCCACCCGCGGCTTGATGATCTCCAGATACCAGTCGCAGAGATCGTGCCAGATGAAATCGTAGAGCATGCGCGCGGCGTCGTTGAACCGGAAGGATTCAAGCGACTCGGTCATCTGGGCGATGGTCCGGTTGTATTTGGAGCGTATCCAGCGATCGGCCAGGTCGGCCTCCACCGTATCCACCCGCCGTATTTCCCCGCCGGAGAGGGTGAGAATGAGCCGCGCCGCGTTCCAGATCTTGTTGGCAAAATTACGCCCGATGTCAAATGTGTTGGCGCCCTTCTTCGCGGTTTCCTTCCCGTCGTAGGAGATGAACACGTCCTGCCCCTGCGCGGTGATGACAATCATGCTGAACCGCAGCGCATCGGCGCCGTGGGACTCGATCACTTCCAGCGGGTCCACCCCGTTGCCGAGCGACTTGGACATCTTGCGGCCCTTGTCGTCCCGCACGGTGCCGTGGAGGTACACGTCGGAGAAGGGGATATCCCCCATGAACTCCATGCCCGCCATGATCATGCGCGCCACCCAGAAGAAAATGATCTCCGGAGCGGTGGAAAGCGTGCTGGTGGGATAGAACGCCCGGAGGTCCGGGGTATTGTCCGGCCAGCCGAACGTGGAGAACGGCCACAGCCAGGAACTGAACCAGGTATCGAGAACGTCCGGGTCCTGGACGATATGGGTTCCGCCGCACTTCTCGCATACGGTCGCCGGCTGCCGCGAGACCATGACATGATCGCAGGACTGGCAGTAGTAGACCGGGATACGGTGTCCCCACCAGAGCTGACGGGAA
>CAYRTQ010000004.1:12297-13296 GCA_964426865.1 uncultured bacterium
AGTCCCGGATGTTTTCGAGCCAGTTGCAATAGACCTTGGTCCAGCGGTCCGGATGCAGCCGTATGCGGCCGTCGAGCACCGCCTGGACCGCGGGTTCGGCCAGGGTTTTCATGCGCACGAACCACTGGCTGGAAAGGTAGGGTTCGGTGACCGTATGACACCGGTAGCAATGCCCGACCGAATGGACATGGTCCTTGATATCGACCAGGAGATCCATCCCGGTGAGCAGGGACACCACTTTCTTGCGGGCGTCCTCACGGGTGAGTCCCTCGAAATCCTCACCCGCGCGTGCGTTCATGGTGCCGTCGCCGTTCATGACGATGATCGGGTCCAGATGGTGGCGCAGGCCGATCTCGAAATCGTTGGGGTCGTGGGCGGGAGTGACTTTCACCGCGCCGGTGCCGAACGCCGGGTCCACGAAATCGTCCGCGATCACCGGAATTTCGCGTCCGGTCAGGGGCAGCAGGAGGGTCGTTCCGATGAGGTTACGGTACCGCTCGTCCGCTGGATTGACCGCCACCGCCACATCGCCGAGCATGGTTTCCGGACGGGTGGTGGCCACCACCACTCCCGCGGAGCCGTCTTTCGCCGGGTAACGCAGGTACCAGAGATGGCCCTGCTTCTCCTCATGCTCCGCTTCCTCGTCGGAAAGGGCGGTCTGACAGCGCGGACACCAGTTGATGATATATTTGCCCTTGTAGATGAGTCCTTTTTCGTAGAGACGGACGAACACCTCGGTCACCGCGCGGGAAAGCCCCTCGTCCATGGTGAAACGCTCCCGCTCCCAGTCACAGGAGCAGCCCATGCGTTTGAGCTGTTGGATGATGGTTCCGCCGGTTTCCTCGCGGAATTTCCAGACCTCGCGGATGAACTCCTCCCGTCCGATCTCCTGACGGGTCTTGCCCCGCTCTTTCAGGAGCTTGCGCTCCACGACATTCTGGGTGGCGATTCCGGCGTGATCGGTGCCCGGCATCCATTCCGCCTCGAAACCCTGCATGC
>CAYRTQ010000004.1:13306-15013 GCA_964426865.1 uncultured bacterium
CGGGTGAGGATATCCTGGATGGTATTGTTGAGCGCGTGCCCCACATGGAGCACCGCGGTGACATTCGGAGGAGGAATGACGATGGAATAGGGTTGTTTCCCGGTTCCGGGCTCCGCGTGACCATAGCGGTTCTTCTCCCAGAATTGCTGCCATTTTCCTTCCACTGCTTTCGGATTATACACTTTCTCTATTTCTGAAACGTCCACCTTCTCCTCCGTATGATTCCTCCGACAATCCAAACTCTCGAAATTTCACCCATTTTAGACAATTCAGTAATATAATAATTTTTCTCAGGCATGTCAACGCGCGCCCCCTGTCGAACACCCCAGGGAACGTCGGTCCGCGCGAACGGGAGAACGCTCACTTCGTCTTGCGATGCCGCAGGTTGTCCGCGGCGACCGCGCCGACGATGATGAGACCGATGATGATCTCCTGCACATAATTGGGAATGCCGGTCATGTTGCAGCCATTCCGCAGGAACGCCATGATGAACGCCCCGATCATGGTGCCGAGAATGGAACCCTCGCCGCCGCTCAGGGAGCCGCCGCCGATGACCACCGCGGCGATGACATCGAGTTCCTTTCCCTGGGCAACCGTGGGGTCTCCCACGGTCAGCCGCGAAAACTGCATCACCCCGGAAAGCCCGACCATGAATCCCGCGAACGTATAGATGTAGAACTTCATCCGCTCCACCTGAATCCCGCAGAGACGGGCGGTGGATTCGCTGGACCCGATGGCGAACGTGTATCGCCCGAAAAGGGAATACTTGAGCAGGGCGGCAATGACCACCGCGGAGATGATCATGAGCCACACTCCGGGCGAAAACACCATCCAGTCCAGTTGCTCCGAACTCCCCATCAACTGCCACAGCCAGGTCATGGGCGCGTCCACCTTCTGTTCCCCGGCCAGCCATTTCGCCACCCCGCGCGCGATCCCCATGATGCCGAGCGTGGCGATGAAGGGGACAATGCCCAGCCCGCCGATGAGCAGGCCGGAAAACGCTCCGCATACCACTCCGGAAAGCACTCCGGCGATGAGCGCGATGACCGGATCGGTCCCGTGCTGGATGAGCAGGGCGGTCACCACGGTGTTCAGCGCGATCACCGAACCCACCGAGAGATCGATTCCGCCGGAGATGATGATGAATGTCATCCCCATGGCCGCCAGCGCCACAATCACGGTCTGGTTGGCCACTGTCTCGAAGTTGTAGGGGGTGAGGAACTTGTCCGGCTGGAGAGCGCCGAACAGGAGGATGATGAATCCAAGCCCCATGAACGGGCCGATCACCGAAAGAAACTTTTTCAGGTTCAGACCCCGCGCGGGACCCTGAATCGTTCTGGAAGACGCTGTGCCGTTCATGAGGCTCCTTCGACTCCGGAAGTTGCTTCGTTCATGATTGAATACTCGTTCCACTCCGTAACCGGACGTTTCGGGCCGAGGACCCCGCGATGCATCACCGCGATGGTGTCGCAGACGCCCATCAGTTCCGGAAGGTAGGAACTCACGATCACCACCGCTTTGCCCCCGGCGGCAAGCTCACCGATGAGACGGAATATCTCCACCTTGGACCCCACGTCGATGCCGCGGGTGGGCTCGTCGAAGATGTAGATGTCGCCCATGGTGTTGAACCACTTGGCCAGCACCACCTTCTGCTGGTTGCCGCCCGACAGCTCGCCCACGGTGGTATCGGCGTTGCGGGCCTTGGTA
>CAYRTQ010000004.1:15023-34322 GCA_964426865.1 uncultured bacterium
GGTGGGCTCGTCGAAGAGGAATATATCGGCGTTCTCCTCCAAAAGACGCGCGATGGCCGCCTTCTGCTGGTTGCCGCCGGAAAGGCTTTCCGCCTTGTCGGTCACCGCGCCCGCCTTGATGGACAGACGGTCCACCCACTTGCCCGCGAGTGCGTTCACCGAGCGGTCGCTCACCATCCCCCACCGCGAAACCCGTCCCAGGGTGGAAAAGGTGATATTCTCCGCGATGGAGCGGGTCAGAGCCAGCCCCTCGTTTTTGCGGTCCTCCGAAAGAAAGGACAGCCCCCGTCGGATCATGCGGTGCGGACGGAAGTTCCCTTCCGGAGCGGAGTACTTGGCGATGCGGACCTCGCCCGCGGTACGCTCCCGGAGACCGTAGAGCACCCGGAGCGACTCGGTGCGTCCCGCGCCCACCAGCCCGGCCAGTCCGAGTATCTCGCCGCCGCGCACCTCGAAGGAAACCGAGGCGGGAAGCTTCTCCCCGGCCAGCCCTTTTACCGTGAACATTTCCCCGCCGATGGCGTGGGGAACGCGCGGGAACATCTCGGTGAGCGGACGCCCGACCATGAGTTCGATGATCCGTTCCGTGGAAGTGGATTTCACCTCGCCGCGACCCACCGTTTCGCCGTCGCGCAGCACGGTGAAACGATCCGCGACCTGCTTCACTTCCTCCAGAAAATGGCTGATATAGATGATGCTCACCCCGCGGGAACGCAGGGTGCGGATGATCTCGAAAAGGTGCTCGGTGTCCACCCGTGAAAGCGAGGAGGTCGGCTCGTCGAGAACATACACCCGGGTGTCGGTGATCAGCCCCCGCGCGATCTCCACCAACTGACGGGCCGCCGGGGAGAGGTCCCCGACTTTCACCCGGGGGGTCAGATCGGGATGGCTGAGCGTTTCGAGCGCTTGGGCGATCCGCCCGGCGTATTTCTCGCGGCGTATGAACCCGTAGCGCGAGTCCTCCATGCCGAGCATGAGATTTTCCTCCACGGTCAGGTGCAGCGCGAGATTCAGTTCCTGGTAGACCATGGAGATGCCCAGCTTACGGGCCTGGAGGGGATCGCGGGGTTCATAGGGAGAGCCGCCCAGCAGCATTTCCCCATGATCGGCGCGGATCGCTCCGGAAAGGACTTTCATGAGCGTGGATTTCCCGGCGCCGTTCTCGCCGATGAGCGCGTGCACCTCCCCCTCGGCCACTTCCAGGTCCACCCCGCGAAGGGCGTTGACTCCCCCGAAAGACTTGCCGATTCCCCGCATGACGAGGAGATTGTTCCCTGGGACTTCCATTGACATCGCTCCGCGTTACTGGCCAAGGTACGGGGTGAGATCCGGGCTGAGCAACTGCTTGATTTCCGGCGTGTCCATGTTTTCCGGAGTGGCGATCGCGACCCCGGTGTCCACCCGTTTCTCGTAGGGCTCTCCCCGGATGACCGCCACAGCGGTTTTTACTCCCAGATACCCCATATTGAAAGGATTCTGGAGCACCAGTCCCTGAATTTCCTTGTTGCGGAGCGCTTCCACCAGCTTGACCGAGGAATCGAAGCCGACAAACACGATCTTCCCGGCCAAACCCCGGCTCTGGAGCGCCCGCAGGCATCCGAAGGTGCTGGACTCGTTGGGAGTGAAAATGGCGTCCGGTTTGGTGAAGGTATTGAGGATATTTTCGCTCGCGGTGAACGCGGTTTCGGTGGTGGCCCCGGCGTACTGGTTGTTGGAGAGAAATTCGATGCCCGGGAATTTCGCTTTCATGGTTTCGGTGAACCCGCGCTCACGCTCGGTGGTGGAGGCGCTGCCTTCCTGGTACCGGAGCATGATGATCCTGCCCTTGCCCTTGAGGAGTTCGCCCATGCGCTCGGCGGCGAGCACTCCGCCCTTGAAATTGTCCGTGGCGACAAATGAGGAATGCGCATCGCCCTGAAGACCGGAGTCGATGACAATGGTGGGGATGCCCCGTCCCTTCGCCTCGGTTACAGGCGGCATGAGCGAACGGTCGTCCAGCGGCGCGAGCACGATGGCGCTCACCCCGGAAGCGATGAACGTCTCCACGATCTTGCTCTGCTCCTCACGGTCGTCCTCGCGGAGCGGCCCGTTCCAGTTGATCTCGACCCCCAGTTCCCGTGAGGCCTTGACGGCTCCGGCATGGATGGATTTCCAGAACTCGTGGGTGGTGCCCTTGGGAATCACCGCGATGGTGATCTTCTTGTCCTTTCCGGCCGCTCCCTTGTCGCCCGACTTTCCGCACCCGGCAACAGCGAGAAACGCGAGAACCAGTACTGAAAACAGGAGAACTTTCCTCATGACTTCCTCTTCACGACGAGGTGAATAGAACGGGCGGGAGCACCCTTCCACGGGCGGGAAAACCCCGATCCGGCGACAAAAAAAAGGTAATCTGAACATAGCCAATTTCCCACCGGTATGCAAGTATTTAAAGAACGGGTTCCCCCCGGAGCGTGAGCGGGAATTTTCCGCGCCCCACCGGATTTGTTTGCCGCTCAACCGGTTCAAACCCGGTCCATCCCGCCCCGGACCGGCGCTCCAACGGGGCGCCACGGGATACGACACGACGACCTTCCGCCGGTGAAAGCGGTCCCGCTTCCGCCCCGAATCCCATCGGGAGCCGGGGATTCCCGCGGCCATATACACTAAGAGGCTATCCACAAATAAAGAAACCGTATCACTCGTGAGCTCCCGGCCCCCTAACCCTCGTTCCCTTGCCGCTTCGCGGGAACTGCGTTTACCCCCAAATGGGGCAAGGGATGTTGCGCTACAAGCTATTCCTGCCCCCTCCGGGGGAAGGTGGCCCGGAGGGCGCGGGGTCCCCGCTCGTACGGAGTACGAACGGGGTGCGTTGTAGGGGGCTGCTTTCCCAGAGAAGGCTATATCCTTATTTGCGGATAGGCTCTAAAAAAGCCCGCCACGATTCATCATGGCGGGCTTTTTCGCATATATCGCGATTTCCTTACACCACGCGGCCGTTGGCCCAGCTTTCCAGCCACTTGTAGTGGTTCGGAAGGTAGGAACTCTTGGTGGCGGCGGCGAGAGCGCTCATCTCGGTGAGCAGGGTCTTTTCCTCCGAAGAGAAAGCGGGCTTGTAGGCCGCTTCCAGGTCCTCTTTCAGTTCGTTCATGGAGTTGATGGAGGGCATGGCCACATCCACTTCCTTGAACTGGAAGACGTACCGGAGCATGGCCTGGGCAATCTTGACCCCGTCCTTCTTGATCATCTTTTCCTTGATGGCGAGTTCGATCATGTGGTCGCTGCCCATGGGCTTGATTCCCATGATCCCGAGCCCCATCTGTTCGCAGCGCGGAATGAGCGCGGAATAGTCGTTCTCGGCATAGTTCTTGGGATCCATGAAGTAGCCGTTGTTGTGATGGAAATTGAACGGCACCATGACATAATCCATGATGGAACCATACTGGTCGATGATCTTCATCATCGAGGCCACATCGTGGGTCACCACGCCGATCGCCCGGATTTTGCCCGCTTTCTTGGCATCCTCGCTGAATTTCATGCGGGTGTCGTTGACCGTGTAATGACGGTAACAGTCGATATAATCGGTCTTGAACTTGTCGAGCGCGTCGGCCAGTTCCGCTTCGAGCTTGTCATCGGGCTGGACAAAGCAGAGGGACACGTGGACATTCTTACGGAATCCTTCCAGGCTCTTCCCCATCGGCTCGAACTGCTTGAATCCGCTGTGGTCGTAGACATCGAAGAAATTGATGCCGCCCTCGTATCCGGCCTTGATCATCTTGTCGCGGAGTTTCGGCTTCCCGATCAGTTCCTTCTTCAGATGGGACCCGAACCCGAGCATGGAAACCTCCATCCCGGTTTTCCCCAGCGTACGGCGCTCGATGGTTCCCTTCGGCTTCGCCAACGCGGTTTCTCCCGCCAGTGTGACCGTGGCGGCGGTGGTCCCCACGCCTTTCAAAAACGTTCTGCGTTCCATGATTCCCCCTGCAAAGCATTACGGTTAACCTTGTTCAATACCCAATCCCATTTCCGTATAATATATGCATTTTCAAATCCGGTGGACAAGGAATAACGGCCATCCAGCGCGATGTAATCATTAATTCTCCTCACCATGCAACACTTTTTGGCGCATTCTTTTGCCCCATTATCCGAAAAACACAACTCCTTTTCGGCGCCCCGCAGTTCTTCAGGGGTAAATGCCACAACCGGACATGGGTAGCATGCGCCGGTTGCGGGGGCGCTTTTTAACTGTGCGGTTTTTCTTTCGTATTTTTCACTTCTTTGCGCCGAGAATCCATCCTATATTGTGCAAAATCACTCGTTCATACACGTACACTCGGAGGAATGGAATAATGGAAGAACGCAGAGATTTCCTGAAAAAAAGTGCGGCGCTCGGCGCAGGGGCGATGGCTCTCGCCTCCGCCGCCGGAAATGCCGGAGCGGCGGAAAAACACGCGCCGTTCTCGCAGAAAAGCCCCAACGATCTGGTCGAGGTCGGGATGGTGGTGGGCCACGGCAGCCATGCGTACCAGATTTGGGCGGATACCATGAATCCCAAGCCGGGGAAGATGCGCACCACCGGTCTGATTGTCACGAAAGTCTGGAGCTACCGTCCGGAGTTCGCCAAGAGTTTTTGCGAACGGTATCCCGGCGTGACTGCGGTGAAGGAAATGGAAGACATGGTGGGAGCGGTGGACGGCGTCTATATTGACTCGGTCCCGGCGGTATCCCTCTACCACCTCATGGCGCGGCCATTCCTGCTCGCCGGAATGCCCACGTTCGTGAACCGGCCTTTCACCACCTCCATCGAGAAGGGACGGGCCATGGTGGAGGACGCCAAGAAGGGCGGCGCGGCGCTCATGAACAATTCCACCTGGGAGTTCACCGAAAGCGTGGGCGATCTCCAGGTCAAGGCCTCCATCATGCCCCGCATTCTCGGATACGCCGCGCACAATTCCATGAGCGACTACTATTCCCACGGCGTCCACGGCATCTACTACATCGCCGCGCTCCGCAACGAGCGCAACAATCCCGATCCGGCGAAACGGCGCGGGAAATGCCTCGCAGCGTCCTATCTCACCCCGGATTGGCGGACCCCTCCGGGGGCGCTGAGCTTCATCCACGAAAGCCCCAACGGCCCCTTCTACGGCCAGTTGCATCTCCAGAGCGGGATGGACGGCAACGCCTACATGCGGCTCTTCGGCGACCGTAACGGGGATTTCGAGGGCAAGATTCCCGCCAACCCCGGCTGGTTCCGGTACAACACCTGGAACGCGCTCCAGCTCGCCATCCAGGAGCTGTTCATCACTCGCAAACCCCATGAGACCGGCGAGGACATCCTGGAAAAAGCCTACATGTTCCTCATGGGCTTCAAATCCGTGCTGGAAAAGAACGGCGCTCCGGTGACCCGCAAGGAAGTGGAAGGATGGGAGCTTTTCCCGCCCTCCCTCGCGGCGAAAAAGGGCAATGAGCCCACCGACAGCGCGTTCCAGGATCCCTATACCCCGGCTGAACTCAAGAGCCTGGAAAAATATCTGTCCTGATTGTCACCCGATACCAAAATACCAGGAGATTTTCATGCAGTTCGATTCACTTTTCTCCCGGATGCTTCCCGGACTGGTCGGCCTCATGCTCCTCGCCGCGCCGGGAATGGCGCAGGTGGATGTCACCAGCTACACCGCGATTCGCGCCGCATCGACCATTACAGTCGATGGCAAGCTGGATGAGGCGGACTGGAGCCGGGCGGCCGAGGGCATCCTCACCGAAACCAACACCGGAAGCCCCGTGCCGCTCAAATCCACGGTCCGGATGCTCTGGGACGACAATTACCTCTATGTCGGATTCTCGTTCGAGGATCCCGACGCCTGGGCCACCATCACCTCCGAGGACGGATCGCTCTGGAACGAGGAGGTAGCCGAGGTGTTCATCGACCCCGAGGGCCTGGGGCATTCCTATTATGAACACGAGATCAACCCGATCAACCAGAAAGTGGACCTCTTCGTCCTGAACCAGGGACCGCTGAAAGACGGGTTCTACAAAATCTGGAAGGACTGGGATTTCACCTCCGCGCTGAAACAGGCGGTGTTCGTGGACGGCGACGGAAAAAACGCGGGCACCGTGGACAAGTCCTGGACCGTTGAAGTCGCCTTCCCCTTCGCGGACCTCTGGACCGCGCCCAATATCCCGCCGTTGCCGGGCGATATGTGGCGCATCGGGATTTACCGTATCGAGCGGGGAAGTTCAAGCTCCACGTCCGATGACTGGTACGCCGCGCTCAGTCCCGGATTACGGACCAGCTTCCATACTCCCTGGCGGTTCGCCCGGGTGACCTTCAGCGATGCGCCGACCGGAGTGCAGACCCCGTCCGCACACCCCGAAGTCGTTTTCCCGAGCATCAATTACCCCAACCCGTTCAATCCCAGCACCACCATCGAGTTCACCGTCCCGAAATCGGGCGAGGCCAGGCTCGAGGTCTACAACACCGCCGGGCAGAAGATACGGGAGCTGCTTTCCCGGACCATCTCCGCGGGAACCTACCGGGTGCTTTGGGACGGGAAAAACGACAAGGGAAAGCTGGTGTCCTCGGGCGTGTACTTCTACCGGGTAAGCATGCCCGGATTCCGGAGCGCCGGCAAAATGGAACTGGCGAAGTAGCGGAAAGTCAGAAACGGACCGGAGATCGCTCCCCGGCCCGTTTCGGTTCTGCCGGACGACAAGACCGCGAATACGGAAAAACCGGCTTCCCGGCCCGCCTGCGGCCACTGGACTCTTTACCGGCGGCTTGTTTTCGGTTATATTGAACATGCGTTCGAACCGTCGAGAGTTTCCCATCATCGATGGTCCACGCGCGGGTGCATCGCGTTCCGAAAGTTCGCCCCGGATGCGGCGCTCCGCGCCATTGTGCGATTTTCTTTCAGAGACGACAATATCATTCCCATGTAATCCGAAAGGAGAAATTCATGCGCAGCACTGTAACGCTTCTCGCTCTCGCGGCGGCGTTCACCATTTCGCCGCTGACCACCTTCGCGGCGGATAATCTCCCCACCTATACCGTGAAGAGAACCACCGGGACCCTGACGGTCGATGGCAAGCTGACCGAGGCCGACTGGGCGAACGCCCCCGAAATCACGCTCACCAAGACCACCGACGGTACTCCCGTTCCCCTGAAGTCCACGGTGAAAGCTCTCTGGGATGATAAATTTTTCTATGTCGGTTTCCATTTCGAGGACCCGGACGCCTGGGCCACCTATCTGAATGACGAAGACCCGCTCTGGGAGCAGGAAGTGGCGGAAGTGTTCATCGATCCCGAGGGCAAGGGCCACAGCTATTACGAATACGAAATCAACCCGGTCGGCAAACGGGTGGACCTCTTCGTCCTGAACCAGGGACCGAAGCACAACGGCTTCTACAAGGTGTGGAAGGAATGGAATTTTTCCAATGTCATGAAACGCGTGGTGACCGTCGATGGCGACGGCAAGACCCGCGGCACCACGGACAAGTCCTGGACGGTCGAACTCGCCTTCCCCTTCGATGAAATGTGGATCGCTCCCAATATTCCCCCGAAAGACGGCGAGATGTGGCGGGTGAATTTCTACCGTATCGAACACCCCACAACCAACGCCAAGGACGACTGGTATGCCGCCTGGAGCCCGACCATCAGCCCCAGCTTCCATACCCCCTGGCAGTTTGGTAAAGTCATTTTCAAGAAGTAATTTCCCGGCCACGACAATGAGGAGGACGAGAGAGACATGATGAGCACACCTTTCAGAGCGGGAAGAACCGCGGCGTTTGCCCTGACGCTCGCGGCGGCGGGATCGATCGCCTTCGCGGCGGACCCGCCGCTCTCCAGCTATACGGTCACCCGCGCCACCGGGCAGATCGTGATCGACGGCAGGATCGACGAAGCCGCATGGAGCAAAGCCAAAGAATTCAACATGATCGAGACGAACACCGGAAAACCGGTTCCGCGCAAGTCCACGGTGAAATTCCTCTGGGATGACCAGTACCTCTATGCCGCGTTCCACTGCGATGACTCGGACGCCTGGGCCACCTACACCGAAGAGGATGGCAAACTCTGGGAGGAAGAGGTGGTGGAACTCTTCATCGATCCCGATGGCAACGGTTCCTCCTACTACGAAGTGGAGTGGAACCCGGTGAACGCCCGCGTGGACCTCATCGCCTACAACACGGGCAAGCGGAAGAACGGGGCCATCCAGGGCTGGTTCGACTGGGATTTCAAAAACATGCAGAACGCCACGTTTGTCAAGGGCGACGGTCTCAAGGAAGGAACCAACGACGAGTACTGGACCGTGGAAATCGCGGTTCCCTTCGAGGACCTCTGGGAACTCCAGCAAATCCCCCCCAAAGACGGCGACATGTGGCGTCTGAACGCCTACCGTATCGAACGCGGCAAATCCGGAAAGACTCCGGAGGACGACTGGTACGCCGCGTTCAGCCCCACGTTGCGGGGAAGCTTCCACACTCCCTGGCGATTCGGGAAACTGTATTTCAAGAAATAACGATTCACCTCTTCCATGCATCGAGACCCGCTCACCCAGGCGGGTCTTTTTTTTATTCTCCGCGGTTTTCCGTGGGTGAAACGGGCGGCGGAGAAGGAGGCGGGAAGGACGCAGGACGATTTTATCGCATGAAAGCGCGTTCATAACCGTTAAAAAGCGGTTGATGTCGGTCATATGCATCTATCCATAAAACGGCAACGCATCAAATATTTCTTGCATTATTGTATTTTTTGTTTATTATGTGTATAGTTTTCATATCATTACCGGGCCGTGACCCGCGCGCGGAAATGGAATCACCGGAAATTACCGGACTTTTCATTTCCATTCCGCCTGACGGGAACGAGGAGGTTCTCCATGAAAACCATGCACCTTCTATTGCTGCTGATGCTCCCCTGCTTTTTCCTCTGCGACCCCTACCCCTTGGGAACCGCGCACTCCCAGTCCGCCGTACATCCGAAAATACCCCCGGCGTCCGGAGTGCATACGGAAAAGCAGGCGATCACCTATGTCAGCGGTCATTTTCTGGAAGGCGAGCCGCTGCCCCCCGATTACGATCCTTATGGCTATAATTACCGGGCCCGCGCGTTCAAGGGATGGCTGGGCAACCATGACCGGGGACGCCTGGGCCTTCCCCCGTCGCGGGATGGACGGATCAGGCTGGAGATGCGGTGGAACGAGGCATGGCTCTCCGGAACGGATCGTGACGGCGATGGCGTCCTGGACCGTCACGCCGGCCAACGCACCTATGTGGGATCCGGGGCGTGGCTGACCATTCATCTGGCGGGAACCGACGGGAATGAATCCTGGGATTATTTTATAAAAGTGGCGGCGGTCCCGGAGAACGCGGTGTTGAGCCACGGAAAATGGAAAGTGGGGAATGATGAAATCGGCCCGGAAATCTGGGGGTGCTTCGCGGTCATTTTGGAATTCAGCACGGGTCGTGCGGGGAACCGGTATGCCGCCGCGTTCAAACGGCGCTTTCCGGGATTCGGACTGTGGTGAGAGGGCCTTCGCGGCCTATTTCTGGTCTTGATCCGGGAAAAACGGCTGGGTCCAGGCCCGGAACCCGTTGGAATCGGTGATGCGAACCCGGACGTATCCCTCCGTGCCGGTGCACCGATACATGCATACCTGATCGTATTTTTTCGCCAGCACCCTTCCCCCCGCTCCGATGAATTCCACGGTATACCGTATCGGTCCGCCCGATTGCACCGCTATCCGCAGCAGGTTGTCCTTGAACCGGAGGTCTCTCAGTTCCACTCCGGTGGAGAAGTAGAAGTCTCCCCGTTCCAGCGCGGAAACTATGTCCCGCGGAGTGAGCCGGTCGCTCCGCACCATCACCCACCCCCGCCCCGGATTCGCGTTGCGGGGTGAGGATTTTTTCAGTATGTGCATGTCGTCGGAGGCGGTCCCCCATACCTTCCTCCCCCGGGTGAGAAGGACATCCCATATCTCTTCCGTTCCCGGCAGCCCACCGCCGCCGAAATTGTTCACCGTGGGATGGCAGTTGCAGATTTCCAGCAATCGCAGGCCCTCGACCTGAAGCAGTTTCTCCGCGGAAAGAGACCAGCCGTCGTTCGGATGGCAAACCACCGGCAGCGCCCCGGCTTTTTCTATCCCCTTCAGATTTCCCCGAACCGTATCCACAATGGTCTTTCCATTATAGGGCGGCAGGAATCCGGTGACATTCAACGCGAGAAAATGCACCGGCTTGCCCTCGCTCACGCAGGTGACCTCGTTCCCCGGAAGGACGAGGAAACGGCCCTCCTTCGCGAATCTGCGGTTCAGCCCGCGCACATTGGCGTTCAGGTTGTGGTCGGTGAGAACCACAAAATGGTAACCGTGTTCACGATACCATTTCACCACATCCTTCGGAGCGGAATCGCCGTCACTCAGGTTGGTGTGGACGTGAAGGCTCCCACGGTACCATCCGGAAGCGGTGGAACAGCCGAAAAGGAAGAAAAAACACGTGATGAGCGACAGGTGTTTCATGATGACTCGATTCCGTGGGACATTTCACCACCGGGAAAGGCGCCATGCAGCGGGGGCGGGCATCCGCGCCCGCCCGTTATGCCATGAAAGGGAGAATACCCGATTTCGTCCTTCGCTTGCACGCTCTGCGGGGAATGGCATCATTCTCCGTGATCCCGTGCGATTCGGGTATTTCAGAAAAAGACCGGCTGGGTCCATGCGTGGAGATTGTTGGAATCGGTTATCCGTGCCCGGACATAGCCCTCGGTGCGTTCGGGAATGTATTCGGCATCCGGCCCGTAAACCGTTTTCAGGACCTTTCCCCCGCGCCCGATGAACTCGGTGCGGAATGCGGTGTCCCCCCAGGGTTCGATGGCCAGCGCAATCCGCTCCGGAGTCAGGGCCGCATCCTTCAGGATCACTCCGGTGGAGGAGTAGAATTCTCCGTGGGAGAGCGCATCGAGCAGGGAGGCCGGAGTGAGCGTCTCGCACCGTACCATTACCCATCCCCTTCCGGGATTGTCGCGACGGGGCGTGAAGAGGGTGAAATGGTGGGAGTCGTCCGAGGCGGTCCCATACAGCCGTTTCCCGCGATGGAGGAGGTCGTCCCAGATCGCCTCAGTATCGGGTTGGTCGAGACCGGTGTTGTTGACCGCCGCGCCGCAATTCATGAATTCCAGCAGGGACCAGCCCTCCACCGGAAAAAGATCGTTGGCGGTGAGCGACCAGCGGAAATTGGGATGGTTCACCATCGGCAGCCCTCCGGCGGCATTCACCGCGTCGATGTCGGCGCGCAGCACCGCGACCGGGTCCGCGCCACCCCGGGGTTCGATGGACGAGGTCACCCCCAGGGCGTTGACATGCACCGGCCCGTATTCCGGAGTGCGGGGATACCCATCGGAAATCTCCTCTCCGGGAAGAACGATGAATTCCCCTTCCGAGGCGAATTCACGGTTGAGATTCTCCACCGGAGTGACCCGGTTGTGGTCGGTGAGAATGACAAAGTTGTACCCGTGCCGCTTGTACCAGTCCACCAGCGTGGAAGGCGAGGAATCCCCGTCGCTCTGGTTCGAATGATTGTGTATGCTGCCTTTATACCAATGCATGATGTTTTCCCGTTTCTCCGAATCGGTGATGACGCGGGGTCTGCCGGTCACGCAGCCCGCGTCGAAAAGCGGTTCCCATTCCCCGTGCCGCATTCCCCCTCCGCATGAGGGCAAGACGTGAAATAATAACATATTACCGGCACAATATATAAGAATTCCGCGCCGAGGTCAACCGACGCTCCTCCAAACACCCGGACTTCCCCTTTCGCATCTCCTCGGGTATGCCCCGTCTTTCCCCTTCGACGTCTGCGCCGGAACCGATGTATCCCTTGGCGCTCCGAAGCGTTGTATCTTTGTCGCTTTCCTCAATAGAACCACCGCGCGTAAACCCCGGCTCCCCGTGGAACCATGCCGAACTCCGAGCGGGGGATGGACGCCGTCCCCTCGTTCCGGGGTTTCCCGCCAGTCCCCAACCAGCCGTAGAGGCTCAGATCCGAATTATTACTCACACTGAAAGTGAGCCGGGGCTGCCAGAGTGTTGAGCTGTCCACGAGATTCACCAGCCCCGCAAGATCGGCAACCGCCAGCGGATGCATTTGACGGTGCAGGGTGAGCATGCCATATCCCGAGGAACCGAGGAAAAGCCATCCCTCGCGGAACGGAGCGTCGGCGAAAACCAGGGCCAGGTCTTCCGGGTGGCGCACCCCGAAATCCTGGTACATCAGCGCGAATCCGGTCCGGATGTCGGCGGGAACAGTGATGTCCGCCCCGGCGATTCCGGAGAAAGCAGTACGGTGCGACCAGCCGCCGTAAAAATGCTCGCGCGCGGGTTTCCGTTCGAAAGCCGCCAGTTCGCCCCAGATGCCGACCGGCGCGATCTCGCCATCCCAGGCGAATCCGCCGAACCCGCGCTCCCGGAATCTCCCGCCCAGGAGAACGGTATCCAGACCTCGCGGGGAGGTACGGATCATCCCCAGCAGTGCGCCGTTTCCCCAAGGCCGCGAACCCACTCCGATGACTTCCGCCGCGCCGGACTCGCCAATCCCGGTGCGGATGCGAAGCGCGTCCACTCCGGGCTTGTAGGTGGCGTCGAGACTGCCGGGCGCGAAGGGGGCGATGACATCGAGCACGCTCACGAAGTGGCTGGTCCCGAGAGTTACCGGCTGACGGCCGGCGTCGATATCCAGGGGACCGGCTTTCACGGTCAGGCGAAGGCGTTCCACCCGGGTGCGCAGGAAGGTGGACTCGGACCGGGAATGCACCCGGGTCCAGTTCCAGCGTTCGAGGACATCCCCGGGGGCAAAGAACGTTCCCAGCCCGCCCACCGTAGCGCTGGAGGAAGTGAATGTCCCCCGGAATTCAATCGCGGCATCGAGGGAAACCGTTTCGGAGGTCACCCCGGTCCAGACACGGAGAGCGGTTTCCGATATGCCGAAGGTGCGGTCCGGAGCGGCAGCGGAAGGCGTCCGCGCGGCAAACGGCAGACGGGTGATCAGCACGTTTTCGCGAAGCGCCAACCCGCTCGGGAAATCCGCCGCGCGGACTTCCCGGATCAGGCAAAGCAGGATCAGCAGGGAAACGGAAAGGGTCATCCGCATGATCGCCTCAGGCCTCCTTCCGCTCATCCGCCTGCACCTGTCCGTCCCGAAGCCGGATAACCCGACGGGCCAGTCCGATCACCAGAGGGTCGTGGCTGCTGAAAAGGAATGTCGCCTTCCGCTCCTCGTTCAGTTTCTGCATGAGATGCAGGAGGTTGCCGGAGGATTCGGAATCCAGGTTCGCGGTGGGCTCGTCCGCCAGCACGATGGCGGGGTTCCCCACCACCGCCCGCGCCACCGCCGCCCGCTGCTGCTGGCCGCCCGAAATCTGGCCGGGGAAACGCCGTTCCAAAGGAGCGATGTCGAGACGCTCCATCAGGGGAAGGATACGCCCGCGGTGCTCTTCTTCCGGAACTCCCTGAATCTGGAGGATGAACTGTATGTTCTCATAGACCGTGAGCACCGGGATGAGATTGTAGGCCTGGAAAACGAAGCCGATACGGTGAAGGCGCAGACGGGTCAGTTCGTCATCGGATTTGCCGTTGGTGGAAATCCCATCGACCGTGATTTCCCCGGAATCGGGGCGGTCAAGCCCCCCGATGAGATTGAGCAGCGTGGTTTTTCCGCTGCCGGAAGGCCCGGCGAGGGTGGCGAACTCCCCTTTCGCGAGCGTCAGATCCACGCCGTCCACCGCGTGCACGATATGCTCGGCCTCGTGATAGTATTTCCGCACCCCCCGCAGCAGCACCGCTTCTTCCATAAATCCTCCGATGGACAGGCATCAATACACAGCGGGAAAGCGATGAGGGGCAGTAATTCCCCCGGGTTTTGAGCAGCAATCAATCTGGTTCACGTACGCACGCCGATTCCCTCACCCCTGCTCATCCTCCCACAATACGTGGAAGCGGCACGGATACGTTCTCATACGAATGAGCGATCACACAGGTAAGGAAGAGTTTGAAACCTGTCTGAACCGGTGATGCGCATGATGCGAGTGATAAAAGCGGACCCATTCTTAATCGCTTGCTTGAATTATTTCTCGTATTACTCATATGATCGCAATTTCGTATCAATAGCTCCGGATCGCGTCCGCGGGACGGATGCGGAGCACATGCCAGGCCGGATACAGGGACGCCGCGAGCGCCAGCAGGATCATGGCAAAACCGAGAACGATCATGGACAGCCAGTCCCAGCCGGTGTAAATGATCGGTTCGATGAGCGTTCCGCCGATGCCCCCCACTTTCAGGAAGGCGGTGAAATCGATCCCTTCCGTGGCGGTGTAGATGCCGAGCAGGATGGTCAGCGCCGCGCCGATGCCCACTCCGGCGAGACCGAGCACGAACGCCTCCGAAAAGACCATTCCCAGAATGCCGCGCCGTCCCAGTCCCATGGCCCGCACGATGCCGAATTCCCGGGTACGCTCCATGACACTCATGAGCAGGGTATTGATGGCGCCGATACCCACGATGAGATAGAGGAAAACCACGGTCACCTGAAGTCCCGCGTGATCCACCCGTATGGCTCCCGCCAGGCTGGGCATGGCCTCCCGCCAGTCGTAGGCATGAACGCCCGGAATCCCGCGGACGATATCGCGGACACGGGGAAGCGCCGAGGGAATATCTCCGGCATTCCGAAGCATGAGCGCGATCTCGTGGGCCTGGCCCTGCCTGCCGATCACCGCGGCGAGACTCTCCCGTGAAACGAGCACTGTACCGGAATCGAATTCGCGCAGACCGGTGTCGAGAATTCCGGCCACCCGGTAGAGATCGCTCACGATCTCTCCACCCGGTCCCTGGGTCATGAGTACGAATTTGTTGCCGACCCGGAGACTCAGATCCTTGGCGAGCGTGATCCCGATGAGCGCGCCCCGGGGATTGTCCGGTTCCGGGATGCTCCCCCCGGCGAGCCGTTTCGGTTGCAGAAGGGGATTGTTCGACCGCTCGGCCTCGAAATCGAGACCCAGAAAGACCGCGGGACGGCTGTCACGGCTGGAGCGCACAAGCCCGGGCGCATACAGGCGGGAATACACCGCTTCAACCCCGGGAACTTCGCGGAGATGGGGAACGAGTTCGCCGATAGGAACGGTCTGGTCCACCCGCCGCAGTTCCAGATAGTCCTCCCGGTAGACCCCGATGTGCCCGCTGCCCATGCGCACCCCGCTGTCGATCATCTGGTTGTACGACCCGACCGCCATATTGTTGAAATACATGGCGATGAACACGCTTCCGGAGATGGCGGCCAGCTCGATGACCGTACGGCGACGGTTACGGCGGAGGTTGCGCCAGCCCAGTTTCAGCCAGAGCATGTCATACCTCCCTCAGGATGTTGACCGGACGGAGCCGGTGCAGCCGCCAGGCGGGAAACAGGGAAACGATCGATCCGAGCATGACAATCATGAGCACCGGAACGAGAACGGTATCAGCGGTCACATATCCGCGAAGACGCGGCTGGATGGTGGACTCGGCATAGGAGATGCTCGGCATGAGAGAACTCAGATCCACCGGATGCTGCTGAAGGCATACGCTCGCCAGGACTCCGGCGGCTCCCCCCGCGATTCCCGCCATTCCGCTCATGAACAGGCCCTCCAGGAGGATCATGAGCGAGAGGCGTATGGGACGGAGTCCCACCGCGGCCATGACCGCGAATTCCCGCATCCGTTCCAGGAGGGACATGTAGAGGGTGTTCACGGTCACCAGGATAACCGCGAAATAGAAAATCAGGGCGAAGATGAACCGTGAAATACTGCTGATCTGGAGAATGTCGTTCAACTGGGGGAGAAACACGTTCCAGGGCCGTACATCGAGACGGGGAAGACGGCGTCGCACTTCCGCTGCGGACTCCGCCGCGCGCGAGGGATTCCCGATGGAGACCGCGTATTCATGCACGTTCCCTTCGAGAACCAGAATATTCTGCAGGGTTTCCCTTCCCACCAGCGCCAGGGAAACATCCCGAAGCGGGTCGCCGGTATCCACAATCCCCGCCACGCGCAGGATGTCCGCCGCCACGGAGCCATAGACATCCTGCCCCATGACCACGATCTCTCCGCCGACCACCGCTTCGAGACTGCGGGCCAGCCCCTTGCCGAGCACGATCTCCTTCGTCCCCGGACCGGAAAGAAACTTCCCCATGATCACCCGATTCTCGAACGCGCTCACCCCTCTTTCCTCGACCGGGTGGATGCCGAGCAGTTCCGTGGGCTGGGTGTGGCTGGAATCCCCTTCCCCATAGCTGAGAAGGGCGTATCCGCGCACCCGTCCCGCCGCGCCCCGTATTCCGCGGCTCTCGAGAATCACCTGACGATTGGAGTCCTGCGGTACGGTCAGATCCAACGACGGGTTCTCGAAATATCCCGGCGCGGTGACCCGTATCTGCCCCTGATATGCGGTGGCTCCCTCGATGAGATCCTGGAAAATGCCCTCGTACACGGAGAGGGTGAGCACCACCAGCGCGGTGGCGAACCCGATGGCGGTCATGGTGAGGAGCGTCCTCCTCCGGTTCCGCCACAAGCTGCGGTAGGCGAGCCGCGAGAGCAGCATCCTACCGGTTCCTCAACGTGCGAAGGGTGAAAAAGTCCTTCGAAAGGGAGACATTGAACTCCAGTTTCCCATAGCTCATTTCCGTCCGCTCCTTCGGTTTGTCCTCCGGCTGAACGATCATGCGCAGCGGAATCCACCGTCCGGAAACCCGCTGCACATCCTCGAAGGAAATGGTGCGCACCAACACGCCGTCCTCGTCGTAATACCGCGTGGAGAGTGGAACCAGCCGCTCCGTGTCGATGGAATAGAGAATCTTTCCCCACACCACCGCGGCATTGGGCTTCGGAATCCCGGTGATATCCGCGATGCCGCCCCTGCGGGTCATGGTCAGATCGTAGAGTTTGTCCACCTGGTTTTCCTTCACCAGGTCATCGTTAGTCAGGTGGCTGCCCATCCAACTGTCACCCATGAGACTGGAGGGGATTTTCACCAGACGGTCGATGTTGGGGAGATAATTCCACATTTCCTCCCCGATTTTCAGGGACGCCACACCCTCGTCCTTTTTCGGGGCGATGACCCGCACCAGAAACCGGTCGCGGCCTTTCGACCACATTTCCAGGCTCATCTCGCGGGACCATTTCGCGGTCACCACCCGCATGCGGGCGACCGCATGGGAGGTCTCCCCCTGATACTGGGTCTCCACTCTCCGCACCAGGGCACGGGCCTCCTCGCTGTCGGACCTTCCGGTCTGGGCTACAGCCAATATGCCTCCCCAGAACAACGCGAGAAGGACAAGAGAAACATGAATGGCAACAGGAATTCCCGGCATACGCTACCCCCGGCACGTCTCAATGATGATATAATTAATATTATATTGTATTTATTTTGTGTTTTCAAGGTATTCCGGGAATTCTGATCCATTTTTCCGTTCGCGGGTGTGTTTCCAATATTTACAGATATTGACAAATGTCCCCTGAACAGGGTATACTGGAAAATGAACGGAGCGGCCTCGTTCGGAAAAGATGGTCGCATCGATGGAAGTTGTATTGTCCAGACCGGCCTTCCCTCCGGATGACCGACACGACCGCTTCTCTCTGTACCGTATATGCGATTCCCTTTGCTCTCACCGGCGCGATGATCTTTTGCATCCACTTCTCCTGCATCATGAAAGGGCGTCTTTCATGAGGAAACTGCTCTTCTTCTCCGCGATCCTGTTCATTGCCGCCGCTTCCGGACACAGTGCGGAGCGGGCCGGGCGCATCGTCCCATCCGATCATTCCCTGCGCGTTTCCCTGGCCAAACGGGCGGCGGGCGAGGCATACCGCTATACGGTGTTCGACCGTTCGGCCATCCGCGCACGCCTTGCCGCGGACTCCCGGTACGCCTCGGCGTTGGAGGAAACCCGGAAAAGCGTCGCCGAATTCGTCGCCCTCGACGACAACGGCATTCGCCGCCTTATCCCCCCGGCGGAAACGAAACGCGCCCTCATGGTCCACCGCAAAGGCTGCCCGGTGCATGGCGGCGGAACCGGCGTCTACCAGCCCTTCGGCCAAAGGGTGGACCTCGGTCATCCCGGACAGGTGCAGTGTCCCATCGGCAAGGAATGGTATCCGAACGCGGATTTTCCGGATGACGGCTCCGGGTGGCTGGACAACCGTCCCGGCAGCCCCACCAAAGGTGAATGGTTCTATTTCGTGGGCTGGTACAACCAGTGGTTCCTCAATTCCCTCCCCCGGTATCTGAAACCCTTGAGCATGCTGTGGTTCCTGACCGGCGAGGATGTCTACCGTCACAAGGCGCTGGTTCTCCTCGAACGGTTCATGGAGGTTTACCCGGACATCGATTCACGGGACCTCACCTATGACGGCACCGACTGGGGAACCTATGTGAAGATGACCGGCTCATTCTGGGAGGGCAGCGTTCTTCTCGATATCGCCCGGAGCGTGGAAATCCTGAGTTCCGGGCTGGACGCCGCGTTCCTCGCCCGGGTGGAGGAAAAGATATACCGTCCCGCCTACTCCGCCTATCATGCCAAGCCCTCCGCCGCCAACTGGGGGAACAACTGGAATCAGGCGCTGGCCAAGTTCGCCGCGGTTACCGGAAACGGGGACATGCTGGGGTTCATGCTCAACGACCATCCCGCCGCGGAAGCCCCGGTGCTGGACAACCAGTTCTTCCGCGACGGGTTTCCGTTCGAGGCCTCGCTCTCCTATGCCAGCACCTATCACGAGGTGGCGAAGAGCATCGCCGAGGCCATGGGTTCCGATGGCCGCTGGGTGTGGGATCATCCCCATGTACGGGCCTCGTTCCATTCCTTCGCCGACCTGGTCTGCCTGGACCGGTTCACCCATTTCGCCGCGGACATGGGGAGCATCATCAACACCGGCTGGACACTTCCCCTGTCGGATGTCACCGACGCCTATCAGGCCTACCGCACTCCCGAAATGGCCCGCTACCTGCTCCGGGCGCGTGATATCGCGGGATCCCCGGCCCCCGCGCTGGAGGATCTCTTCCGTCCCGCGCTAGATATGGACGAAGTGCGCCGAAACGCCGCCCGCGCGCCCGAAGAGCGGAGCACCGTGGCGCCCGTGCGCGGTCTGGCGGTGCTCCGCACCGGCAAGGGGGACAACCGCGCGGCGCTTGTCCTCGATTACGGGTACGCCCACGCCGCGCACAGCCATGCCGACCGTCTCAACATCAATTTCTTCGCCGCTGGGCGCGAATTCATCCCGGAGATGGGCTATCCGGAATACATGGATCATATCGCTCCGGCCAC
>CAYRTQ010000004.1:34332-34972 GCA_964426865.1 uncultured bacterium
GGCGCGCACATCGATCGCAAAGGAAAGGGCCAACAAGGCCAGGGCCGTGGCGGCCAGGGCGTCGGCGAGCCCGGGCGACACGATCGGGCCGAGGCAGACGATGAGGGTGGTGATCTGGACCACGCACACGGTCTGCCACACCACGGTGGAGGTGGACGAAAAGCGCCAGGCTCCGGGGACTTTCGGCGACCTCCACGCGTTCGCGGATCTCGAAGGAGTCAAGTATATCGACGCCTCGTGTGAGGATGCGTACTCCTGGCGCGGGGTCGACCGCTACCGTCGCACAATCCTGCTCATCGATATCCCCGGCGGCGCCTACGCGGTCGATCTCTTCCGGGTGAACGGCGGGAAGCGTCACGACTATCTCTTCCACGGCCCGGCGGGAGAACCGGCGCTCGATGGCCCGTCGCTCTCCGCGCCCGCTCCCGGCACGCTGGCGGGACCGAACGTCCCCTTCGGCCTGGCTCCGGACACCGGCAATCCCTACGACACCGGCAACAGCGGCTACCAGTATCTGTACGACGTGCGGTCCGGACAGACGGACGCCCTCTTCTCGGCGGTCTGGACTCTCCCGGACAGCCTGAAATTCCGGGCGACATTCGTCCCGGAGGGAACGGAAACATTCATCCATGCACTGGGA
>CAYRTQ010000005.1:0-20437 GCA_964426865.1 uncultured bacterium
GGGATAGCGCTTGTGGGCCTGGTTGGCGCGGTCCAGGAAGTACGCGCCCTTGTGTTCCAGGCTCCAGAAGGGGACGGCTCTCGGGAAGGAGCGCTCGATTCTCAGGTTGCCGTAGTTCTCCGGACGATTGGGAAGAGCCTTGTCCCGGTAGATTTTATTCTTCTCGCCGGTCACCCGGGATTTCTGGAACGTCCAGTTCCCGGTGCAGGTGAGCCGTTCCGCCAGAGACGCGCTCCAGACCAGTTCCGTTCCCCGGACATAAGAACCGGCCACGTTGTCCGGAAAGAGGAAACCCGCGTCGTTCGTGTACCACTGGATGAGATTGCGGTTACTGCTGGAAAAATACGCATATTCCAGAGTGAGATCGACCGGCCCGAGCCGACGGCCCGCTTTCACCCCGGCGTCGCGGCGGAAGGTTCGCTCCGGACGGAGCTGCGGATTGGACACCGTGGTCCCCCGGTCCCCGAAGAGTTCGTAGAAGCTGGGAACCCGGGTCGCATCGCTGTAATTGGCGGAAAGGGACACCCGCGGGAAAAGGGTGAGGCGCATTCCCGTTCCGCTGGTGGTGAGATTGTGGGTCACCGGCCCGGGGGTCACCCGGTTCTGCGGAGAGGGTTCTCCCCGGAAGGAACTGTGATAGCGGTCGCCGGAAAAGCCGCCGGTCAGGGTCATCCGCTCCCGGAGGAGGCGGACCGAGGCATCGAGCGCGGCGGAGTAATGTTCACGGTCGCCGGAAAGGGGGATGGTTTTCTGGAGACGGTGCTCGGGACGATAGGCCTCCCGGTCCGCGCCGGGAGTGAGGGTGAGCGAGCCGCGGTCCCCGGCTTTCAGGGTCAGCGGAAGAGCGAGCCGTGTCGTGTGCGTGCGGTAGAGATTGTCCTGTACCCCCCACCCCACGGTCCCGCCCGGATCGCGGTAATGTTCGCGGGTGTAGACATGGTACACCGCGGGTTCCGCTTCCAGAAGGCCGTGCAGGAGCGGGGGAACGGTGAGCCGGGCCTGGGTGAGAGCGCGGGTGGTTCCGATGGAGGCGCGGGAGTCCTGGACGATATCACGGCCCGGGAGTTGCTTATCGTTGGAGACAAGATGCTCGGAAAGCTCCAGAAGATACCGCTCCCCGAGAAGAACCCGGTATTTCCCGAGCAGGTTGAGGGAGCGGAAGCCGTCGTTGCGACGCTCTTCCCAGGAGTCGTCCTCACGGTTGTAGGCCGTGCCGTTGTCGCTCCGGAAACGGAAATCGTTGTCCGAGGAGAGATACCCGCCGGTGAGAAGCATCCGTCCGCCGCCGAGGGGAAACTGCGCGAGCGTCTGCGCGGACAGGGTATTGAAGGAACCGTACCCCAGGCTGAGGGAACGGCTTTCCGAAAGGAAATCCCGTGTGCGGATGTTGACCGCGCCGCCCACCGCGCCGCCGCCGAACCGGGCGGGCGCCCCGCTCCGCCAGACCTCGACGCTCCGGGCCTGGGCGAGCGGAATGGTGGCGAGGTTCACCGCGCCGCCGGACGCCTCGTTCAGGAGCATGCCGTCGAGATAGACCTGCACCTGCTGGGCGTTCGCGCCGCGGAGAGAAACCTCGGTGTAATCGCCGGTCCCGCCAAGGCTTTGGATGACGGCGCCGGGAGTGGCGGCGATCACATCGGCAACCGTTTTCGCCCGGTCCTCGAAGCTTTTCCGCTCCACCACGGAGACCATGGCCGGCGTTTCCCCCGTTTCGGCGCGCTCCTCCACGGGCTTGGCGACCACCACCACCTCCTCGGCGGTGTAGGTGCGTCCCCGCATGCGGAGCACCGCGGGGCGCTTGTCCGTCGCGGGCACGGTCACCTTCAGACGGGCGTCCTTCAGCCCCTGCATGGGCTGGGAAGCGACAATGGTATACTCGCCGGGGGCGACTCCCCCGAAACGGAACGCTCCGGAATCGCCGGTGGTGTCGGCACGCGCCGACGGCTGGAGGATCACCACCGCGCCGGACACCGGAAGCTGATCGTCGTCGAGGACAAAACCCCGGAGGATATGCCCGGCGGTCTCCTCCCCGCCCGAGGGGAGCGCGAGGCCAAGGAGCATGAGCGCCCACGCGATATGGGTGAAACGGAAAGCCATACGTCCGTACTCCGGGAAAATTCTTCCTTATCCTGGTTTTTGCCTTTCCCCGCGATTCAATTTTCTGCTTTTCGGGCACAAAAAAACCCGGCAGAAAAGAAATCTGACCGGGGTGCCGTATTTCACCTCAGGGGGACGCGGCTCCTCATATTCCCGGAGGAGCATCGTCACTGTCGCAGGGCCGGTCTTCTGGCTTCCGGGTCATTCCGTATTCCGGGCCTTCCCGTCTTTCGACAGTGGCATGCCGCCGGATACGGTCGCCGGTTACAGCGGCGGGTCCGCAGCGGATTTTCACCGCCTTCCCTGCGCCCGAACGGGCGCATTCCCTGCATAGTGCAAAAATAACAGGTCCGGAGTGAAAGGCCAAGCGTTTTTTTAAAAGAAAACACTTGCCGCCGGAGAAACGGAGTGATAATTTACTCCATTGCATTTCCCGGAAGCCCAACTGAGAGGAATGCGATACAAACGGCAAAAGACGTAATCACCCGCCACCGGGCATCTGCAAAGAAAAAAGGTGGTGTATTCTCCGCAGCCGCCGGCCCTCACCCGGCCTGCGGCCACCCTCTCCCCCCGCGAAACGACGCGCGGGCGAGGGAAAAGAGCGCTTCAGGCAAGGTGTATGAAACGATACCCGCGCAAAAGGATAATTTTTCTTGCAGCTTTGCGTTTGTTCTCGGCCTTTTTTGGAAAAGTTCTCCTTCCCCTCTCGCCCGCGAGTTTTTTTGCGTGGGAGTGAGGGCAATTGGCGCCCGCGACTCCTCCATGCCCAAACATGGGGAATGACATCATGATGTTGGGGAGAATGGGATTTCTGCCGCAAGACACCCGCACCGCTCGTCTTTTCAATACTGCGGGGAGACGGTTACCAAAAAAGATCAAGAATTGTTAAACTTTCACCATACATTCTCCGTCTAAAAAATTGTAAGGTGCGATTTTCCCCCCTTCCCGTTTTTGGAGCAGAAGATGCGATTGAAACTTCCCTGGTTCACCGCAACATTGACCGGAAAAAAACTCTGGGCGGCGGCCGCCGCGCCGGTACTCGTCATCGCCCTGATTCTCTCCCTGTTTTTCAGGGGCGAATCTACGGACCAGAAAAAGTGGACTCCCGCGAAAAAAGGGGAATTCATCGTTGATCTGGTGGAGAGCGGCGAAGTCCGTCCGGTCAATTCCGTGGACATCAAGGCCCCGTTGGTCTGGAGCGAATTGCAGATCATGGAGTTGATTCCGGAGGGAACGGTTGTCAAACCGGGCGATGTTCTGGTGAAATTCGATCCCACCGCATTACAGAAGCGCCTGGAATTGGCATTGGAAAGCCTCCAGACCCGTGAGGCGGAGTTGAAAGCGCTCGATACCGACCAGGCGAGCAAATATTCCGAACTGGAAACCAACCTGAAGAGCTCCGTTCTTTCCAAGGAACTGGCGGAACTCAAGAAGGAATCGGTGAAGTTCGAATCCCCGCTCGTTCAGCGTCAGTCCGATCTCGCCTACCAGCGGCAGATGCTCATGCTCGACGAGGAGCAGACGCGCATCAAAAACCAGAAGATCATCGACGCCGCCTCCCGGAGAAGCGTTGCCATGCAACTCGACCAGAACCGGGCGAGGGTGGAGGATATCAAAAACGATATCGCGTTTCTGACGCTTCGGGCGACCGCGGGCGGAATGGTGGTATACAATGAAATCGGCGGACACGGCACCCCGCGCAAGAAGGTGGCGATCGGAGACAAGCCCTGGCCCAGCCAGACCATCATCAGCATTCCCGATCCCACGAACATGCAGGTGGTTTCCCGTGTGAACGAAGTGGATGCGGCGAGAATCACCATCGGCGACAAAGTGAGACTCTCGCTCGACGCCTTCCCCATGACGAGATACACCGGGACGATCACCAAGATCGCGAAACTTGCGGACAAACGGAATTCCAGTTCCCAGATCAAGGACTTCGAGGTGACCACGGTCATCACCGAGCCCGATTCCATGCTGAAACCCGGCATGACCGCACAGGTGGCCATCACTCTCAAACGCTACCCCGACGTGGTGTATGTTCCCATCGGAGCGGTCTTCGAGAAGAAGGACAGCACCCCGGTGGTGTTCAAACACAAGAACCCGGCAAAACCCTTTCCGGTCATCCTCGGCAAACGGAATGACCGCTTCGTCATCATTGCGGACGGGGTGGCCTCGGGCGAAGAGGTCGCGCTCAACGCTCCCGCGGGATCCGAGTATTACCCGCTGGGCAGGGCGCGGGAAATGGAACGACGGATACGCGAGCTCAATCAGTTGAAAGCCACTCCGGACAGCGTATTCACTCCGAAAGGAAGCTCGTTCGACACCCCGAAGGACGAGAAACCGGCCCAGCCGAACGGCATGCAGGGCACGCCCGAGCGAGGCCGCCGTCCGGATGGAGCGCGCGGAGCCCGGCCTGAGGGAGCGGTCGCTCCGGTGCAGCGGTAACACGGATTCGAAAAACCGACCAAGGACACGTTTTTTTATATGAAACGGCATGCATTATTTTCCATTCTGCTTCCTTTCGCGTTGATGACGGTGTTTTCCGGATGCCGAGAGGCGAAATTCGAAAGCGCCTGGAACGGGCAGGCCATAACCATCGACGGGCAGTATTCCGACTGGACCGCTCCCCTGGAGTATTTCGACCAGCCCAGCATGTATATGGGATTCCGCAATGACGCCGACAATCTCTATATCATGGTCAAGACGGTGGATCGGAGGGCGCAGATAAAGGTGCTCCGTCTGGGACTGACCGTCTGGTTCGATCCCCCGGACGGCAAGGGGAAAGCCTGGGGAGTGCATTATCCGCTCGGGATGGATAATCCCGGCATCCCGATGATGGGGCGGGACACCCCCGGTGATCTGACCGCGGAGCAGCGGGCGCGGGTGACATCGATGCTCGGCGAAATGGAAATCCTGGAGGAAGGCGAAGGGGGAAAGCGGGTCCGTTTCCGCACCCAGGCGGCCGACAGCGCGGGATATGGAATCCGGACCGCGGTTCGCGATACCCCGGAACTGGTCGTATGCGAGTTGAAGGTTCCCCTCCGCGGAAACGGGACGCCCCCGTTCAGCGTCATCCCCGGCAAGGACGGACGGGTGCGCCTGCGGTTTGAGACGGGGGATATTCGACCGGAACGCTGGGCGAGCATCAGGGAGGACAGTCTGCAGGTGGTCGATCCGTTCGGAAGGGTGAGTTCCGGGAGAATCCGAAACAAGAGCAAGGTGAGCCGCAGTGGGAAGCCCCAGTTGAACGCCCCGCCGAACCCGCTCACGGAGCCGATACGATTCGAGGCGCAGGTTGAGCTGGCGGAGAGACCGGACGGGAGCGGAAAGTGAAAAAAGTCCATCCGTCCGGAAAACAGAACGGGAAATTTCTATCATTATTCCAATAAAAGCACAGGTTCGCGAGGTGAACATGCAATTACCCGGTTTCATGAAAAGAAAAAAATGGTATCTCGTTACGGGGATTACAGCGCTGGTGCTTGTCGCGGCAGGAGTCGTTTTCCTGAAGGTCGCCAAGAGCGATCCCAAAGTCGCCACCTATAAGGTCACCCGCGGAGAGTTCATCATCGACATCAGCCAGCCGGGAGAACTGGACGCCACCCGGGCGGTTTCTGTAACCGTTCCCTCGCGCCGGTACGGCAATACCCGTATCATGAACATGGTGGCGGACGGCACCATCGTGAAGGAAGGGGATTTCCTCATCCAGTTCGATACCGCCGATGCCGCGAAGGAAGTGGAAGACCGCAAGAATGAGCTGGAACAGGCCAAGGCCGATCTCGCCAGCAGCAAGGCGAGCATCGAATCGAACATGAAGCAGCTCGACAACGCCTTCAAGAGCCAGCAGTACGATTTCGAATCAAACAAGCTCACCTACGAGCTTGCCAAGTTCGAGGCGGATATCAAGCGCCGCGAGATGGAACTCACGTTCAAGAAGTCCGAGCTGTCCCTCGAACAGGCGAAGCAGAAGATCGAATCGCAGAAGATCATCGACAAGGCCACGCTCAGCCGCGCGGAACTTCGGGTGCGGCAGGCCGACCTGCGATACAACGACGCGAAGAAGGGGTTGGAACAACTCACCATGCGGTCCCCGAAATCGGGACTGGTGGTCCTTCGTGAAATATGGGGTCCCAGCGGCCGTCAGAAAGTCAAGATCGGAGACACCCCCTGGTCCGGCCAGGAACTCATCTCCATTCCGGACCTTTCCGAGATGAAGGTGAAATCCAAGGTGAACGAGGTCGATATCAGCCGTATCAAGAAGGGACAGCCGGTGGTGATCACGCTCGACGCCCTGCACGGCCCCATTTTCACCGGGAAAGTTACCAGTGTCGCCACGCTCGCCCGAAGGGAAGGGGATTCGGAAGTCAAAGTGTTCGATGTGGAGGTGACCATCGACGGCACCCATGCGGAACTGAAGCCGGGCATGACCGCCCAGGCCAAGATTGTGACCGGAAAGATTCCCAACATGGTTTCCGTTCCGCTGGAAGCGGTGATGGACAAGGGAGACACCACGATCGTCTATGTGAAGAAGCGCGGATGGGATCGTCGCCCGGTGAAACTCGGTTCCAAGAACAGCGATTATGTCATCATCGAAAAAGGGCTTGAGCCGGGTGAGGAAGTCGCGCTCCGCGACCCGACCGCGAAACTCGAGGATCTGGGCAAGGAAGCTCCGGGAGAGAAGAACGGCTCGGACAACTCCAAGCCCGCGGCTTCCGGCGGGTCCCGGGGAGAAAGACGCGGCGGCGGAGAGAGGCGTTAACATGGTATTCCGTACTCCCAATCCCAAATTCCGATCCACGGAGAACTGATTTCATGAATTACAGGGAAAGTCTCGTCATAGGGCTGGAGGGAATACGCAGTCATCTTCTCCGGTCGTTTCTGACCATGCTCGGCATCATTTTCGGGGTGGCCGCGGTGATCGCCATGCTGTCCATCGGGGAAGGCGCCAAACGCGAGGCGCTGGAGCAGATCCAGATGATGGGCATGAACAACATTATCATCCGGGATGTGCCGGTGACCGATACCGCGGCGGGAACGGACCGTACCAATCTTTCCAACGGACTGTTCTGGTACGATGCGCGGGCTGTGGAACAACTGAATCCCCTGGTGGGTTTGACCGTTCCGGAGCGCGAATTCCAGGTGGATGTGCGGTACGGAAACGAACTGGTCACCAAGGCCACCATCATCGGAACCACGCCCGAATACGGCCAGGTCATGAATTATGTGCCCCGCGACGGCTCCTTCTTCAACTATCTTGATGTGGAAGAGGCCCGGCGCGTATGCACCCTGGGAAGCGGCATGAAACGCAAACTCTTCTATTTCCGCGACCCCATCGGTCAGAAAATCAAGCTCGGCGACCAGTGGTTCACGGTGTCGGGGATCATGGAAGACAAGGTGCTCTCCTCAACGGGGAAGAAAACGGACTTCGTGGTGCGCGATCTGAACATGGACGTGTACATTCCCATCACCACGGCGTTGAAACGGTTCCCCAAGGCGACATTCGAGAGCGAGATATCCCGGTTCACCGCACAGGTGAAAGACCCCAACCGTATCCAGGAAGCGGCGAACATCATCAGCAACACCATGACCCGCCGTCACAACCAGGTCAAGGACTTCGAAATCACCATTCCCGAGGCGCTCCTCCGTCAGAGCCAGCAGACCCAGCGCATCTTCAACATCGTCATGGGCGCCATTGCGGGGATTTCCCTGTTGGTGGGCGGCATCGGCATCATGAACATCATGCTTGCCACGGTGCTGGAGCGTACTCGTGAAATCGGCATCCGTCGCGCGGTCGGCGCAACCCGCAAGGACATTCTCGGCCAGTTCCTGCTGGAGGCGGTGGTGCTGAGCTTCACCGGAGGACTTATCGGCATTGCGCTCGGCTGCGGGATGACCAAGATTATCGCCATGTATGCGCACTGGCGAACCATGGTCTCCTGGCAATCCATATTCCTCGCGTTCTGGGTATCGGTTGCGGTCGGAGTCATCTTCGGGTATTATCCCGCCCGCCGCGCCGCCATGAAGGAACCCATCGAGGCGTTGAGATACGAATAAAGACAGAATGCGGGAGTCAGGAGTCAGCAGCCGGAAGAAAAGCAGTACAACAAGATACACCGTGAGATGAACGCGGAACGTGACGATATGCGTCCCGACAAATGAACTGTACGGGACTGAGCTTTTCTCCTGACCCTTGACTCCTGATTCCTGACTCCTGAATTCAATCTTTTTCCGGAGGTCCATGCATGAAGTTCCCGAACACCGCGCGTTTCACCGCATACGCGGCCAGAATGACAGCGGCGATGGCTGCATCACTCTTCCTTCTCATCCCGGCGGCATCCGCCCAGAAGACGCTCACGCTTCAGGACGCCATCGATATCGCGCTGGAAAAAAGCTACGATATGAAATCGATCCGCCTGACCATGATACAGGCGGAGCAGGGCCTCATCGCCGCGAAGAACAGCTTCAAGACCAATGTCCAGATGACTTTCGACGCCCCCCGCTGGTCTGAAAACGTTTCCGCCATCCAGGTTCCCAACGCCCTGCCGATCTACAACAACACCGGCACAATGGCCTACCGAGGCGGATTGACGGTCACCCAGCCGCTCCCGACCAACGGAAATCTGTCCCTCACTTCGAGTTTCAGTCAGACCAAGTCGAATACGTATCTGGCCGATACGGATAACAACCTCAAGCAGTCGAACTTTCTTTCCTCGCTCACCCTCCGGTTGAACCAGCCCTTGTTTTCCATCAACCGTATCCAGCTCGATCTCAAGACCGCCGAACTCAATTTCGAAAACGCCACCCGCACGAAAACCCGTCGTGAGCTGGATGTCATCTACGAGGTTTCCGAATCCTTCTACAATCTCTGCCAGAACAATCGCAACTTTGAGATCGCCCGGGATGATGTGGACCAGCAGGCAAAAACCACCGCTACCGCCAAACAGAAGTTCGAGGCCGGTCTGATCGCCGAGGTGCAATACCTCCAGATGGAAGTGGACCTCGCGGAAGCGAACGATCGTCTTGTTTCCGCCGAGGCCTCCCTCAAGCGGCAGATGGACTCCTTCAAGCAGCTCATCGGTCTGGAATCCACGGATGAAATCACGGTGCAGACCGACTTCGAGTTCACCCATTTCGATATCGACATCGCCAAAGCGGTCCAGGAGGGACTCAAAAACCGCTCGGAACTGCGTGAACGGGAAATCTCCATCGAGCAGCAGAAGATCAACATCAAGGAAATCGACGCCCAGAACGCCATTCACGGCGACCTGTCCGCTTTTTATGATCTCACCGGTGTGAGCGATTCCGATCTCGGATACAGCACCGGCACCTATGACCTGTTCAACTCCAGTTGGAACGACCTCCGCCGTCGCCCGAAAAACCGGGGTGTCACGTTCACCCTGTCCGTCCCGGTCTGGGACTGGGGAGTCAACAACGCCCGTGTGGAACGGGCCATGGCCCAGCTCAAGGACCAGCAGAACAGTTTCGATGAACTGAAGAAGACCGTTGAACGCAGCATCAACGACGTGGTTACCCGGGTTCGCGACGCCGAAAACCGCATTGAAATTTCCAAACGCCGTCAGGACCTTGCCCAGAGGACGTTCGACATCTCGCTCGAACGGTTCAACATCGGTGAAATCACCGCCGACCAACTCGCGCTGGACCGCACCCGTCTCAACAACGCCAAGACCGCGTATCTCACCGCCTATATCAATTACCAGCTCGCGGTGGCCGATCTCAAACGGAACACCCTTTACGATTTCGCGGCGAACAAACCGATTCAGTGATGTATCGCCGATCACCGTATGGCAAAAAACCGCCGGGAGAGATTCCGGCGGTTTTTTTATTGCCTGTTTTCGACTTTTGTCCGGATTTACCGCTTCACCTTCTCGTGTGAGAACCAGCGGATGAGTTCATCTTTCCGCGCGAGACGGCCCGCCGCATCCGGCAGCGCAGGGAATGGCGCGGTGGGAAGGGTCTGATACCAGTACGCGGTGGAGGAGTAATCGTTCCAGAGTGCGTTGGCCTCGCCGTGCTCGATGGACACCCGTATGGACTGTTCGAAAAAGAAGGGGTCCTCGATGTGGAAGCGGTACATGCAGTTTTTGTTCGACCAGCCATATCCGCTGAAATTTGTGATCCCGCTGTAGAGTCCGCTGTACTCCTGGGTCGGACACCACGCGGTATTGAAATAATCCTCCGTTCCGGTTCCCCATATGGCCGCCCCCTCGTCGCCATCGATGAGAAAGTGGTCGTCGCCCTCGCCATACCAGGCGTTTTTCTGCTTTTCGAACTGGTCCACGCAGAGATTGCACCCCACATAGTGTCCCTTGCCCGACGCTTCCAGGATGACATAATTCTTCCGCCAATCCGAGGGAACATCCCAGAACCACTCGCGGAGATCGGTGCGGGTCATGGCGGGATCACCCCAGCCCCCGGTGGGATTTTCACGCCGCCACTGGGCGTGGAAATATCCCAGATCACGGTTCGGGCGGGAGAATTCCTCGTAATCGATATAGTAGTACTGGTAATACGATTCGTCGCAATTGCTTTCGATCTCGAACCGGGCGCCTTCCGAGAACGGCATGGGAAAGAAGCAGTTGAAGCCGCGACCGTTCTCAGGACCCATGGAAAGGGGAAGCGACTGGAAGTTTTTCACGATTCCTCCGCCGATGCCGAAGAAACCACCGATGGGCGCCTCGATGGAGGGCTGAGGCTGGCCGTCCCACCACACCCGAAGCACAACCTTGCGGGGCCAGTTGTCCTCCTGCGCGCCCAGGGTCATCCAGATATGGCGGATGCAGCCGGCCCCCTCGATATCGGCGATGACCAGTTTTTCACCCGGCTGGATGACCCGGTAGTCTCGATTGCCGTGGCGCGGATCGTGGGATGATATGCGGCGTCGGCGCACATCGCGGAGCGTCGCCAGATTGGAAAGCGGGCCGGATCCGGGATATTCCATGGAGTACCTCTCGATACAAATGGTTGGAGCGCTCGTTCTTCAACAGGAAAGTGTTATGTGGATTGCTCTTCGACACTTCGACAGGCTCAGTGTCCGCAGGCTCAGTGTCCGCAGGCTCAGCGCTCCCCGCTGGTTCAGCGCCCACCGCTGGCTGAGCTTGTCGAAGCCAGTTAACCGAAAATTACACTCTGCATCTTCCGGTTGACAGAGTGCCCTTACCCGTTCTCTATTTCCCGCCCGGATCGAACTCATATCCGCCGATGTCGGGAGCTTTCCCCCGGGGAACCGGCGTTCCGGAAAAGTCTTCGCCCGAACCGTCGTCCGTTCCCGCGTCGATGCAGGGGGATCCGGTCCGGAGCGTGAAATCCAGTGTGACGGGATTCGTGAAAAGCGGGTCCGCTTCGAGGGAACCCGGTCCGGGTGTGAGTCCTTTCCATGCCGCCGTTTTCGCCCCGTAAACAAGATTGTGATCCTGGACAACCCTGGCCTTACGGTTCTCGAAACCGGTATCGAACCCCCGGACAATCGTGTTGCGGACGACAACATCCCCTTCCAGGCAGAGGATCCCGGCTCCGGTTTGCGCCCCGCTGTACAGGACGCAGTTTCTGAGCGCAAACCGCGCCCCCTGCAGGTACGCGAGGGGAACGGTTCCATTCGTGTCGTGGGTGAAAATGCAGCGCTCCATATCCACCGAGGACCGGTGCACATGGGCCACCGCCGATTTCTTGTTGTTGCGGGCGATGCATTTCACCATCCGGCCCACGCTATCCTCGTGGAACGTGTACCCGTCGCCGTCCCATCCCTTGCCATCAAAGCCGTTCTCATCCGCGGTGCAGCGGTCCAGCACGACATTCTTCCAGGAACCGTGCACATTGAACCCATCGCCGGTATTCCGCGAGGCGATGGTGTCGATGATACGGCAGGTGTTTCCCCGGCCATCCAGCCCCAGCCCGTTCTTCTCGTTTCGCGCGCCGGTCAGACGGCACCGTTCCACGGTAATCTCATCCCCGGAGAAGGGATCGAGGAAAAGACCGTGACTGCCGCAGCCATCGCTGATCAGCTCCGTGAATTTCAGACGATTCAGGACGCCATTGATGGAAACGCCGTTGACCCGGTTCTCCGAGGCGGTGCAGCGAACTATTTCCAGGTCCGACACACGCGTGTCAACCAGGCGTATCCCGCTGCCGTTCTCGTGACTGAAGGACGATTGCGCGATCCGTATCCCGGAAAGCTCCGCGCCTTCCGCGTAGAAGCCGTATCCGGTGGAATCCGCGTTCACCGTATCCACATTCAAGCCGGACAGGCGCACCCCCCCGCCGGCGTAAAACCCGAACTCGGTGATTCCCCGCATGACCACCCGTTCCACGGTGATGTTCCCGATTCGGCCAACGCTGAACCGGAAGGCGGTGGATGTGCTCATGAACGGGGTGCCGCACGCGGTGCAATCCCGGATATCGATCCGGGATACGCCGCCGGTGAAAAGGAAAGCGGCGCTCCGGGCGGCGGATACCTGGAGATGGGAAACCACGATCCGGGAGCCGCGAAAGGAAACCCCATAATGGTGGCTGACCGCGTCGAGCACGGGCGGAGCGCCGTTTCCGTAGGCGTCCAGAACGACCGGACGGCCCGGTTTCCCGGAAACGGCGATGTCCAGGAATCCGGCGAAGGTGTCGCCGCAGCGGAACGCCACGGTGTCGCCGGCCTGAACCGCCTTGCGGGCGAAAGCGGCATTCACCCGATCCGGGGATTTCCAGGCGGTCGCCGCGGAAAGACCATCCCTGCCGTCATCGCCCGATACAGCGACATAAAACGTCCTCGCACCGGAGGAAACGGGAGAAAGTGCAACGAGGCACGCCAAGGCGGTCAGAACCTGCCGGGCGGCATGGATACAATCGTGGAGAGACACGTCAGAGAACCTCCACCGGTGATAAGAAAAAAGGAAAGGGATGCGATATTCCCTTTCCTTGAAGTCACGATCCGCGAGGATTATTTCCCGTCATATTCCCGATTGGGCTTCTTCCGCATGAACAGAACCGCGATGCCGACAATGATCACCATGGTCAGCAGAATCCAGATTCCCCCGCCCTTTTCCTTCACTGTCGGAGCGCTGATGACCCCGTGCTCGATGCGGAGCGTATCGCCATTCGCAATGTTATACGAGGCCAGAGTCCGTTTTTCGTCCAGTTTCTGCTTCCCCTTGTACATGATCTGGTTCAGCGGATTGAGTTCGGATGCGGCATACACCTTGTTCTTCAGTTGTCCGATGGTATTCTCCGGGTCGATGGTTACACTCATCGTCTGTTCGCCCGGCAGGACGATGAAAACATCCATCGCGGACGCCGCGCCCGACGCGAAGACGAGCAGGGCCAGAGAGGCCAGGACAATCCACACCCGTTTCATCATGATGCTCACGAAACCTCCTCCTGCAATCGTGGTTTTGCTATTCTCTTTCGATAACAGAAGGGAAAATACATACTTTTACCGTCTGTGACAACAGGAAAAGGGCGCTGTTGATCCGGTTCCCCCCTTCAAACCGTATTCCGGGGGCGTTCCCCAAAAACAACAGAGCCGGGCGATGTTTCCACCGTCCGGCCCATTCGCCCGGTTTTCAGCGGCTATGATCCATGCACCTGAACCTGGACCTCCCGTTTGACCGCCTTCTCCGTCTTGGGGAGCGTGATGGTCAGGACCCCTCCCTCGTAGGCGGCCTGGATATTGCTGTCGTCTACCGTGTCCGGGAGGGTGAAGGAGCGCTCGAAACGGCCGTAATGACGCTCGATCCGGCTCCCTTCCGGGGTTTGGCTCTTCCGTTCCTGCTTCCGTTCGCCGGAAACGGTCAGAACATTGTTACGGATTTCGACTTTGATATCCTCCTTTTTCATACCGGGAATCTCCAGGTCGATCATGATGTCCTTGTCGGATTCGGCGATATCGGCCCGAGGGGTCCAGGCAGCCATGCTCGACTGCTCCAATGCGGGCCAGCCATAGAGAAACCGCTCGATGAAATCATCAAACGAGGGACCCAGCGAAGCGCCTCTTCTCCAGATTTCTGGCAGCATACCGTACCTCCTTGCAGATGGGTCAGGATTGTTTCGATTCCCCGACCGGTATGATTTGTGGTTTTGACTCTTCTTTCTTCCGGAGTTCGATGGTCAGTACTCCATCTTTATAGGTCGCGTTCACATTCTGAATATCGATGGCGTCCGGCAGGGTGAAAGAACGGGTGAGTCTCCCCACCGGGCGTTCGAAGTACCGGAAATACTCTTCCTTTTCCGGCTCCTGACGATGGCGTTCGGCGGTGACGGTCAATTCATCGTCCTCCGCCACGATTTTGAAATCATCTTTCCCGAATCCCGGCATGTCCAACTGGATATGGTATGAAGTATCGGTTTCGATAATATCCACAGCCGGAGTCCAGCATTCCCCCCTGCGGTCGTAGACATCGCTGGCGACCCCGCGGGGTGTGACAATGACATATGCCATGACAACTCTCCTTGTGTGCGGCGCGGGCTATATCTGTTTTTTGTTGTATTTTAATTATTATACCTCAGAACAGCGGGGATGTCCAGCATTTTCCTGCGGAATTCACTGTACAGGAAAAAGAACGGAGCGGAAAAGGCGCAGCGTCGGAGATTGCCGGAACCGTGATTCGCGGAATTATGGAATTACCGTGATGAAAAGCGAAAAGATGCGGTCGAAGCGCGTGGGCGGATAACCGTCCTTGAAAAGCCCCTCGCAAATGGGACCATTCCGGGATTGTGGCCCGCTGCGGTCAAAGCCTCGGCGAGTTCATCGGTCCACGCGAACAGGGGGCGTCACGAGGAGACGCAAAAAAAACCGTCCGGAGCATCGAAACCGGCGCTCCGGACGGGAATTAGCGTGAATAACCGGTCAAACCGGTCAGGGAACGATCGCCTTCAATGCCGCGGACATCACAGTGACATTGAGGACATTGCCGCCGGAGTAGGTCTCGCCGTCCACCTCGAAAAGGCCGGGCTTTTCCCGCTTGATTTTCAGGGATTTGAAATCGTGGTACTCCAGCGTCCGCATCTGGTTGATGGTGCTGTTGAACAGCTTGACAGCGGCGAAAAGCCCGGTGAACGGGTTCATCTTGGGGATGAGCACCGCGGTCAGCTTGCCGTCCACCGCGCTCGCCTGGGGCGCGATCACCGCGCCGGAGCCATACTGTCCGGTGTTGCAGATGGTCAGTCCGAAAAGTTTGCGGGTGGTTTCGACACCGTCGAACGTGATCGTCAGTTTCTCCGGGCGACGGGTGAAGTAATTCTTGATCGCCAGATAGAAGAGGGTGTGCATCTTGCGGTTCGGACTCATCCGCTTGTTGAAATCTTCGGCGATGAACACCTCGTAGCCGATTCCGGCCACGGAAAAGAAGAAGTGCGGGCCGATCCGCCCCGCATCGACCATGATCGTTTTGTTGGCATCGAACATCCGAATCAGGCTTTCCTGGTCGAACGGGATGTTGAGCCCGCGGGCAAGACCGTTTCCGGTCCCGAGAGGGATGATGCCGAATGGCAGTTTGCGATCCACCAGGCCCGAGGCCACATCGTTGATGGTGCCGTCGCCCCCGGCGGCGTACACCGCGTCGTACCCTTCGAGCGCCGCGCGCGAGGAATACTTCCGCCCCATGCCGGGTTTCATGACATAGGCCACATCCACGCTCCCGCCCTTCTTCCGAATGTGGGAGGCGATGTTTTCGACGATCATCCGTTTTTCACGGTTTATCCCCACCGTAGGGTTGGCGATGATCAGTACTCTCATGAGGGCTACAGTTTGAATACCTTTCCGGTCCGTATGCCTTTCATGGCATTCCTGGTATCGATGATTATATCGGCTTGGTCCCCGATACGCTGATAATCAAACGCGGCGTGATTGGTGAGGATCAGCACGGCGTCGGCTTCCCGGAGAGCCGCATCGTCCGGCTGGGAAAGAGGCCGTATCACCGTGTCCCCGATCTTCATTTCCGCCACATGCGGGTCATATACGGTCACCTTGGCGTTTTTCCGAAGGAGAATCCGTATGATTTCCAAAGCGGGCGATTCCCGCAGATCGCCGATATCCGCCTTGTAGGCCGCTCCCAGCACCAGAATATTCGAGCCGTTGATGGGTTTCCGCACGGTATTGAGGGCGAAATCCACCTTGGTGACCACGAAATGGGGCATCATGTGGTTGATTTCCCCCGCGAGCTCGATAAACCGGGTATAGAAGCCGTACTCTTTCGCTTTCCAGGAGAGATAGAACGGGTCCACCGGAATGCAGTGCCCGCCCAGACCCGGCCCGGGATAGAAGGGCATGAATCCGTAGGGTTTGGTGGAGGCCGCCTCGATCACTTCCCAGATGTCGATATCCATACGATCGCAAAGAAGCGCCATCTCGTTGATCATGGATATGTTCACGATCCGGAAGATGTTCTCCAGGAGTTTCTCCATCTCCGCCACCCGGGGAGTGCTGACCGGGTGCACCGAGGGCACCACGGCGCTGTAAAGCAGCGCCGCAAGCTCCGTACACCGCGGAGTCACCCCTCCGACCACCCGGGGAACGGTCCGGAAGGAATACGTGCGATTGCCCGGATCGATGCGTTCGGGAGAAAAGGCCAGGAAGAAGTCCCGCCCCACTTTCCGGCTTTCCCGCTCCAGTGCGGGGAGCACGATCTCATCCGTGGTTCCGGGATAGGTGGTGGATTCCAGCACCACCAGCTGCTCTTTTTTCATGTACCGCCCCACCTCCTCCGCCACGTTCGAAACATAGCTCGTGATGGGGACATTGTGATGGTCGATGGGGGTGGGGACGCAGATGGAGATGCAATCCGCCTCGGCGAGGAGGCTGAAGTCGGTGGATGCGGTCAGACGGCCTCCTCCAACCACCCGCCGCAGCTCCTCCGGGCGTATATCCTCAATATATGATTCTCCGCGGTTCACCGCATCTGTTTTCTTCTGTTGAACATCCAGTCCGGTGACGATAAATCCGGCCTCGGCGAACGCCACCGCCAGCGGAAGCCCCACATACCCCATTCCCACCACCGCAATGCGAGCGCTCCGGTCACGAATTTTATCCTCAAGCATGCCTCTCCCCTTTCTCATCGAATAACATACCCAATATACCATGTCCGCGGACAAGGACCCGCCGCGGAAGACGGCAGCGGAGGCGTCGCGCGGCATCCGGTGGAATCCTGACATAACATCAGGACCGCCACACGGTTGCAGCCTCGTCACCCGCCATTTTCGCGCTATCAAAAGAGCGGTTCTCATACGAATAAGATATGCAATATACAGTATAATAATTACATCTGCCACACAAATATGGATCGTCCCCTCACCCGGGGGAAATCGCCTACGGTAACCGACTTCCCCGGGATACCCTTCGCCGCGAAAAACCGTCGATCAGAAGCGGAATACCGTGATATCCGCTCCGTATTTTATTTTTCAGGAGCGATCATCTCGCCACGGCCGGTCATATTATTTTCCCGCCGTTTTTCCTCTGTCCTTCCCCGCACTCTCCGCGGTTCATCCTTTCTTTGCACGTTCCGCTCAAAAATTGGTAGAATTATACGGCTAAAGGAATTATTATTAGAAAGCTGTATTCTCAACGAAACCAATTTCGGTTCAAGAGCGGGCAACTATTCAGTGTAGCGCCTGATGGCCTGAACCGGTTTCAAGCATTTTCACCAGTCTGACCCGTAATCTATAAGAGAATTTTACCATATAACCCGATATTTTCCCTATTCAGGGTTCTCACTGCGAACCCATTCACCAGCAGGACAAAGAACAGAGGATTCTCACCGATGAAACGCCGTACTTTCATGCTGACCGCGCTCGGCGCGGCTATGACCACCCGGACCTATCCCGCAGTATTCATCCACGGCCGTGACGTGAGCTATGATCCGAACGAGGAACTCACCTCACTCGGGCTCCGTATCGAGGACGGGATGAAAATCCTGGAAAAGGGCCGCAAAAACAACATTCCCCCCGTGCTGCGCGAGGAGATTCTCGACAATCCCAACGCGGTGTTCATCATCAAGGCGGGCATACAGACTCCCAAGCTGGAAAAGGGTGGGTTCGCGCCCTGCCCCGACCAGATGGAACGTCTCGGCAACCGGGTCGGAGAACTCGTCTTCCGCAAGGGCTCCGGCAAGGGTGGAAAGACCATCGTCAACCCCAACATCGTGGGCGGGCTGAGCAAAAACGCTCCCGCGGAAACCAGTTTCAGCGGCATGGTGCATCCCTACTTCATCGTGGGGCTTGGCGACGGCCTCTCCAATCTGGGCAATACCAACCGCGCCATCACCGCCCGAGGCGCGCTCCGTCACCCCCAGGTGGTGGAAAGCGGCTTCCAGGCGCTGCTCGACAAACACAAGCTCCCGCTCATCGAGGCCCATCTCCAGTATTTCAAAGACTACAAAAAATCCGAAATGATGTGGTTCGAGAACCCCGAGGGTCTGGTCACCCGGCGGTATCCCATCATCCGCCCGGTCTTCGAGAAGGACAGCACCTATATCAACATCGCCCACGCCCATACCCACAAGGTCGGGCACACCACGCTCACGCTCAAGAACAACCAGGGCATCATGCCCCGTGGCTACGGCCATATCTGCGACGCCTGGACCTCGCTCGACATCTATCGCCGGGACATCATCAAGGACTTCAATCCCGATTTCCGTCGCGCCATCGAAAAAAGCTACGTGAAGCACGCCAACATGAACTACAAGTACTGGGACGACGGCGGATTCACCAAGAAATACATGGACATGGGCGGATACGACGCATTCACCAAAGCGCTGGCAAACTACGACCGTGAACGCAAGACCCTCTCCAGCCAGTACACCGGCAAGGAACTCGCCGAGGCCACCGCGAAAGCCATGGACAAGCTTTACGATTACGCCGATTCCCGTATTTTCTGGGCGGAAATCTGGGCCCAGCGCATGATGGACATCAACTCCGCCATGCCCGCCCCCTACGTGAGCATGGTGGAAGGCGTGTTCTCCCGCGGCGACAACGAAACCGCCCTCCTCAACTTCGTCACCGTGGGGCGCAACTCCACCTCCGTGGACGCGGTCACCTCCTGGATCATGGGCCACGACCCGCGGGAACTCCCCTATCTCCGCATCGCCAACGAACGCGGTCTGGGCGAGAACAACATCGAGCGCATCCCCCTCTACTACCTGAGCGAAAAGGGCGTGGAGAAAATCGCCGACTACCGTACGGTGGAGCGCGGCAAGCTGGGCATCTACAATTACGGCCTGACCGAAACGGGGCTGCGGTATTACTGAGAAGAAGTCGGAGGCCGGAAGACAAGAACCAATCCCCTGATGGCGATAGGGATAAATTGTAAGCCGATTGGCAATTGGCGATTGCAGTTCAAAATTTTATTATTGCTCCAGCGGGAAAAGACCGACCACATCTTCCGGTCCGCCCGGAAGATATGGTCGGAAACGACTCGTTCGGTATGCATTCGAACGTATGCTATGCATGAGCGCTCGCCTCACCCGGCCTTATTCAGGAAAGGGTACGTCTGCGTGCGAAGTAAGCTTCTTGAATTCTGCAACCGCCGCTCGGGATGAGTCACCCTTCTCCTGAATAGGAGAAGGGACGGGGATGAGGTGCGGCGTCGACCAAACCACACGACCAGCATAGTTCACTGCTCACTGGCTGTGGCAATAAAGTTGAGCCTCTGCGGCAGGGTTCTGTCATGATAAAAGTCATATCAGCCGAACCAACAGAAAACTTTGTGCTCCATATCCATCTTTCCAACGGCAAAACCGGCCTGTTCGACGTCTCGCCCTATCTGGACAAAGGCGTTTTCACCGAACTCCGGGACCCGCAATATTTTCGTCGGGTACGGGTTGCGTTCGGCGGGGTGATGTGGCTGCACGAACAGGATTTCAGCCCGGAAACGATCGAGTGTGAACTGGTGGAGACACCGTGACCGAAGCCGAACAAAGATGGACGGACCAAGGGTTGAAGAAATAAAAGACAAAGCTTTCCAGGCGGTGAGCGCCTTGCGCCGGTTCGGCGCCGTCCGAGCCGCATATCTTTTCGGCTCTCAGGTGGAAGGGACCGCCGATGAGTGGAGCGATATCGATGTCGCTGTCTTTATGGACGGTGTCGAGAATTGGGATATTCAGCGTCGAACACAAGCCATGGTGCTGGTAATGGACGAGGCGGGAGACGACGTGGAAGTCCATCTCTTCCCCGCTTCTTCGCTGGAGAACCCGGAGCGCGGGAGTTTCGCGGAGTTTATTCTGAAGCATGGTGTAAAGATAATGGATTCAAAAATCTGAGCGGTTCTTTCACCTGATTGTGTTGCGTTCGGCGGGGTGATGTGACCGCACGAGTCGGTTTGCGGGAAACATCGTGACCCGGAAGGGAC
>CAYRTQ010000005.1:20447-23289 GCA_964426865.1 uncultured bacterium
ATACCGGGCATATAGGTACGATATTGGTGATCCGGGCTATTGAAAAAATTGCAGCATGAGTTTTTTACCCATGAAAGGGAAATGTATCATGCCGGAGAATACCAGCGCATCGAGACGACAGTTCATAAAAGCGGGATTGTCGGTGGCGCTTGCAACTCAGTTTCTGACCGCAGGTTCGCGGGAAAGCCATGCGGCGACAGCACGCAAGGCAACCGGGAAGAAGGATTCCGTTCTTTCCGGACTTGGAATCAAGATGGTTCCGGTCCGCGGCGGGACGTTTCTCATGGGAGATATCCGGGACAAGGGGATAGAGAAGGAAGAACCGGTCCATTCGGTGACCGTGAATAGTTTCGATATCGCTTCGACCGAGGTGACCGTGGGACAATTCCGGAAGTTCACGGAAGAAACCGGATACAAGACCGAAGCGGAGCGCGGAGACCAGGCCTGGGTGGTATTCAAGGGGGAGTGGATGAAACGGCCCGATGTCACCTGGAAAAACCCGTACATTCCGCAGACCGACACCCATCCCGTGGTGTGTGTGAGCTGGAACGACGCCCAGGAATTCTGCGCGTGGCTGAGCAAAAAAACCGGGCAGAAGATCGGATTGCCGAACGAGGCGGAGTGGGAATACGCCTGCCGGGCGGGATCGGAAACCCGTTACTATACCGGCAACAGCGAAAACGATCTGGATCGGGCGGGCTGGTATTGGAGAAACAGCGGGGACACCCATCTGACCGGTGATTACAGCCTGATAAAACTGAATGAGAACCACTGCGGCACGCACCCGGTGGGGACGAAGCCGCCGAATGCCTGGGGCTTGTACGATATGACCGGAAATGTGTGGGAATGGTGCACGGACACGGTGGACAAAGATTACTATACCTCGAAACCCTGCGAGAACCGGGTGTTTCGCGGCGGCGGATGGTACGAGCAGGCCGTGTTTCTCCGGACAGCCTACCGTCACTGGCGCAGGCCGTCCCACTCCTACTGGGGACTGGGTTTCCGGATAGTCCGCAGACCGTAAACGGGCCCGCCGCCAAAGGCCGTCCACAGATATTCCCACTGTAAAAAGGAGATGCAGCATGCCGGAGAATGTCAATCCGTCAAGACGCCGGTTCATGAAAATCGGCTCATCCATGATCCTTGCCTGCGCGGCATCCTCGGCAGGCGCGGAAGTGCTTTTCAAACGCAAATCAGCCGTATCCCCGGAACTGCTCGAAGTGGGGCTCATTCTCGGCGCGGGCGGTTCGACATTCTGGGGATCGGGCGGCATCTGGGACCGGCTGCTCAATCCGCCTCCCGGATTTCCTCGTCGCACCGGCATGCTCTTCACCAAGGTGTGGTCGGCCGATCCGCAGATTGCGGAGCAGTTCAGCAAGAGAACCGGGGTCGAGGTGGTAAAGAGTTTCGACAGCATGGTGGGCAAGGTGCAGGGGATGTTCGTGGACGATTTCTTCGCCGCGGCATATAACTACAAGCTCGCCCAGCCCTACCTGGAAGCGGGAGTCCCCACCTACATCAACCGTCCCTTCGCCGATTCGATGGTAAAGGCCCGGGATATGGTGAACCGCGCGAAGAAAGGCGGCGCGCCGCTCATGACCACCTCGGACTGGGAATTCCTGAAAGAAGTCCACACGGTCAAAGCCCGGGTCAAGCCGGAAGAAATCACCGGGTACGAGGTGTGGAACTCCAGCAATGATTTCTATTCGCACGGCATGCACGGGTTGTGGTTCGCGTACGCGGCGGCCGGCGGAGGCATCCAGTCGGTATCGTACAAGACAAAGGACTGGCGCACCAGCGTGAATCCCTATGACCCGGAAAAATGCGGCACGACCTCCGTACTGTACAAGGACCGGGGCAAGGGGCAGTTCACCGGAATCATCCATGACGGGCAGATGCCGGGAGTCGGACAGAACAACTGCGCGATTATTGTCCAGCCGGGGGACAAGACCTTCATCAATTACTGGGCGGATGAATGGGCGCGCGATGAATTCGAGTGGCTGCCCATGGTGCACTCCATCCAGCGGATGTTCGAGACGGGCGGGATGTTCCAGACCCACGACGAGATACTGGAAAAGACCGCCATGTACATCGCCGCGTTTTACTCCCACCTGGAGAAGAAGGGTGAAATGGTCCCGCTTGCCGCCCTGCCGGAAAATTGGACCATCGGGTCCCCGTATGTGACGAAAGCTTCGAAGGCGTCGATCGATCCGTACATCAAGCTCTTCGGGAAGGAAAAAGGTGTTTTGCAGCCGGTGGTTTGATACGGGTGTCCGTTCATTCCGGAGAGAAAGAAAAGAGCCTGCGACGGCGATGCGTGTGATGAGAATGATAAACCACTGACAGGGGGGAATGCGTCAATCAGCGGTTCAGACCGTATTCCGCGTTCCCCCCGGGCAGATTGAAGACCCGATTCGGGGATGGCCGACCAGTTCCATGAAAAGGAGATGATCATGTTGGAGAAGGACATCAAGGCATCGAGACGGAAATTCCTGAAAATCGGACCCTCGATGATCCTTGCCTGCGCGGCATCCTCGACGGGCGCGGAGGTGCTTTTCAAGCGCAAATCGGCTGTATCCCCGGAACTGCTCGAAGTGGGGATCATCCTCGGCGCGGGCAGCTCGACCAACTGGGGATCGGGGGGCATCTGGGACCGGTTGCTCAACCCGCCTCCCGGAGTCCCCCGTCGCACCGGCATGATCTTCACCAAGGTGTGGTCGGCCGATCCGCGGGTTGCGGAGCAGTTCAGCAAAAAAACCGGCATCGAGGTGGTGAAGAGTTTCGACGGCATGGTGGGCAAGGTGCAGGGGATGTTCGTGGACGATTTCTTCGCCGCGGCATA
>CAYRTQ010000005.1:23389-33147 GCA_964426865.1 uncultured bacterium
TAACTACAAGCTCGCCCAGCCCTACCTGGAAGCGGGAATCCCCACCTATGTCAATCGTCCCTGGGCGGACTCGATAGCAAAAGCCCGGGACATGGTGAACCGCGCGAAGAAAGGCGGCGCGCCGCTCATCACCGCGTCGGACTGGGAGTTCCTGAAGGAGATCCATGTCATCAAAGCCAGGATCAAACGTGAGGAAATCACCGGCTATGAGGCCTGGAATTCCAGCAGCGATTTCTATTCCCACGGCATTCACGGATTGTGGATGTCGTATTCGGCGTTCGGCGGAGGCATTCAATCGGTGGCGTTGAAAACAAAAGACTGGCGCACCGGCGGAAATCCCTTCGATCCGGAAAAGTGCGCCACCACCCATGTGGTGTACAAGGACCGGGGCAAGGGACAGTTCACGGGGAAAATTTATGACGGGCAGATGCCGGGAGTCGGCATGAACAACTGCGCGTTCACCGTTCAGCCGGGAAACCAGACATATATCAATCACTGGGTGGATGAATGGGCGCGCGATGAATTCGAGTGGCTGCCCATGATCCATCAAATCCAGCGGCTGTTCGAAACGGGCGTGATGTACCAGACCCATGATGAAATTCTGGAAAAGACATCCCTGTTCATCGCCGCGTTTTACTCCCACCTGGAGAAAAAGGGTGAAATGGTGGCGCTCGATGCGGTTCCGGAAGACTGGGCCATCGGCTCCCCCTATGGCGTGTTCCTGCCGAACTCGAAAGCGGCGATCGAACCGTATATAAAACTCTTCGGGAAGGAAAAGGGAGTCCTGAAGCCGACAGCCTGATTCCGGTGTACAGCCGAAAACCCGGATGATCCCCCCGGAGTCCCCGCGGGAGAGTCCGGAGCGCGGAGGATGGATCGGGAAAGTGTGACACGGAGTGAACGTTTTCGGAGAATACGGTCATGAGAGTTGGCGTTTGTACAGCGCTCCTGGTTCTTTTCCTGGCCGGAATCGCCTCGGGAGCGGAGTCGCCTTCCGCAGATTCCACCTATGCGGCGATATTCGAAGAGATTTGCCGGACGGTCGAGGATAACTTTTATGATCCCTCGGCGGTGCGGAACACGTTTGCCGGAGCGAAATCGAAATATCGCAGCAAACTGGGTTCGGCGGCAACGAGCCGTGAATTCAGCGGTCTGGTCAACGATCTGCTGGGCGAGCTGCACGCCTCCCACACCTCCTACTACACAGCGGATGATTGGGAGTATTACCAGCTTGCGGAGATTTTCACCTTTTTCCCCGAGATACAGCGGATATTCAAGGGCGGCGAGGTCACCTTCCCGAGCATCGGGATCCTCACCCGGACCATCGGGGGAAAGCCGTTCATCGCCTCCATCCTCCCCGGAAGCCCGGCGCACACCGCCGGTCTCCTGGCCGGGGACGAGATTCTCGATGTGGACGGGAAGTCCTATTCCTCCATCGCGTCTCTCCGGGAAGGCGTGGGACGCGGGACGGCGTTCCGGGTGCGGAGAACGGAAAACGGCGCGCCGGTCACCGTCACGGTTCGCCCGGTCATGGTGAACCCGAAACGGGAATTTCTCGAGGCGGAGAAGAAAAGCGTCACGGTCCACGAAAGGAACGGGAAGAAAATCGGATACATTCACATCTGGTCCTATGCCGGGGAAGAATACCAGCAGGCGCTGGTCGAGGCGCTTGCGGAGGAGCCGCTTCGTTCCACCGACGCCCTGATTCTGGATGTGCGGTACGGGTGGGGCGGCGCCAACCCCCAGTACCTGAATATCTTCAACCGCCGGGTGCCGGTGCTGTCGGGAAGCGACCGTACCGGAAAAACCTTCGTGAGCGATTCCCAGTGGCGAAAACCCGTTCTCCTGCTGGTGAACGGCACGGTGCGGAGCGGGAAGGAAGTCCTGGCCTACGGATTCAAGAAGTATGCGCTGGGACCGGTGCTCGGGGAAACCACCGCGGGAGCGGTGCTCGCCGGACGCCCGTTCATCCTGTCCGATGGATCGATGCTCTTCCTCGCCGCGGCAAGCGCCCTTGTCGATGGGGAGCGGCTGGAAGGCGTCGGGGTGAAACCGGATATTCCCGTGCCCGCGGATATCCGGTACTGCCGGGGCAGTGATGTCCAGTTGGAGCGGGCGATAGAGCATCTCGCGGCACGAGGCGGGAAAAAATAAAGACGCGGGGCAGGGTAGAAGGAAACATATCCACCCTTGAACACAGATGCGGAGGAGGAACCCCGTCCGTCCGCGCGGACCGGCGTCCCCCACGGGAGGTCAGGTGTCATGAGAATAGAAATCTCCGACCTGGACAAGGTATTCGACAATCGTACCCGCGCCCTCTCACACGTGAATCTGGTGATCGAGAACGGGATATTCGGTTTGATCGGCCCCAACGCCTCCGGGAAAACCACCCTGCTCCGCATTCTGGCCACCCTGGTGAAACCGAGCGGGGGCAGGGTGACCTACGACGGGCGCGACCTGAACCGCAACCGCGGCTGGGTACGGTCCATCACCGGGTATCTCCCGCAACGATTCAGCCGGTTCACCCGCCTGACCGCGCGGGAGTATCTCGACTATACCGCGGGCCTGGCGGGACTGTTCGACAAAAAGACCCGGGAACGCGAGGTGGGCGACATGCTGGAATCGCTCGGTCTCACCGGAGTGGCGGAGGTGCTCGCCAACGACCTGTCGGTGGTACAGAAACGGCTTCTGGAGATCGCGCAGGCGGTCATTGGAAGCCCCACCGTGCTTCTCGTGGACGAGCCGACCCTGGGTCTTTCCCCGGAGGAGCGGATACGCTTCCGGGATATGCTGCATGCCCGGAGCAGCCGTATCGAGGTCATCATCATGACCTCGCACATCCTCGCCGACATCTCCGGCACGTGCGGGAAACTGGCGGTTCTGAACCGGGGGGAGGTCGTGTACCAGGGCGCGCCCTCGGATATCCCGGACGAGGAGAGCCGGTACGGATGGTTTATCGACAACTTGAAACCGGATGCCGGGGAAAACGGGCGCCGGGAATAAATTACGACATGATTCACGCTGAACCCGAATAATCGCGGCAAACAATGAGGAAACAATGGATTCGCCCCGAAATGTCTATGCGGTAAAGGTAGCCCTTTCTTGCAGGAAGAATGTCTGGCGGGAAATTGAAGTCCTCGGAAACCAGACACTGGATGATCTGCATCAAACCATTTTTACGGCGTTCGACCGGTTCGATGAAAAACTCTACGCCTTCTTTCTTACCGGAACCAGCACCACCAGCTTACGGGAAGTCATCACCTCCCCCCAGTATGTACCCTCCCGCCAGATACCGGACACGGGGCTGGATATCCTCGGAGAGCGCGAGGATGTGCGGGATGCGGGGGAGGCCTGCCTCGATTCCCTGGGCTTGTCACGGGGAATCGTATGCTATTACCTTTTCGATTTCGGCAACGAGTGGTGGCACGAACTGACAGTGACCGATGTCAAGGCCGAGCAGGAGGGGACGAGGTATCCCCGCATCGCGAAGAGCAACGGGGAAACGCCGCCGCAGTATGTGGGCATGGAAGACGAATGATTTTCCGCGTGGAAGGACGGAAAATTCAGCATAAAACGGCATGATCTTGTGTGGCCTGTTTGCCGGACCATCCATCCGGCTCACCTGGAATTTTTTGTACCCGTTTCCCTGCGCGGGAACAGCCGAAGCCATTGTTCGACCCTTGTTCCTCGCGCCGGTGGTGAAAACAATTTTTATAAATTACTTCAAATTAAAAAAAGGAGAACGCGGGAATGCGTGTATGGCTCTGGCGCTTATTGGGCTGCATCCTGACCACTGCGATGGTCGCGGGTCAGTTATCCCCGGCGCAGGCCGCTCCGGGACGGTGGGAGACGGATCTCACCGGGCCGGGCTGGAAGCTCTGGCTGGACCGTGAGGCGAAATGGACGGACGACGATATCTATCTCCCGCCGGTGGACCTGGCCAGGGTTCCGGTGAATCCGCCCACCATCGGCTGGGACCGTCTGGCCACCACATTCGACCGTCAGGTTGAGATTCCCTCCACGGTGGAAGGATATCTCTGGGGTGCGAACGGCAATCCCATCGGCATCGCGGGCGACTACCGCGGCGTCTCCTGGTGGACCCGGACATTCAAACTCGATCCCGCGCTCAAGGGCAAGAAGGTGTTCATCTATATTGAGGCGGTGAATCTCCGCGCCGAGGTGTTCGTGAACCGCAAGCTGGTGGGCTACGACGTGGTCGGCAACACCCCCTTCGAGGTGGACGCCACCGGGGCGGCGACGTTCGACGGCGAAAACACCCTTGCCATACGGGTGACCGATCCGCTGGGCAATTTCGACTGGAACGACAACGAGATGTACCGCTGGGGCAAACACATGATCCCCGGCGTCCACGGTTTCGGCGGAGTGACCGGACGAGTGCGCGTGCGCGCGGTGGACCCGGTGCATGTGGACGATGTTTACGTCCAGAACCAGCCCGACCCGAAACAGGCAAAGGTGTTCGTCACGCTCGGAAACTCCTCCGGCGCGGAGAAGAAGGGCACGCTCGCCCTGGTGGTGCACGAGTGGAAGAATCCCGCCAACGTGGTATTCAAGAAGAGCCTGGGAGTCGCCGTTCCCGCCGGGGGCGGGGAATTCTCCCTCCAGGTCAAGGCGCCCAAAGCCCAGCTCTGGGGAGTGAAGGATCCGCACCTGTACGTGGCCTCGGTCACCTTCACCGGCAATGACAAGCAGATCGTGGATTCCGCCGAAAAGCGCTTCGGATTCCGCTTCTTCGCCATCGGGGAGAAGAACGGCGACCCGCGGTTCTACCTGAACGGCAAGCGGACTTTCATCTTCGCCGCCATGACCCGCGGTTGCTGGGCCATCAACGGCATGTGCCCCACCCCGGACCTGGCGCGCCGTGATGTGGAGATGACCCTGCATCTCGGTTTCAACATGATGCTCTTCCACCGCGCCATCGGCCAGAACATGGTCATGGAACTCTGCGACGAGGCCGGCGTGCTCACCTACGAGGAACCGGGCGGCTACCGCTGCATGCCCGGACCGGACGAGTCCGCCAAGATCCTCCGCAGGGAAAAGCTGCGCCGCATGCTTGTCCGCGACCGCTCCTATCCCTCCCTGATCATATACAACCTCAAGAACGAAGCCCGCGAGGACCCGGACTCCGACGACGAAGCCAACATGAGGATGATGTACAAGCTCGATCCCTCACGCATCGCCACCTACAACAGCGACCGCAACCGTTCCTATTCCGGCAACGAGCGTCTGGCGAAAGACCCGGTCAAGCTCCACTACCGGCCGTTCGACCCCACCTTCCGTTATTTCGGCTGGTGGGATCAGCACCACTGGAATCCCCAGGCGGGCTACATGGATTACTATTATCGTAATCCCAATTACTACCTGCGGTATACCATCGCCGATCACGACTCCCTGCCCGCGGTCCCCCGCGACGAGATCATCTTCTGGGGCGAGGAGGGCGCGTTCGGCACCCCGGTCCGTCTCCAGAAAATCAAGGAGGAAGTGGAACGCAAGGGAATCACCGGCTGGCGCGAGGCGGAAATCGTGGACTGGTACAACACGTATAACCGTTTCCTCGACCAGTCCGGCTTCCGCGCGGCATTCCCCGATGTGGACGCGCTCACCCTGGCGCTCGGGAAGAACCTGCACTATTTCCACGGCCGCATCCTGGAAAACGTGCGCATGTCCAATTTCGCCGATGCCTACAACTGCAACGGTTGGGCATCCGAGGCCACCCATACCGACATCGCCGATATCTTCCGCAACCCGACCGCCGATCCCGCCATCCTGCAATACTATTCCCAGCCGCTCTATGTGGCGGTGAAACTGCGGACCAAAGTGCTCGCCAGGGGCGGAACGAGCATCGCCGATTTCTTCCTCATCAACGAGAAAAACCTGAAAGGCCCGCACACGCTGGAAGTGGAAATGACCGATCCCGAAGGCAAGTCCGTGTTCGCGAAGAGCTTCCCGGTCACCGTGCTCGGCGGCGAGGAATACGGTCAGCCGCTCACCGCCGGGGTGCAGCTCCCCGCGATGGACATTCCCGGGTATTACACGGTGAAAGCCCGTCTCACCGCCGCTTCCGGGGTGAACGCGCTCGGCCATGACGAAATCTACGTGGCGGACTACCGCACCGGCCCGGGTCTCCGGGGACGCGGCGCGGTCATCGACACCACCGGGACGGTCAACGCCTTCCTCAAGGAAACCCGGGGCATCACCCTCCCGCAGTTCGATCCCAAGGGTCCGGATATCGAGTACATCATCCTGGGGCCGTGCAGCCCCCGCATGCTCAATTCCCTCTACCAGCCCATCATGGAGCGGGTCTCCAACGGCGCGCGGCTCATCGTTCTCGACAGCGCGGACAAATGGGCCGAAAAGATGGACAGCATCTATTCCTTCCAGGCAATCCAGTATTGGGGGAAAATGGACTGGGGCGCACGCGGACGGCTCTTTGTCGGGAAGAGCCCCTTCCTCGCCGGACTGCCCGAGGCCCAGGCCATGGGCTGGGAATACCAGAACTTCTACGAAAAAGCGGTCTGGGGCCTGCACATGAGCTGGCTGGGCACGGAACCCATCGTCGCGCTCGCCGGGGAACACCGGGGAGAAATCCTCGCCTCCGTGGTGCGGGTGCCCTTCGCCGACGGCCAGATATTCCTTTCCACGCTGGACCTGCTGGGTGAGATGAAATCCCAGAGGCCCCAGTCGGCGGTGGGGAAGAGGTTGTTTTTGAATCTGCTGGAGGTGGAGGCGGAGAAATAGACGACAAAAAAAGCCCGCCCCTTCACATGGGTGGAGGGGCGGGAAAACAGCGGATAACTACGTGAACGGGACCGAGATACATTTGAAGACTTTTAGAGCCTATCCATAAATATAGAAATCGTATGATTCGTGAGATCCCGGCCCCTAACCCTCGTTCCCTTGCCGCTCCGCGGGAACTGCGTTTACCCCCGGAGGGGGCAAGGGAAGTCGCAGCGCCCCATGCTTTTCCTGCCCCCTCCGGGGGAAGGTGGCCCGGAGGGCGCGGGGTCCCCGCTCGTACGGAGTACGAACGGGGTGTGTTGTAGGGGGCTGCATTCCCAGAGAAGGCTATATCCTTATTTATGAATACGCTCTAAAATTATCAGCCGGTGTGTCGCTTTCTATCAATTTGGCCATACTTTTTGGTCTTTTCAGCGGCTTTCCGAAAGAATTCAATAATTTCCTCGTTCGATTTTCCCTGGGTTTGCTTCGCCTGTTGATCCCGTATATGACGGACGATTTCCACCGCGTGAATATCAGTTTTCTTTTCCATAGGTCGCCACCTCTCTGGGGGAATAAATTGACAGTGGCTTGTATCCAAGTTCAAGATTGACACCGTTGAAAAACCGAATTTTTTCCAATCGTACAATGTGTTTGAAATTCCAGCTTACCACTACGTCGACCTCGGCAATCGTCGCGATCGCGATGTGAAGCATGTCATTTCGAAATTTCTGCCCGAGAATACCATGCGCCTCGTAAGCCTGAAGCAGTTCGAGAGATTCTTCAGTGACCGGCAGGCTCTCGGCAATCTCCATAAAATCCGAGAAAATATCCCGAATCGGCTCCGGAGCCATGGCGATTTCACCCGCCGTCACATCAGATACCACGAGGGCAAAGCGACCGGATCGAAAATCGTCCATGAGGGCATTCGACCACACGGCGAACTCCTGATCGAGACATCCTCCAAACACGGAAGTATCCACATAAACACGCAGATGTTTCATGGTCGCTCATCTCAAATCGTTATGATCTCTCCCATGTCACTATATTCATATTCCAAATAAATCATTCCTCATTCAGCGCGCAAGCCAAATATTCACATTCCTTCCAATCCACGAAATCCTCTGCTCATCCTGAAAAATCGTCAAGGCATATGCTTTGAAGAGACTTGCTGATCAGATGAGTCCTGTAATATTTGGAATGAATTGTAATCAGCCTTCTTTTCCGAATTTCTCCTCAAACACCCGCCTCGCAATACTCACCGCCGTATTCGCCATCGGCCAGCCGGAATAGAACGCGAGATGGGTGATCAGTTCGATCAGCTCTTCCCGGCTGATGCCGTTGTCGAGCGCCTTCTTCACGTGAAACGGCAGCTCGTTCGTACGGTAGAGCGAGACCAACGTGGCGACCATGATCAGGCTCCGATCGCGTTTGGAGAGTCCGGGGCGCTTCCGGATATCCCCGAACAGGACGGTATCCGTGTAGTCGGCGAGCGCGGGACGCGATATCACCGAACGCCTTGCGCGCGAAGGTGGATTCATCGGCCATGATGTGATCTCTTTTCTCCCGGTCTTCCGGCAATCTTTTCAAAGATTGTCTGAACCGGTGATTCGCGTGATAAAAAATGATAAAAGATGATGATAAATCATGCTTTCATCAGCATTTCATCATTTCAATCACGCGAATCACCGGTTCAGACAGGCATCCCGCATTCAATCACATCCCGCCTGTTCAATCCTTCCCTTTCCCCTTCTCCCGAATCACTCCGCAGTTCCGGGTCGTGATCCGCCATTCCCCGTTCTGGTCGCGGGTTTCCACGAACGCGGAATCGCCCTTGATCCACCAGACCAACTCGCGGTCGTCCGTGTACCGTGCGCCCGACGCGGAAACAACGTTCGGCAGGGTGTATTCCCCGTCATCGGGCATCCGCAGCTTTACAAAGCGAAGGCTGCCATCGGAAAGCGCATAGTATCGCGCCACGATCCGCTTCCCGCTCTCGCATTCGTAGAGGACCGGCTCTCCGCCTTGGATGGTCAAACCTCCGTGCCCGCCTCCGGCGCATCCGAACACCCCGGCGGACATGATCGCGATGCAGACTCCAGCGCATTTTCTCATGGCTATTCCAATCGTCCGTTTCCCGTGCATGACAGCGCCCCCGGCTGCGCAAAGACAATCTCCGGAATGAGTGCATCATGCCGGGGACAACATACGCCGCCGCCTTTGCCGTATGTGAATTAAGATCAAATATCGCGATCCTGTCAAGTGGAAAACCCCTGCCGGTCCGCGAGGCAAACCCGAAATCGTCATGAATTCATCCCGCCGCCGTTCGCATTGCCGGTTCATACGTTTATTTCCTTTGCCCCTCCCCCCTCAACTCGTTATTTTCAAAAAGAGAACGCCCCATTCCACCATCAACGATTCCATGCATTCTTCGGGAGCCGTCCATGAATCGTATCGTTCGCGCCTCGCTGCAAATCACCACCGCCCTTCTCCTTGCCTCGCTCTCCGAGCCATCCATCGCCCAGACCGTTTCCTGGGATTTCGAATCCGGGACAGAGGGCTGGCGCGCGGTCTCGAAGACGGGCGCGGTAACGAGGGTGCAATCCGCGGACCGGGTCAGAACCGGACGGGCCGCGCTCTCTTTCCGGGGGAGCCAGCGCGCCGGAGATCGTCTGGCGGAATCGGATGTCCGTCCCATGCGGGAGGCGGGACATTACCGTCTTTCCGCCTGGGTGCGCGTGGACAAGGTATCGTCCGGCTCTCCCGCGCCGCAATTGGTGTGCGAGTTCCTCACCGCCGAGGGGTCGCTCGGAAAAGAACCGGTGAGGGAATATGATTCCGGGAAACCGGGAAGCTGGCAGCGGCTGACCGGGGAGTTCCGCGACCTGATCATGTCCTTCCAGGATTTCTACGAGAGTCAGGCGGGCCTGATCCTGTGGATGCCCTCGGGACACAGCCGCATCTCCATGAAGGGCGCGACCGAAGAGTACTTCTGGAGCCATCGGGACAGCGGCGACGGCGGG
>CAYRTQ010000006.1:0-22794 GCA_964426865.1 uncultured bacterium
TCGGGATAGTAGAGGCGCTTGAGAATGGCCTTGAGGGGCTTGTCGTCGATGTGCAGGGAGAGGGAAAGCTCGTCGGGCGGTTCGGCTTCGCCTTTTTCCGGGTGAAAATGGAAGAGGCCGGAATTGTATCGCTGGTCGGCCCGTTGGAAGAGATGGCAGAGCCGGGGATAGACGCCGGTTCCATTCTGGAGGGATTGGAGGGTTTGGTATTCCTCGATGCTGCGGTCCTCGCAGATTCGGAGGAAAATGATACGGTCTATGGTGCGCTGGACGGCGAAATTGAGGTCGCGGCGTTTCAGGCTCGGGTTACGGAGGGCGATATTGCGGGCGAGTTCATCCCGCCAGGATTCGATCTCGTCGAGAAAGGCGGCATCGACCTCGGCGGTGCCTTTCTTTCCCCGAGTAGTTTCCGCATAACGGTCGAAGGAGCCCTTGAGCACGGCGTCTTTGGAAAAAACGGACGCGATTTCATCCCAGATAACCGGGTATTGGTCGTATGTGAAATACTTGATGCGTGCGATACTCGCGCCATCCGTGCTGGCGGGTTTGATACGGCAGTCGTATATTGCGAATTCCTCGAAATCGGTCAGGATGCTCAAGGGGAGCTTGGACGACCACGCATAGCGGCGCAGCTGGTATGCGGGGTGTGTGTCGTTCTTTATATCCACCGATGGTTTCTTTGCTTCGAGGAAGAACTTGCGCGCGCCGCCGATGCGGAAACAGTAATCCGGGGCTTCGGGGTTGTTCCCGATCTTGATGGAATCCTCGTGGATGACCTCTTTGTAGGCTTCAGCCCAGCCCTGCTCGTTGTCCATGTCCCAGCCCAGCGCCTTGAAGAAGGGGTCGATGAATTCCTTCCTGATCTGGGCTTCCTTGTAACCTCCTGAGCGATAGTCCTCTCTATTGCGATGAAAGCGTTCCACGAGTTCAAGAACTGAGTTGGGCGCGGACATGCTGGATTCTCCGGGTGGGTGGGGCGTATCGCAGGAATATATACACATCAGGTGGGTGGTTCAAGCATTTTATAGATTTTTGCCCTCCTCATTTCCCTTTGACTCCTTTCCCCCGCATGCTATATTTAACGGTTGCACAGGAAGAAACGGAAGTGAAGGAATTGCGGGGGAAAATGAACAGGAAGCCGTCGAGGGATGCCGGATCGGAGAAAAGCCGCGCGAGGGAGGTGCTGGGCATCCTTCTCATCCTGTGCTCCATTTTTCTCCTGGTGGCGCTCATCACCCACAATCCGCTGGACTGGCCCAATTCCTCGCGTCAGTATGGCCAGCCGACCCTGAACCGGGGCGGATGGCTGGGCGCGTTTTCCTCCTGGCTGCTGTTCACCACGTTCGGATACACCAGTTATGCCCTGCTCGGCCTGTTCCTGCTTTCCGCGGTGGTGCTGTTCATGCACCGTTCATACTGGCTCATATTCAAGCCCGCCATTCTTCTCCTGGTATTCGGGATGTTCGCGCCGCTTCTTTTGTCCCTGGTGATGGACACCGGGTCGGGGAACACCCTTGCCGTTCCGGCCTTTCACTATGGCGGCGTGGTGGGCGGAGTCACCGCCGGATACCTGGTCACCTGGCTCGGAAAGGCCGGGGCCTACCTGATTTCCATCGGCTCCATGCTGGTCACCCTGGTGCTCACCACCACCATCAAGTTCTCCTCCCTCGTGGATGCCGCGGTGGCGTACGCTCGTCGGCCTCGCGAGAAGAAGGCCCCCAGGCGCGAGAAGCGCGGCAGCGGGAAAGAAAGGATGAAAGTACCCGCGGGTGAGGATGTCGAGGATGCCGAGGGTGAGGAGTACGAGGACGGAGAGGACCCCTTCCTGACCCCGTTGGAGGAGGATGCCGAGGATGAAACGGACCCGTCGTCCCTGCCTTCCATTCAGCCCACCATCGTGAATCCCCGGGAATCCGCGTTGCGCCGCAAGGCGGACCCGTCCGGGGATGAGGAAATGATGATGCGGGATGTCGCCGCGCCGGTCGCCTATGTCCTGCCCGGCCCGGATCTTCTCGACGAGCCGCCGGTGGACGCTCCCTCGGAAACCCGCGAGGACATGCTGGAGAAGGCCAAACAAATCGTGGAGTGCCTGCGGTATTTCAACATCGAGTCCGATGTCCGCCAGATCACCCCGGGACCCATCGTCACCCGCTACGAGCTCACTCTGGCGCCGGGAATCAAGGTCGGACGGGTGGTGAACCTTTCCGACGATCTGGCGATGGCGCTCAAGTCCCGGGGCGGCATTCGCATTCTCGCTCCCATTCCCGGCAAGGCGGCCATCGGAATAGAGGTTCCCAATAAGACCCGCTCCATGGTGTGCATGCGGGATGTGGTGGAATCCGAGTCGTTTGCCACCTCGGAGCAATCGCTCATTCTCGCCATCGGAAAGAGCACCTCGGGCGAACCGATCGTCGCCGACCTGGAGAAAATGCCGCATCTGCTCATCGCCGGGTCCACCGGCTCGGGCAAGAGCGTGTGCATAAACGCCCTCATCGCCAGCATCCTCATGAAAGCCACCCCGGACCGGGTGAAAGTCATCATGGTGGACCCCAAGGTGGTGGAGCTGAGCATCTACAATTCCATTCCCCACCTGCTCACCCCGGTCATCACCGATCCCAAGCGGGCCTCCGACGCGCTCAAGTGGGCGGTTCGTGAGATGGAGGGGCGCTACCGTCTGCTCGCCTCTCTCGGAGTCCGGGACATCAATCAGTACAACAAGAAGGTTCGTGCGCTTCCGGACAACAAAGGTGCGGAAAAGCCGAAACTTTTACCGTATATTGTCATCATAATAGATGAATTCGCGGACCTCATGGTGGTGGCCTCGAACGAAATCGAGGAATCCATCGCCCGTCTGGCCCAGATGGCGCGGGCGGTGGGCATGCATCTGGTGCTCGCCACGCAGCGGCCCTCCGCCGATGTCATCACCGGTCTCATCAAAGCGAACTTTCCCTCGCGCATCGCGTTCAAGGTCATGCAGGCGGCCAACTCCCGCATCATCCTGGACCAGAACGGCGCCGACAAGCTCCTGGGCATGGGGGATATGCTCTTTCTCCAGGCGGGTAAGCCGGAACCGGTGCGTCTCCACGGGGCGTTCATCTCGAACGAGGAAAGTCAGCGGATGGTGGACTTCGTGGCGCAGCAGGGGAGCGAACATGTGGAGACCATCACGGAGCAGATGTTCGAGGAAACCGAGGAGGGCGGAGAGGAAGAGGGCGGCTTCGGCGGCATGCGCGATCTCCACTCCCGCGACAGCCTGTTCTGGGAGGCGGCCCGTCTCGTGGTGCGGCACAATCAGGGATCGGTGAGCCTGCTCCAGCGACGGTTGAAGATCGGGTACGCCCGCGCGGCGAGGCTGATCGACCAGTTGGAGACCGCGGGCATCGTTTCCCCGTACGACGGTTCCAAGGCCCGTGAGGTCATGGTGGACGATAAATATCTGGACGATATGGAGGCGGAAGGTTTATGAAGTTTTCAGCGGCACGGCATTTCTTTTACATTTTGACCGCGGCGGCCGTTCTTTCGGTGACCGCGGCGGTTCCCGGCGTTTCGGCCCAGAACGCGTCGGACATCGTTGCGAAGGTGAAGACCCGGCTTGACAAGATCGAGTCCCTCTCCTGCTCTTTCGATCGTGAGCACACCTGGAAAGCGGCGGACCGCACCATGCGTCTCACGGGAACCATCAAGCTGAAAGACCCCAACAAGCTCCGGGTGGAGTATCCCGCCCAGACCATCGTGGTCGACGGCAAATCGGTCTGGACCTACACTCCCAAGAACAAGCAGGTGGTCATCAGTTCGGCGAAGGACAGCGACGCCGAGTATCCCTCCCCGCAGACCATTTTCCGGCGCTATTCCGGGCGTACCGCGACCGTGACCGGCCATGAGGCGGTCGATGGGCGTCCAACCGATGTGGTGCGGCTCGCCGCGCCCTCCGCCAATGAGGCCGATGTCACCGTGTGGGTGGACCGCGCCCTGAATTTCCCGGTGAAAACGGTGGAGAAGTATCCCAATGGCGATTGTACCACCTCGACTCTCACCGACGTGGCGATCAACGGCAAAATCCCGGACAGCGTGTTCACGTTCAAGACGCCCCAGGGAGTGAACGTGGTGGACATGCGGAAGTGAGGGGGATGCGGTTGGCTTTTATGGATTTATGCAATTCGGTTTGATTTCCGCTGTATGCGACGGGGGCAATATGAAAACATCAAAAGAACGGTATATTTTTGATTCCAAGGGGAAGAAAACCGATGTGATTCTTCCTATCGCTGAATACGAACGTCTGCTGGAAGATTTACACGATCTAACAGTCATTGCAGAGCGTAAAAATGAGATTCCCATTACATTAGAAGAATTTAAAAAGAGGCTTTCAACACGTGGATAATACCATCTTTTGTTAAAGCCCTCGGTATTGAAGGATATGCAAGAAATTCCCGCTGCCAATGCTGAATTGATCTTACAGCATATAGGGGAACTTGCCTCGAACCCGTATCCGCTTCATGTGGCGAAATTGTCCGGCGCCTATGGGACATATCGGATTCGAGTGAGAGATTATCGAGTTCTTTATGAAATTGATACTTCCGAAAAGTGTGTAACCATTCTCGCCGTGAAACATCGGCGAGACGCGTACCGGAGTATTTGAATGGAACTCCGCATGGTTTCCATTTGTTTTTAAAGATTTTTGGGTTAATAACTCGCAGAAGAATCATCACACCTGAAAGAGGGGCGATGAACCGAACTGTATTCACTCCATTCCTTTTTTTGCTGCTGTTCGCCGCGGGAACGGCTTGTGCGGAAACCGCGCCCTGCTGGGTGTTTTTCACGGATCGCGGGGGAATGGATGTGTCCCGCGCCGTGGCCGCGAAAATCGCTTCCCCCGATGAACCCAAGAATCAGGGACGTCGCGCCCGTGTGATGGGCGACGCCATTTTTGACGAACGCGATGTGCCGGTGAATCCCGCCTATATCTCGGCGGTGACCGGAATCGCCGGGAGCGTTCGTACGGTGAGCCGGTATTTCAACGGGGTTTCCGCCGATCTGGACGAGAGCGCGATATCGAAAGTGAAAGCTCTTCCATTCGTGAAGGACGTGCGCCCCGTAACCCGGTTCACCCGGTCTCCGGAACCCGCGACGGGTCCAGCGCTCCCCTCGGGAACCCGGGGAAAGCCTGCGGACCTCTCCTATGGAGACTCTTTCGACCAGCTCAGCACCGTGGGAGCGATCAAGCTCCAGGGCCTGGGATATTTCGGCGACGGCGTCCGCATCGGGATACTGGACAGCGGGTTCGACAATCTCAATCACCCGGCGTTTGACAGTCTCCGGGTCGCGGAAACTTGGGATTTTCTGGATCGCAACGCGAACGTGAGCGGCGATGACCACGGATCCAAGGTGCTTTCCATCATGGCCGCGCTCGACCGGGGGAAAATGATCGGGGTCGCGCCCCACGCCACCTACCTGCTGGCCCGCACCGAGATCATCGGTTCTTCCGATTCGGACGACTCCAGGGTGGAGGAGGATTACTGGGTGGCCGGGCTGGAATGGGCGGACAGTCTGGGTGCGGATGTGGTGCAGTCTTCCCTCGGGTACACAACCTTCTCCGACGGGACCGGATACACCTACTCCGACCTGAACGGACAGACCGCGATCACCTCCATCGCCGCCGACATCGCGGTGGCGAAGGGAATCGTGGTGGTGAACTCCGCCGGGAACGAGGGGGACAATTCCTGGTATTACGTGGTCACTCCGGCGGACGGCAAGCGGGTGATCGCGGTGGGATCGGTGTATCTCGACAATGATCTCCAGCCCGTGGTGTCCGGTTTCAGTTCGCGGGGGCCGACCCCCGACAACCGGAAGAAGCCGGACTTCGTGGCGCTCGGGGAGAATGTCGTGATGGCCAATCCCGCGGGGAGCGGGTATACCACCGGACGGGGCACGTCCTTCTCCGCGCCGGCGGTGAGCGGAGCGGCGGCGCTCCTGCTCCAGGTGCATCCGGAGTGGAATCCCGCGGCGCTCTATGACTCCCTGCGGGTGACCGCCATTCCCGCCGGAGCGGACTCGCTGGCGGGATGGGGACTGATCGATGCCTTCGCGGCGTCGGGACTGTCCGGGACGGGGCCGACGGTGTCGGCTTTCCAGACCTATACCCCCTATCCGCAGCCGGTGCGGTTCGCCTCGGGCGGCGTCCGGCTCTATTTCCCGGTGGATGTCCCCGCGGCGGGAAAACGGATCACTGTCCGGATATACAATTTTACGGGGGAGAATGTGAAAACCATCGAGGAAGTGATTTCCGCCGCGGGGAGCTATCGCGACCGCATCGGGGCTCCCAACTGGGACGGCACCAATTTTACCGGGGATTCGGTGGCTCCGGGAATCTATTACTATTCGGTGAAACTTGACGGCTACGGCGAACACAAGGGAAAGATAGCGGTGATGCGATGACCGTGAACAACGACGAAAATTGCGGGTTCGAGAAGCTGTGGGCTCCCTGGCGCATGAAGTACATCGATGGTATCGGCGGCAAGGAGGAGGGATGCATTTTCTGCGTCAAGCCGAAGGAAAATGATGACGAACGGAATTTCATCGTGGTTCGCGGCGATTTCTGCTATATGATCATGAACGCGTTTCCCTATAACAACGGCCATCTCATGGTGGTGCCCTATCTCCATACCTCGCGGCTGGCGGACCTCAACGCCGAAACCCGCCTGGAGATGTTCAATCTGGCCGGGATCGCGGCGGAGGCCATCGGGAACACCATGCGCCCGGACGGATTCAATATGGGAATGAACCTGGGGCGCTCGGCTGGCGCGGGGATCGCCGATCATCTTCATCTCCATCTCGTTCCCCGCTGGAACGGCGACACCAACTTCATGCCGGTCATCGGCGGGACCAAGGTCATCAGCGAGGCGCTGGAGGACAGCTACCGTAAAATACGCGCCGCCGTCCTGGACATCATGGGGAAGGCTCGCGATTAAATCGTTGTCCGGAAAATCTTTTGACTTGACGGGGAAAAGTATCTATCTTACTGTCTTCCGGCTGAGAAAGACAGGGAGCTGCTGTGGCGGAAGAAAAAAGAGCAAAGTGGATTTCCATCATGATCATCCCAGAGGATGGGGCCGGGGTGAAGAAGTGGCGGCTAACAACCCGTAACTTCTTACGGCTCAAGATTCTCTTGGGATTGTGCTCGGTATTGCTGCTGACCGGGATCGTCTCGACCCTTTCACTCGGCGTCGTGTATGCCCGGATGAAGCATTACCAGAGCAGCAATGCGCGGCTTCTGGAGGCTACCCGGAAGCTGGGCGACGTCATGGCGCGGATGGAGCGTTTCCAGCGGAATGAGACCATGTTGCGGGACCTCCTGGGAGGAGATATCGAGCTTCCGAAAGCGCCGGAGATCGATCCCGCGACCGTCTCCGCCGATACCTCGTCCCTGGCCTCGGCATCCGGGGAGACCGGCGGGCGTGACGAGATCGAGCAGGCCATCGCTCGTCAGGAATCGGCGATGCGGAAGAAGCCCAGCATCTGGCCGGTGAGCGGAGGGATACTGAGCGACCGGTTCCGGGGGAACGGCTCCGTGAAGGAAATGCACCAGGGCATCGATATCGTGGCGAACGCCAAATCCAGCGTTGTCGCGGTGGCGGATGGACGGGTGACTTTCGCGGGATCGGATGAGACCTTGGGCATAGCGGTCGCCATCGACCACGAAAACGGCTGGGAAACCCGGTACGGGCACAACAAGCTGCTGTTGGTAAAGTATGGCGATATGGTCCGCAAGGGACAGCCCATCGCCATATATGGCGGCGCCGGAGGCGCATCGACCGGCGCTCATCTTCATTTCGCCATGTATTTCAAGGGGAAACCGGTGAATCCTCTCGATGTTCTCCCGCCCAATCCGGGAACGAATCTCGCGAAGAAGAAATAGGAATACAGGAGCCGGAAGTCAGAAAAAGAATTAAAAAAGGGGAAATAGGTATTGACACCTGAAGCGTTTGTCGCGACATTTTCCCTGGTGCTTTGGCGCTTTTCAGTATGCAGTGCGTGGCCGTGGCGCGCATAATCAGGAATTTCTTTATTATACCGGGGGAGAGGACATGGCGAGGAATAACGAGCCCGAAGGAGCCATGAACACGATCATCGGCAAGGGAACCCGTATCGAAGGGAGCATGGAAGTGACGCAGAGTCTGCGCATCGACGGTTCCTTCAAGGGGACGCTTGCCACGAGCGACACGCTGATCGTGGGGTCCACGGGCGAGCTGATCGATGTCACGCTGAAGGTCAAGAACGCCATCATCGGCGGGATCATCAAGGGGAACGTGATTGCGCAGAACAAGGTGACTCTGGAGAGCACCTCCCGTCTGGAAGGCGACCTGACCGCCAAGCTGCTCATCATCGAGGAAGGCGCCCTGTTTTCGGGTAACTGCCGTAGCGGTGACCGTACGGGAAATGGTTCCGTGGATGAAAAGCCCGTGCAGAAATAAGGTTCCGCGTCATGGATAATACGGGGGCAGCCGGAGAAATCCGGACGTTCGTGCGAAAAACACAGGCCAAGGCTTTGCTTTTCGGTGGAGCCATTGGCCTTCTTTGTTTTTTTTTGTGGCATCCCTCCGTGGGGATTGGTTATATTTTCGGCGCTCTTCTCAGCGTTGTCAATTTCCAGCTCATGACAGCCGATCTGTTCGGGATGGCGGACAAAAGTCCCGGGCCGGCGAAAAAGTTTATCATGTTACGCTATTCCTTTCGGTATGCAATATTGTTCGTCTCGCTGGCGCTCATTGCGACCCGCACCAACTACAATATCATGGCCGTGTTTGCCGGGCTGCTCTCCATCCAGGCGGTTCTGGTCGGGGAGAGGATTCTGATGCAGGTGTTGAACGGGAAAAGGGATAAGGGTTAGGTTCCATGAGCGGGAAAAAGGTTCTGAACCTGATTCTTGCGTTTGTTGTTTTGGAAGTGGCCGTGCTCTTCATCTTTCAGGCGATTGGCCCGAATTCCAAACAGGAGGCGCAGGAGTGGTTCCGGGTTGGTCCCCTGGTGTTCGAGCGGTATGGAATGGAACTCGAACAGATCGGGAAGGTGGAAAAGGCGCCGCTGGACCGGATACCCGGTATTCCGGCGGGCCAGGGAGCGTTCTGGCAGGTCGACGTCGAAACGATGAAGATGACCCTGGCGGTAGACTTTATCCTGCTGTTCGGCGCTACCCTGGTGGCGCTTACCATACGGAAGGTTCCGGGGAAATTGCAGGGGTTCGTCGAGATAGTGGTGGACTTCTTTTCCGGTATCATCCGGGAAACCCTCGGAAAACATGCCGACCTGCATATACCCACGCTGGTATCCCTCTTCTTCTTCATTTGGTTTTCCAACACCATCAGCATCATCCCCACCTTCAAAGAGCCGACTTCCGATATAAATGTTCCGTTGGGTCTCATGCTGATCGTGCTTCTCATCGTGCATTTCGAGGCCATACGGATCAAGGGAATCAAACATTATGTCAAGGAATATTTTCAGCCGTTCTTTATCATGTTTCCCTTGAATGTCATCGGCGAGGTGGCGAAGGGAGTATCTCTCAGTTTCCGTCTGTTCGGGAATATCAGCGGCGGCGCCATCATCATTCTCGTGATTTCTTATCTGGTGAAATATACGGTGCTTCCGATCGGACTGAATCTGTTTTTCGGTCTTTTTGTCGGTACGATTCAGGCGTTCGTGTTTACCATGCTTTCCATGACATATATTGCGGTTGCCATTTCGGAGAACTGACCCGTGGACTGGATTCTTGTGGCAAAGTATTTGGGAGCCGCTCTGGCAGTCGCAATCGGGGCGTCAGGATGTGGCGTCAGTGAGGGATATGCCGCCGGGAAAGCGGCTGAAGCCATAGCAAGGCAGCCGCGTGCTTCGTCGGAAACCCTGCGGATGATGCTCATTGGACAGGCGGTGACCGAAACCTCGGGGATTTTCGGCCTCCTTGTTTCGATTCTGCTTTTGTTCGTCGTTCCATCGGAAGGCATGCCCTCTTTTGTGGCCGCGTATTTTATAGCGGGCATCTGCATGGGCATCGGTGGAATCGGAGCGGGACTGGGATGTGGAATGGCGGGCGCATCGGCATGTGAGGCAATCGCCCGTCAACCGCGAATGAGCAGTTCCATCATCCTGACCACTCTGGTGGGGCAAGCCATTTCCCAGACAGGGGCCATATTTGCGTTGATGATTTCCATGATCCTTCTTTTCATGACGCCGTCCAGTTCGAATATCGGAGTCATTGGGGCGATTCTCGGGGCCGGGGTTTCCATGGGTTTTGGTGCGGTCGGCGTGGGGTCGTTTTCCGGATACATCACTGCCCGAGCGGTTACAGGGATTGCGCGCAAGGCGGAGTCAAGCAGCATACTTCTTCGTATCATGCTTCTCGGGCAGGCGGTGGAACAATCCGTAGCGGTTTTCTCTCTGATTGTCGCAATTCTCCTTCTTTTTCTGGTCAAGTAATAACATGGAGGTATGAATTCATGGCTATTGAAGGAAGTATCGTCGATTTCGCTCGTTATCTGGGCGCGGGCCTGTGCATGGGAATAGGCGCGATTGGCGCGGGCACCGGTGAAGGGTATGCCGCGGGAAAGGCCTGCGAATCCGTTTCGCGGAATCCTGAACTCGCTCCTGTCATCACGCGAACCATGCTTATCGGGCAGGCGGTGACCGAGTCGGTGGGAATCTATGCTCTGGTGATCTCTCTTTTGCTGCTGTTCGTAGTGAAATAGAGGTTTGGGAGAGAATGGCCGCATCCCTGCGGTTTCGCCGTGATACAGGAACCACGGGAAGACTGTTCCCCCGTATGACGCCTTTGCCCCAGTATGTTTCGTCAAAGCCGGAGTAACGCCATGATCAGTATCAACGCAACAATGCTGTTAACCATGTTGAACTTCGTCCTCCTGGTGATTCTCTTGCGGGCGATTTTGTTCAAGCCCTTGCTCAAATACCTTGACGAGCGGACGAAAACGATTGCCGAGTCTCTTCGCTTGGCGGAGGAGAACAAGAAACGTTCCCGGAAGATCGCCCTCGACGAGGAACAGATCATCCGCGAAGCCCGCACGAAAGCCAACGAAATCGTGGACCGGGCCATTTCCGCCGCTTCCGACGAGAGTCGTGAACTTATCCGGGAAGCCCGCGAGAAAGCGCAGGAGATCGTCGACTCGACCAGAAACGAGTTGACGGAAGAGTCCGCCCGTATCAAACGGGAACTCCGCAAGGATGTCTTGTCCATGGCGATCTCCCTGTCGGAAAAGGTGCTCGACCGTGAAATACGGGAAGATGACCACCGTGATCTGCTCGAAAAGAGCTTCAGGAACATGGGAGTGTAACCGGCGACCGGTAATACCGCGGTCCGGAAACGAACCGGAGCATTTCATTCATGAACGACAAAACAAAGATTGCCAGACGGTACGCCAAGATATTCCTCACCGGGAAGATGAAGAGCGACGCCATTCTGAATCTCGCGGCGGAAATGCAGTTCATTGCCGATACCATCCGGGCGAACGCCGATATCGCGGAATTCCTTACCTCACCGGCGGTTCCTCGGGAGCGAAAGTTGGATATGGTGCGTGGTTTGGTCCAAAAAGGCGGCTTTTCCAACTATACGCACGAACTGTTGAACATTCTCATCCGTCAGAATCGCGAGGATATCCTTGTCAACGTCTCCCGGGAGTTGCACTTTATCGCGGACAAGATTCTGAACCGCATCCGGGTGCATCTCATCACCGTTCCGGACGCCTCGGTTTCCCAAATTGAGGGTGTGACCCGGCGGGTCGGGCAGTTTTTCGGCAAGAACGTGTTTGTCGAGCGTCATTTTGATTCTTCCATCATCGGGGGATTCATTCTCGAGGGCGAGGGGAAGCGTGTCGACATGAGTATACGCGGGCAACTGGAAGATTTGTTGTCCAAGGGCTGACCTCGGGGACGTCCCGCGCCGTGACATTGAGAAATGCGGGTGTTCCGGCGGCGAGCCATTCCGAATACGGGTGCACAGCGTCCCACGGTATGCAGATGTTTGACGTGGCACAGGGGTGTAAAGCTAAAATCAATCAGGAGGCCGAAATCCGTTTATGAATATAAGACCTGAGGAAATCAGTTCGGTTATACGGCGAGAGATCGAGGAGTTTCAGATCTCGCTCAGTGTCGAGGAAGTCGGCACGGTTATCCAGGTTGGCGACGGTGTCGCGCGGGTGTACGGCCTCAATAACTGCCTGTATTCGGAACTTATCGAATTTCCCAACGGGGTGTTCGGAATGGCGATGAACCTCGAGGAGGGGAATGTCGGGTGCATTCTTTTCGGGAGCGACACGCTCGTCCGGGAAGGTGACACGGCCAAGCGGACCAACCGGGTCATGTCCGTGCCGGTTGGCGAAGAGTTGCTGGGCCGGGTGGTGAATCCTCTGGGGCAACCCATCGACGGCAAGGGGAAAATCGAGAGCAGCCTGTTCCAGCCGGTGGATATCAAGGCGCCCGGCGTGGTGGAGCGTCAGCCGGTGAAAGAGCCGCTCCAGACCGGTATCAAGTCCATCGACGCCATGGTTCCCATCGGGCGCGGCCAGCGCGAACTCATCATCGGCGACCGTCAGACCGGAAAGACCGCCATCGCCATCGATACCATCATCAATCAGCGCGGCGGAAACGTGAAATGCATCTATGTCGCCATCGGACAGAAAATGTCCACGGTGGCGAAGGTGGTGGCATCGCTGGAAGACGCGGGAGCCATGGAGTATACCACGGTGGTGGTGTCCGGCGCATCCGACCCGGCGCCCATGCAGTATATCGCGCCGTTCTCGGGCGCGGCGATCGGCGAATATTTCCGCGACCGCGGGCAGCACGCGCTCATCATTTACGACGATCTTTCGAAGCATGCCCAGAGCTGGCGTCAGGTTGCACTCATCCTGAGACGCCCGCCCGGACGCGAGGCGTACCCGGGAGATGTGTTTTACCTCCATTCCCGGCTTCTGGAACGCGCGGCGAAACTGAACGAAAAGCTTGGCGGCGGATCGCTCACCGCGCTTCCCATCATCGAGACCCAGGCGGGCGACATTTCCGCGTATATACCGACCAATGTCATTTCCATCACCGACGGCCAGATCTATCTGGAGTCGAGCCTGTTCTACTCGGGATTCCGCCCGGCCATCAACGCCGGTCTCTCCGTGTCGCGCGTGGGCGGCAACGCCCAGATCAAGGCCATGAAACAGGTGGCCGGGCAGTTGCGTACGGACCTTGCCCAGTTCCGTGAACTGGAGGCTTTCGCCAAGTTCGGTTCGGACCTTGACCGCTCCACCCAGGAACAGCTCCGCCGAGGGCAGATCATGATGGAACTGCTCAAACAGGGCCAGTATTCGCCCATGCCGGTGGAACAGCAGGTCGCGGTGCTCTTCATGGGCGTTCGCGGTTTCCTGGACGATATCCCGGTGGACCAGGTATTCCGGTTCGAGTCGGAGTTCCTCCGGTACATGGAGACGGAAGGGACCCGGGTATATGCCGCAATTGTTGCCGAGAAGCAGCTTACCCCGGAAATCATCGAAGCGCTTACAAAGATTATCACCAATTTCAAACAGTCCTTCGCGGTGCGAAGGATCTGATTGGGAGTATGAAGAGAAACAGTGACGCCCCTGTCTGAATATACGGTGACTGCCGCTCGGCGCTCGGGGCGTGCCGCTTCCGGTACCGTTTCTGTTTTCTGACTGCTGTCTTCTTTTTCTTCGGGACTACCAATGGCAACCATTCGCGAAATACGGCGGCGCATCGCCGCGGTGAAATCCACGAAAAAGATCACCCGCGCCATGCAGCTCGTCGCGGCCGCCAAGCTTCGCCGCGCCCAGGAGAACATTCTCAAGCTGCGGCCCTACGCGATCCAGATGGAGAAGGTAATCGCCCAGGTGGCCATGCGTTCCAAGAGTGAACACCACCCGTTGCTGGTCAAACGTCATAACTGCGGGAAGAACCTTCTCGTGGTATTTACCGGTGACACCGGACTCTCCGGGGGATTCAACTCCAACACGCTCAAGGCGGCCCGGTCCTATTTCGATCAGCACGCGCAGTGCTCGCAAATCGATGTGTACTGCATCGGGAGAAAGGGGCGGGACTTCTTCCGCAAGAACGGGCGCGCCATGGTCGGGCAGAAGGTCAATTTCTTCAACCACCTCAAGTATGCCGATGCGACGGAAATCGTGCGCGCGGTCATCGATCTCTACATCAAGGAGAATTACGACCAGGTCGATATCCTGTACAACGAGTTCCGGAGCGCCATCCAGCTCGCGCTGGTGGTCAAGCAGTTCCTGCCGCTCGTTCCCGCCGAAGCCCCGGAAGGGGTAACCCCGGTGGAGTACATTTATGAGCCGGACGAGATGCGGGTTTTCGATACCCTCATCCCCTACAGTCTCGAAGTGGAAATATGGCGGACTCTGCAGGAGTCCTACGCCTCCGAGATGGGCGCCAAGATGACCGCCATGGATGCCGCGACCGAGAATGCCAACCGTCTGCTCAACGAGCTTTCGGTGAGTTACAATCGCGCTCGTCAGGCGTTGATCACCCGGGAACTCAGTGAAATCGTGGGCGGCGCGGGGAGTCTGGACTGATTCGGCCCCTCCGGGGGAAACAAGGGCATAAAAGGAAAGGACGCACACCCGTGCGTCCTTTCCTTTTATGGGAACCCGTTTTCATTTCCCCTGCAGCGGTTCGAATGTGGGTACTTCACCGCCGCTTGCGGGGAACATGAATCTCCAGAGGGGAACCTGCCGTTCGACGGAAAGCCGGTCGCAAAGCGAGGTGAGCGCCCGGTCCCATCCGAAGGGACGCACGGCGGTCAGGGCGTTTCCGAAGGGTTGCGCGCCGAATAGGATGACCTCGCCGCGGCCAACGGTCCGACGGTATGCCGCGGGGACGCCGTCGCCAAAGGAGAACAGGACCTGCGCATCCCTGGGAATCTCCAGACGGCGGGCGGTCACTCCCCCCGGTCCGGGTTGCAGGAGAAGGTAATCGAAACCGGGGAAGCGCTTTTTCCCTTCAATGGTCGGGGTGAGCTGCGATGCTTCCCATTTCTTTCCCATCGGGGCGCCCAGAAGCTTTTTACGGTATTCCGCGAGCGATCCGGTTTCGATATCCCAGTCCAGGGCGTCGGGGTCCATCACCACCAGGGTCGCTCCGGATTCCACGTGCGCGATGAGTGTACGGGCGAAATCGCGGGAAACATATCCCAGTTGGGGGGCGATGATGAGCCTGGCCCCGTCCAGCGTTTGCTGTCCGCGCCGCACTTGATTTTCTCCGACAAAGCGGTACCAGACTCCGATGTTTTCTCCCAGGAGGACATGGAGCGTGTAGAAGGCGTTCATCCCGGCGTCGTTCACCGCATTACGGGAATCATCGCTGAACAGCACCGCCACTTCGGTTTTTTCCGGGATGTCGAGAAGGGGCATATCTTTCCAGAGACGGCTCAGGCGGAGCATTTCACGGTAGAGTTCCGGATTGAGCGTTCTCGGCCAGCCGTACCATTCGAGGTGCGTGACCCCGGCCTTGGCCGCCTGGCTGGTCCACTCGCGCATATTCTCCACGGTTGGCCACCGCCCGGAGAAACGGAACGCCTGCATGATGATCTTGGATGGCTTGCCGCCCGCCAGATCGGTGATGAACTTGGAGATGAATCCCACGTGGTATTTTGCGCGCTCGCTCCCGTCGCGCTCGAGATTCCCGGTGGGATAGGGGTCGGCGGAAAAACAGTCGGTGACATCGTATTCCAGCGACTGATCCAGACGGTCCAGGGAGTTGCGGACATTGGTGTTGATGAAGTCGAAGATGTTGATGGCGTTACGATTGTACGCGTGGTACTCCACTCCGGGGGCGTATGTCCGGACCAGTTCGAATTCCCGTTTCGCCGCGGCATGGAGATTTTTGTTCAGCCAGCGCCAGACCGCGATGCGGAGCAGGGCGACATCGCGGGGATCGGCGTTCAGCGCCGCGGGATCGGTGGGCCATTCGAAGTAGGCCTTCGCGGTGTCCACCGGGGAGAGCGCCAGTTTGATCCCGTACTTTTCCCGTATTGCGCGGTTTACCGTTTCCACCGCTCCGGGAGTGCGGGAGGTCCCGGCGTAATTGAGCGGCTCGTCGAACCCGAGGACACAGGAGAGCCAGGGCATTTTTCCGTTCTCCTTCAGCCAAGCCTCGGTGGATCGGGAGGATTCCTCCCGGTACCGGGGATCCCAGGGCGCTACCCGGCCTTTCTCTCCGCTTACATAATTCATGCCGAAGAGGAACTTCGCGCCCGCTTTTTTCGCCGGAGCGGAATAGTTCTTCCCGTGGATCATGAAGGGGAATTTCATTCCCGTGTCACGGTTGAGACGGTCCATTCCGGATTCGCCGAGCGCCGCCGCATAGGCTGGCAGGAAGGGGCCGTCCATGCCCGCATCGCGGCTTTCCTCCAGGATATGATTGCGTTCGAGCGCCCATTCCCCATCGGTGCAGCCCGTGGGGCGGGCCGCCCAGCCGTTATACCAGGACATCACCTTACGGTCGATGCGTTTCCCGGTCAGGACGGTATCGTATACCGTGTCCGGGCGGGAAATGGCCAGCGGATCGTCCTGGGCGGAGGTGGAGAGGGATATCGCGAGAAGAAGCAGGGAAATCAGCGAAAAACGCGTCATGAGCATATCTCCTCGAAATCATGGTGAGTTACGGTATATTCCGGATTGAATCACCATCGCGCCGTCTGATCCCGGCGGTATCACCCGTACAGTTTTCGATTTCCCCTTTCATACTGCATGCCGTTCACCATCGGAGGAATGGCGCTCTCCTTCCGCCGGTTCCTCTTTCGTTCAGCCCCGGTCGAGGCCGCCGGGTCTTCGCGGGGGAGGGCAATTTTCTGTCTATAGTGGACCGCTACAGGCATCATGCTCCCTACCTGTTGACACGTCACTCTTCGATCTGTTTCTTTGCGGTATCGATCAACATCAGTATATTCTCCAGCGGAACATCGCCTTCCACCGCATGCGCCGGGGAAAGGATGTAGCCGCCCTCGGTCCCATATCCGATGAGACGGTTCACCTCGGCGCGGACATCCTCCGGCGAGCCATAGGGCATCGTGCGCTGGGTGGATACCCCGCCATAGAATGACAGCCGTCCCCGGTATCTCCCGATGAGTTCCGCCACGTCCATGACCTCCGGCTGGAAGGGGTTGAAACAGTTCAGGCCGATCTCCACCAGGTCGTCGAACAGTTCGTCCACATCCCCGCAGGAATGGATCATCACGAATTTCCCGGCCTCGCGCACCGCTCCGTACATGCGGGCGAGCACCGGTCGGATAAATTCCTTCCAGAGTTTCGGCCCCATGAGGAGTCCCCGCTGCTGTCCCCAGTCGTCTCCGAAATAGACGGCGTCGATGTCGTATCGCAGCGCCCCCCGGAGTTGGGCGATATTGTAATCGGCGATGGAATTCAGGAGAACGCGGACGAACGCGGGATGGTCGTGGAAGTCCATGAGGAGGTTTTCCATTCCGCGAAGTGTCCAGGCCCGTTCGAAAAGGGAAAACCCGATCTGGTACACCCGGAACCGGTCGCCCCAGCGCGCGATGCGGCTGTCGATATCCGCGAAGAAACGGGGATTCAGCGGGTCGGGGAAGGTGTAGCCGCGCAGGGTCGGCAGGGGGAGCGCGCACCCCCGCACCACGCCGATATCCTTGTCAACGCTGCGGTCCCACACCACGCCGAAGAGGTCGCGAACGCAATCCGCCCCAATATCCTCGAAAAAGCCGATGTCGTCCCCGAGCCCGAGGATGTGGCCCCCGGTGGCGGAGAGGATATCGTCATGGCCGTAATGGGCGATCAGCTTTTCCCTCGCTTCCAGGGTGAACGAGAAAGACCAGGGAACATGGGGCGGGCGTTTCCCTTGGAGCACGGTGCGAACGACTTCGCGTCTGGTCATGGCAATCCCTTATCCTGAATCCGGATCGGAAGAACTCCGGGAGGGGCGAGCGGCTATATCCCCTTCACCCGCGCTTTTACCGTGTAGACCGAGGGGATGGTGGTGATGAAAAGGGCGTCGCGGTCCTTTCCGCCGAAGCAGAGATTGGTCGGGCGCCCGGGAACCCCGATTCGGCCGATTTTCTCTCCCGAGGGAGAAAAAACCACAATGGAATTGGCCTGGGTCGTGATGTAGACATTCCCCGCGCTGTCCACCTTCATCCCGTCATATCCCGTATCGGCGAAGAGCTTTTTTCCGGCGAGAGTCCCGTCCCGGTTGACCGAGTAGACATACGTCTTGTCCCGCGGGGTATCGTTCACATAGAGACGCTTGCCATCGAGAGAGCCGGTGATGCCGTTGGGCTTTTCCATGTCGCCGATGACCCGCACCAGCCGCTTGCGATTCGGCGAAAGGTAGTACACTCCCTCGCGGTCCTGTTCCACCGGCTCAGGCATTTGGACAAACCGGGGATCGGAGAAATACACGCCGCCTTTCGGATCGCACCACAGGTCGTTGGGGCTGTTGAGCCGAATGCCGTTGAAACGGTCGGTCAGCATGGTTTCCCTCTGGTCGGAGAGGCGGATGGAAACGATGGCGCGCTTGTCGGTGGAAGCGGCGATGATGTTTCCTTTGCCGTCCAGATCGAGACCTACCGTTCCCGGCGCGTTCTCCATGAAAACGGAGAGCCCCTCGCTCTCTGACCACCGGTAAATCCGCTTGGTTTTCCAGTCCGAGAAATAGACATCTCCCCGACTGTCCGTCACCGGCCCTTCCGCGAACCCGAAATTCACCGGCAGCTTGATCATTTTTGCGCCGGGCGCGGTGAACTCCTCCTCTCCGGCGGCCCTGACGGGGGTGTTGCGCCCGATGAAAAACGCTGCCGTCAGCAGGGTGGCGTGCGCCCCAAACGTTCTCCGATTCATCTTTTCTCCTGTATGGATTCTATCGAACTCCGATTCCGGATTGTCTTTTACACCCAAGCCGTTTTTCGCCGCTCTTTCCGAATGGTTCAGTACGGTATCCTGATAAATAATCCTCAATTGCCCCGGAATACAAATGGAAATCTCGGCTGCGGTATTTTTCTTCAGGAAATGGGGGAACGGTGCGGGCGATCCTTCCCGGGAATATCCCGCTCCATTTTCCGGGCAAATCCCGCGTATGGTCACAAACCACTTGAAATATCCGTGCTCTTATTCTATCATTATATATGCGTCTGCACAAGGCATTGTATCGAAAGGAGTTGGAATGCTTTACCGAAAAATGGGGAAATGGGGGGTGAAACTCAGCGCCCTGGGGCTCGGCAACTGGGTGACCATGGGCTTCAAGGTGGATGAGCGGACCTCCCGTGATATGATCGCGAAGGCGTATGAAGCGGGAGTCAATTATTACGATACCGCGGATGTCTACGCCCGCGGAGAGGGGGAGCGTATTTTCGGGGAGTATCTTTCCGATTTCCCCCGTCACACGCTCTTCATTCTCACCAAGACATTCTGGCCCATGTCCGATGAAGTCAACGACCGGGGGCTTTCCGCCAAGCACATTTTCGAGTCCTGCCACAAGAGCCTGAAACGGCTCAAGACCGATTATGTCGACTGCTACATGTGCCACCGTCCCGATCCGGACACTCCGCTGGAAGAAACCATCCGGGCGCTGGAAGACCTCGCCCGTCAGGGGAAAATCCTCTACTGGGGAGTGAGCGAGTGGCCGGACCATCTCATCGCCCGCGCCAACGGCATCGCCAAAGAACTCGGCGCGCGCCCCATCGCGGTCAACCAGCCCCGGTACAGCCTGCTGTACCGGCATCCCGAGCGTAACCAGTTCCCCTGCACCCATGCGGAAGGCATCGGGAACGTGGTCTTCTCGCCGCTTGCCCACGGCTTTCTCACCGGGAAGTACAAGCCCGGCGAGCCGCCTCCGGAGGGGAGCCGTCTTGCCGATCCGGACAAGCATCTCATGGTGCTCGCCCGGTACGAAACCGAGGAAAACCGGGTAAAGGGTCAGGTTCTCGCGGATATCGCCGGGGAAATGGGAGCCACCGCCGCGCAACTCGCGCTCGCCTGGTGCCTGCATAATCCAGCGGTTACCAGTGTCATCATGGGCGCGTCCCGGGTCTCGCAGGTGGAGGATAATCTCAAGGCTGTCGAGCTGCGGATTCCGGACGATGTCATGGCCCGTCTCGATGAACTCTATCCCTCCCCGGAACGGGTGGATGTGGAGAAATAAATGGCGCTTCGCAGTTTTCTATGGGTAGATGCCATGACCGGACACGGCCCGCATGTGCCGGTTACAAAAGCGCTTTCGTGGGGCAAGGAAGCCAACTCCCCTTCCACTGCCTCTGTACTTTTCTGGTGCGCCCAGAAAAGCGCCAAAAGAGGGCGGTCCGGGAAAAGCCAGGGACTCCCCGGGTACGGCATGGCTTCCGGGGACCGCTGAACTTGCTGTCGCTCGAACAGCAGCGGTCCACTGCCCCGGAATCCATACCGTATCCGGGGGGCTTTTCCAGGACAGGCGAAAACCGCATCAGCACCGGTTACCCATACCAGACTCCGGAAAGCCAAATAAATACGGGCTGGAACCGCGTATGAGAATCAAATACGAGAGTCATGCCGGTTACGGATCGACCGGATGTAACCGGTGCGATCACCCCTGCAGACCGATTCTCTTTCTTCCCGGATTCAATCAAAACCGGTATCGGACACGGTAATCACCACATACAGGAGGAATATCCATGCAGTATCGCAGGATGGGGAAATGGGGCGTGAAACTGAGCGTTGTCGGTCTCGGGAGCTATCTCACCATCGGGTACAAGATCGACGACGAGACCTCCCGCGCGACCGTGTTGCGGGCCTACGAGAGCGGGGTGAACTTCTTCGATACCGCGGATGCCTACAACAAGGGCGAGGCCGAGCGGGTGCTGGGGAACATTCTCTCCGAACTTCCGAGGCACACCCTGTTCATCCTCACCAAATGCTGGGCGCCCATCGGCAACGATGTCAACGACCGGGGGCTTTCCGCCAAGCACATTTTCGAGTCCTGCCACAAGAGTCTCAAGCGGCTCAAAACCGATTACCTGGACTGCTACATGTGCCACCGTCCCGATCCGGACACTCCGCTGGAGGAGACCGTCCGGGCGCTGGAAGACCTCGCCCGTCAGGGGAAAATCCTCTACTGGGGAGTGAGCGAGTGGCCCGCCCATCTCATCGCCCGAGCCAACGGCATCGCCAAGGAACTCGGCGCGCGTCCCATCGGGGTGAACGAGCCCCGTTACAATCTCCTGTACCGGTATCCCGAGCGTAATCTGTTCCCGGTCACCCAAGCGGAAGGGATCGGGAACGTGGTGTTCTCCGCGCTCTCCCACGGCATGCTTACCGGCAAGTACAGACCCGGCGAGGGCGCACCGGAAGGAACCCGCGCCGCTGATGACGACACCAACGCGGTCATCCGGAACCTGTACTGGACCGACGAGAACAAGCGCAAGGGGCAGGAACTGGCGCGGATCGCCGGAGAAATGGGAATCACCGCGGCGCAGCTCGCCATTGCCTGGTGTCTCCGCAACCCTTCGGTGACCAGCGTGATTTCCGGCGCGACCCGGGTGAGCCAGGTGGACGACAATGTGCGGGCGGCGGAAGTGGTCGTCCCGGACGATGTCATGGCTCGTCTCGATGAACTGTATCCCTCCCCGGAACGGGTGGATGTGGAAAAGTAGGAACCGTCTGCCCGATGGCGGGATGTTTTCCGGGTAAAAAGAAAGAGCGCTCTTTCATCGAGAGCGCTCTTTCTTTTTACCTCTATCGGCTGTCGAACCCGCGAAGTTACTTCCGGGTGGAAATTCCATAGGTGATGAGGTTGACCCCGAATTTCAACTGCGGGTCGTTATCGGAGTTCGCATTCCACTTCGGCGTGTATCCCTTCACGCAGAACAGGATGGCCAGTCTGCCGTCGATGAAAACACCCTGCAGGCTCGATGCACTGAGGCCTTTCACTTTACTGTCTTTGGGTTCTCCAACCGCATTACCGTTTGCATCTCTGGCAGAATACGATTGAACTGTTGCCATCGATGTATCGCTTCCCTGCGGCGGGCCACCGAGCTCGTTGGGGGATTTGTAGATTTGATGGGTGTTCGGCACCGGTTCCAGCCGTTTCGACCCGGCGATCTGTTTGATCATTTTTTGCAGGGACGCGGCGGATGCACTGTTCGGCATGTTCGCGGCGGCGTCGTCCAACACGATGAGTCCGCCCTTGGCGATGAAGTTCTGCAGGTTCTTCTTTTCCGTGTCGTTGATTTCAAATGCTTCGTCCGCACTGATGAAAAGCACGGTCAGTTTCATGAGATCGGGCGAGCCGATGCGGAGTTGGCTGGCAATTTCCACCGGCGTGCCGCCCCACTTGGTCATGGCGTCGCGCAGGTTGATGATGAACCGCGAATACTTGGTGGGCGGCTTGAGCTGCTCGCCCCAGGCCAGGGCGATTTTCGCGCTTCCGCCGACGGAACCGCCGCCACCGCCGCTGTCACTGTCCGAATATCCCGGAGGCTGGGCGGATGCGGGGCCCGCGATGCAAATAAGGGAAATCATCAGGGCGGAGAAAACGGTTTTCATGAACAATACCCTCCCATGTGGAATGAACCGGGAAATGAGGAAATGGCCTCTCCATCCATACAATGCAAATCTATTGTTTCGCGAAAGAGCGCATGCGGGAAGATTCACCCCGAACCGCAGTTCGGAACGGTATCGGGAAACTCGCTCCGGGTTCGATTATCCCGGCGGCGGGGAGAAAGCGGCGACGCACATCCCGAGACTCATGACGGCCAGCGCCCCCATATACCCTTCCCCA
>CAYRTQ010000006.1:22804-32626 GCA_964426865.1 uncultured bacterium
TAATACCCGGGCAAAACCGTTCAGAAAAAGTTCCTCGTGCGCTTGGCATAGGCCGGATTCAGTTGAATCGCGGCCTTGTACTGTGTCATGGCCGCATCCTCTTTCCCCTGGGCCAGATACACATCGCCCATGTTGTAATAGGCGTCCGCGAAGTTGGATTTTTTCGCCACCGCGCTCTTGTAGGCATGAATCGCCTTGCTGTACTCCCGCTTCCCGTAATAGGCCTTTCCGAGGAGATTCATGATCTCCGGGTCTTTCAGGTCGAACTCGGTGGCTTTCATGAACGCCTCTTCCGCGGCGGCGTAGTTTCCGGCGTCCAGCATGCGATTGCCCTCACGGATGCAGGATTCCTTGTCGACAAGTTTCATGGCCGGCTTCTTCGCCGTCGGGACCGGAGAATCGGTGGTTTGCAGGGGCGCGGATGCCGACGCCTCGTCTCTCACCGCGGAAACGGTCCGGATCGGAGCCGCGGGCTGTTCTTGAGGAACGTTTGGGCGGATGGTTGGTTCCACGCGGTGTTGAGCCTCGGGATCGCCCGTCCCGGCAACCGCATCGTCCGGGTTCGACGCGATTGTGGGCGGTGTGGGCGCGGGGTCGGTGGGAATGGTCACGGCAACCGTCGGGGATGCGGTGCGTTCCGGAGACGCTATAACGGGTTTCTCCGGAAGGTTCGCTTCGGAGGAATTTCCGGTGCTAACGGGCAATGAATCGCGGATGGGCCGTGTCTTGTTCCCCTTGGAAACCGGAGCGTGCCCGGAGACCATGAGGATGGAAACCGGAATGGCCCGCCATTCCCCGGCGTGCCCGGAAACCGCTTTCACGATATCGGCCATCCCGCTTTCCACTGTACCCCGGAATCCCGTGATCCCCATCAGCATGGTCGCCGCGCCTCCCAGGATCGCAATCCGGATGACGGTTCCCATGCCGGCCCGCAAGGAAAACCGGCGGGTATGGTCGAGGATGCGTTCCACCCTTTGCCCAAGCGAGGAGTGAAACGCCACGATTCCCACTCCGACCGCCAGTTCCGCCGGGGTGGGACGGCCACGCTGGGCGATCTCGAAGAGATGGCGGGCGTAGGCCTGACGGTTGGCGCTGAACTGAACCACAAAATCATCGCACACATGGTCGCTCACCTCTTCCATACGGCAGGAGAGCACCCGCATGAGCGGCTGGATGGAGAGGATGGTCACCGCAATCTGGCTCAGGAAGTTCCACAGACAATCCCGTCGCGCCAGATGTCCGAGTTCGTGGAGGAACACCTCCCGGGTTACCGGCTCTCCGTCCTCATCGTCCAGGGGAAGGAGAACGGCGGGATGAAAAAGCCCGGAGAGAAACGGGCTGTGCACCACACCGCTCTGAAGAACCAGCGGCGGCTCCACGTCCAGTTCGTCCGCCACCTTGTCGCATACGCGCACCAGGTCTGTACGAGCCTCGAAGGCCGATCGGCGGACCAGATGAATTTTTATGAAGAAAAACAGCAGGCGAAGCGCCAGAAGAAAGGAAAGAACCGTCCAGAGGACAATCACCGCCGGAATCATGATCCGGAGGATCAACGCGGGCGGGGGCGGAGTATGAAGCAGAACATCGTTCCGCGCCGACTGGTATGCCGCGACTTCGGCTGCGCTTGGCGGCGCAGCCGAAGCCGTGGGCAAAGCCACCGCGACGGGCGTGGTATGGGGGAGAACCGCTCTTTCCGGCATGGCGCCTGTCCCGGTTTGCAGGGCGACGGTCACCACGGACGGAAGCGGAATGTCAACTCCCCGTACTCCCAGACGGCCCGCGGTCAGGGTGACCAGCGGGCTCAGGAGAACCGCGACCAGGGTGATGCGGAGAATGAGGGATTGAACCGCCGCTCCCCGGTTTCTGAATGCCCAGGCGGCAAACAGGCCGGCGGAGATGAGAATGGTGGAGTGCACCATGAGATTCGCTCCCCAGGGGAGGACAAATCCCGTCATGCGCAGCAGCCATTCCAGTAACGGCGGCTCTCCCATGGGCTATTTCTCCTTGTTTTCGATCATCTCGCGAATCTGTTTCATCTCTTCGGGCGGGACATCCTCGCTCTTGAGCAGGTACGACACCAAGCCGACCGGAGACCCGTAAAACACACGGTCCAGAAATTCACGGATGGCATGACGGGTGACGTTTTCCGAATTGACCAAGGGGAAGAAAATGAATGTCCGATTCTCGATGTCGTGGTTCACCGCGCCTTTCTCCTCCAACTTCCGGAGAAGCGTCTGTACCGTGCTGTGCGCGATGGGCTCGATCGTGTTGAGGGAATCGGTGATTTCTCGTGCGTTTGCTCTCCCCTTTTCCCAGAGCACCCGCATGATCCGCAACTGCACCTTCCCGAAACGCATGGTCGCCATATGATACCTCCCTGATTTGAACTGCGTGTTTATAAGTTTAAATTTAAAAATGTAGAGACAACTGTCAAGCGGTTTTTTCAAATGTAATTACATTTTGACGAAAACCCAAGTAAATATACGTTAAAATTGCGTTATTTTACTCCGCAATAGCTGTATTTCCCGTCAGTGAACGACGAAAACCGTCAGTGATGGGCGCAATTGTTTATCATAATAGAGAATCTTCGGGAATTCCGGCGGATAACCGCTCCGGGATGCGGGGCGGCTCCGGCAAGCATTCGCTTCCGCGCGGAAGAACCTCCGGGGAACCGTCCTGTTCTCCTTGCGCATACCCCCTTCGTTCCCTATCTTTCCTTCACGACGGGCGCACCACGGCTCGGAGTCATCCTCATCTCCCATCTTCGCCAGGGACAGCCGCGATATTATGACCGATTTTACCGACAGCACGGAAATCACCGCCGGAATCCCCCGCGCCTTCCGGGAATTCGCTTTTGCGAGACGCGCCCTCCGCTTTCACTACCTTTTCGCCGCACCCGGCTCCGGAGTGTTCGGAGCGGCCGGATTCGCCCTGTATTCCTGGCTGGTCGCCGGTCTGGGGATCACCCCCGTGGAAGCCGGAACGGTCGCCATGCTCATTTTCCTTCCCGCGGTCCTGCCCCGTCTGTATCAGCCCTCCGGCGGGTACGGTTCCCTTTCCGGCGCGGCGGTCATTTCCCTGGGGGCCGCGGTCGTCGTTTGCGGAACCATTCTTCTCCTGGTTTCCGGTTCCGGAGCCGGTACCGGTCACAGGCTCGCGCTCCTCGGGGTTCCCGCGCTGGCGCTTTCGCTCCTCCACTCGGTGTTTTCCGCGAGCGCGGGGGACCGTCTCGACGCCATTCTCCCCGGACGCCGGGGGCTGCGTTTCCGTCAGACACTCGGAGTGCAGACCACGGCGGTGACTGTTGCCGCGCTCATACTCGCCGGTATCGGTATTGACGTTGCCGGGCCGGAAGAGTTCCCTTCTTATGCGGTAGTTTTTGTGATATCAATACTGTTTCTGCTCTCGTCCGCCCTTTTTCTCAGGAGCATTCCGCCTGTCACGGACGCCGTCATCCCCGGGGGCGGCGATCATTCCCTTCCCCGGGTCGCGGAGGGTGTCAGCGTCCCGGCGCGCATCGTGCTTCTCGACATCGCGATCTGTCTCGCCGCCGGAATGCTGATCCCCTTTCTTCTGGTCTTTCTGATCTCTCCGCATCACATGGGTCTGCCCCTCTCCACGGTTGCGCTGTACGCGGCCCTTTTCCCGGCGTTCGCCGCGCCCGGACGGATTCTCTGGCGGTGGGCGGGCGAACGGTTCGGAGCGCGGCCCGTGCTGCAACTCACCATTCCCCTGCTGATCGCGGACCTGCTTCCCCTCGCGTTCGTCACCTCCGGGGACAGTGTGCTTCTCGCGCCGCTGCTGGGATTTTCCGGATTCCTGTTCGCCGGAGTGAGCGCGGGTATGGACCGGGCGTTCGGGACCGCTCCGGACGGGCGGGCGATCCTCCCCCGGGTGTACGCCGCCCACGGGTTCCCCGGCGGCCTCGCGTTTGCGCTGGCCCCCTTCGCGGCGGGGCTGATGCTTGCTGTGGGCCACAGCCCGTTCGCGGATGGGGAAGGCTCCGTGCAGACCGTGTTTCTCGCCGCCGCGGCGGCTCTCGCGCTCACGTTTCCCCTGCTGGTGAGTCTCGGACCCGGACAGGGAATGTCTCTCCCCCGTGCGCTCCGGTTGGCCGGGGAAGGAAATCCGTTTCTCTTCGCCTGGAATGCGTTGCTGATTATCCGCGCGCGGTCGGAGGAGGACCGGGAACGAGCCTTGTGGGGGCTGGGCCGGTCCGGCAATCCCCTCGCCATTCCACACCTCCTGGAAGCGCTGGGGGACCCCAGCCCGGAAGTCCGCAGGAACGCCATTTCCGCACTGGGCAGAATAAAGGTGGCGGAAGCCGCGCCCGTCCTGATAAACGAACTGGAAGACCGTGAATCGGATATGCGCTGCGAGGCCGCGGAAGCGCTGGGGAAAATCGGGGACCGCGCCGCGCTCGCCCCGCTGCTGGGTGCGCTCGGGGACCGCGACATACGGCTCCGCAACACCGCCATCAACGCGCTCGCCGGGATCGGGGGGGATGAGGTCCGGGACCGCCTGTTTGAACTGTTCGTCATTTCCTACGACACCGATATTTTCCCCACGCTGGCCGACAACCTGTCGCGGCTCGGGGCCACCGAGATCGTGGAACCGGTCATGCGCCGTTTGGGCGAGTACGAATCCCTGATGCTGCGTCTCCAACTCCTCAACGCGGTGTGCCGGGCGCTCGGCGCGGGAAACACCTTCTACCGCATCCTTTCCCGTCACGAATACGCCCGGGTGGACGAAGTCAACCGTCTGATCGGACAGGCGCGCCGTCATGTCCGCCGCTCACCCCTGTTCCGCCGGGAAACCGTTTCCGGAATGCACCGTATCCTCGGGAGCATCGCGGAGTCCTATCGATCCGAGGATCATCCCGCCTTTCTTCGCTCGGTGTGGGAGTTCATGGCGTACATGCAGTTGGTTGTCCCGGACATCACCCCCCTGGACAACGAGACCCGGGTCATCGGCTGCGACGACAACAGTCCGCTCCGCCCTCACATCGAGGCGGTCAACCGGTACCTGCTCCTCAAGGAAACCGAGGATATCCGCGACGAAGGCATGGTTTTCCTTGTTATCTGCATCAACTGCCTGCTCGCGGCGGTATGTTGAAAGACGGAAGGCGGGATAGGGGCGCCGGAAGAAAAGCGGGGGCAAAGGCTCCGGTGGGGGAGCGGGAACGCGTCCGTCCGCCGGTCCGAACGGCTGTTATTCAGAAGGTTTGCTGGGCTGACAGTCCTGATATGGTGTAAAGAAGGGTGTTCGTTCAAACCGGGAAGAAAGCTTACCGACGTTCTCTTCGTTTCATCCACTGGAGACATACATGGCCACACAGGTTACTTTCGACGATATCGTGCAATTCCTCCGGCGTCAGGACTGGCAGTTCGGCCTCGGAGAACGGAACAGCATCCGTCTGGCGTTCGAGGGCGAAAACGGGGAATACGACGCGCTCCTCGTCTATCCCTGGGAGAAGGAACTCATCGTCCTGTACATGGGATATTCCTTCCATGTCCCGGAAACCCGTGTTTCGGATGTCCTGGACCTGGTGGCCCGCATCAACTGGGGGCTGCTCTTCGGAGTCTGCGAGTTTCATCCGGACCTCGGGACCGCGCGGTTCCGCGCCACCATGATGACCGACGACGCTCCCTTCCACGCCGGGCAGTTCTCCACCCTGATCGCCACCGCCCTTTCCACCGTGGACCGGTACGCCCCCGCGTTCGAAGCTGTCCTGCATGGCCGTCTGACCGTTGCCGAAGCGCTGGCGCTGGTCGAAAGCCCGCCTTCCGCGTTTTGATCAAATTGTCTTGGCTCCCGCCCGTTTTATCATATATTACAGTTTTGTTTCCTGTACTTGCCCCGGAATCAGTTATGGAGAATCATCCCATGATCCACAAGCTCTGTGTCGGCTGCATGAACTCCTGCAAACAGATGGAGTCGGTGAAAATCGTCCGTTGCCCGAAATTCCGGAAAAAGCTCAGCGAGGACGAATTCCGCGATCTGGTGAAGGAACTGGATTCCGCGGATGAGCGCGCCGCCGAACTGAGCCGCCGGGTCAAGGACCTGATCGCCAGAGCCGCCGCCGGGGAGATCGGCGCACCCGCTCCGGAAGACGGGAGAAATTGAAGGGGGCGAAGGCGCAAAGGGGGAATACGGGTCCCATCCTCCGAGGCCGAATTCTGTACTATATACCTGTATGTGGATCACCGAACGGGCATTCAGATAGTTTTGGGTTCAGACGTTTTGACGCACAGGCATTGTTTTTCCCCGGGGAGAGGATATGAAAAGACGTATGTTCTTCGGCGCGGCGGCCGCGGCCACCGCAACGGGCATGGCAACCGCGGACGCCCAGGTGAAAAAGAACGCGGGCAAACCCGCGGGAGCGGCGCGGGCGGATTTCACCGGCGGGATCACCGCGCAGGGGCTTCTGAAGGAATACCGTTACTGGATGTTCGATGACTTCGTCCCTTTCATGGACAAGTATGTCATCGACCACGATCTGGGCGGTTTCATGTGCACGGTGGACCGGGACGGCACGCAACTGAGCTCCGCCAAGTCCGCCTGGTTCGAGGGGCGAGGCATCTGGACCTACGCCTATCTCTTCAACAAGCTCTCTCATGATCCCAAACACCGTGAGGTGGCGCGGAAATCGGTGGATTTCCTCGCGCGAATCAACACCGACGTGAACAAGCCCTGGCCGGGATCCTTCAAGAAGGATGGCTCGGTGAATCCGGGGAGCGATCCGGACATATACGGCAACCTGTTCATCGCCAACGGCCTCCAGGAATACGCCAAGATTCCGGGCAACGAGCGGTACTGGGACATGGCCAAAGACATCATGATGAGCCGCATCCGGTATTACGACAGTCCGGATTACCGGTACGCGGTCACCTATGCAGTACCCTCCGGAACCGCGCTGCCGCCGCTCGACGCGCCCCGGGTGTTCGGCCACTGGATGGTGCTCCTCAACTGCGCCACACAGATGCTGGAATCCCGTAAGGACCCCGAGGTGGAAGGGGTCGCCGACCGGTGCGTGGACGCCATTTTCAATCATCACCTGAACCCCGATTTCAATCTCATCAACGAGGTGCTCAACCACGATCTGAGCCGTAACGCGGACTACGCCCAGTTCTCCTATACCGGGCACGCCATCGAGACGCTCTGGATGGCGCTGCACGAGGCGGTGCGCAGGAAGGACAAGGCGCTCTGGGATCGTACCGCGGCCCTGTTCAAACGTCATGTGGAGGTGGCCTGGGACGATGTCTACGGCGGATCGTTCCGCGCCCTCTACAACGTGGACGGGAACGAGTGGGCGGTGGACAAGGTCACCTGGCTCCAAGAGGAAATTCTCATCGGAACCCTGTTCATGATCGAGCACACCGGCGACGAGTGGGCCAAGCAGTGGTTCGCGAAGATGTGGAAGTACGCCAACGAGAAAATCACGCTCAAACAGTATGGCTTTCCGCTCTGGATGGTCAGCGGGGACCGTAAGATGACCTTCGAGCGCAAGGCCAGCCGGTGCGAACATTTCCATCATCCGCGTCATCTCATGCAGAACATCATCTCGCTCCAGAATATCGTGAAACGGGGCGGGAAGGTGTCGGGCGTGTTCGCCTGAACCGGCATCGCGGAAATCTCTGAATCCTGATTCCCGGGGTTGCGGGAGCGCCATGATGAAACGGCTGTCATAAAAAGAATCCATCATGGGAATCCCGCGCCCGGACGAATCCTTTTCGCGTCTCCGCGGGAAACATCTTTTCGGGAGAGTTCTTATGAAACGACGTTCCTTCCTCGGGACATCGGCCGTGGCCGCGGCGGCTTCCGGTCTGGGCGATTTCACCGCCTCGGCGGCGCAGTCCCCGGCAAAGCCGGTCCTGGTCACCGACAACGGCAAGCTGGCGGGGCGCACCCTGGAAGAGCTCCGGAAGGAGTATCGCTGGTGGCTTTTCGAGGATTTCCTCCCCTTTTTGGACAGGTATGTCATCGACCATGATCTGGGCGGGTTCATGTGCACGGTGGACCGCGACGGCGCGCGGATCAACTCGAACAAAACCGCCTGGTACGAGGGCCGGGGCATCTGGACCTGTTCCTATCTCTACAACAAGCTGGACAAGAATCCGAAATACCTGGACGCCGCCCGCAAGTCGAAGGATTTCGTGCTGGGGATAAAGCCGGAGGGGGACAATCTCTGGCCTCACACGTTCTCCAGAGAGGGGAAGGCGGACGGGAAAACCAGGACGGATATCTACGGCGACCTGTTTATCGCCCACGGCCTTCAGGAGTTCGCCAAGACCCAGGGCAGCGAACAGTACTGGGACATGGCCAAGGATATCATGCTCCGGCGTCTGAAACTCTACGACCGTCCGGATTACAGTCTCGCCGACACGAAGGATGTCAAGGCGCCCCGTATCAACGGCCACTGGATGATCTTCCTCAATCTTTCCAACCAGATGCTGGAAATGAAATCCGATCCCGAGGTGGAGGCGGTCGCCGACCGGTGCGTGGACGCCATCATGAATTATCATTTCAACCCGGATTTCGGCCTCATCAACGAGATCATCAATCACGATATGAGCCGTAATGCGCAAACCGCCCAGTACTCCTACACCGGCCATGGCCGCCGAACGTTTCCGCCGTCATGTCGAGGTTTGCCATGACGACGTATATGGCGGGTGGTTCCGCTCTCTGGAAAATGTGGACGAGAACCGGTGGGCGGTGGACAAGGTGACCTGGCTGCAGGAGGAAGTGCTCATCGGCACGCTGCTCCTGGTGGAGCATACCGGCTCCCAGTGGGCCAAGGACTGGTTCGCGAAAGCCTGGAAGTACGCCAACGAGAAACTGACGCTCAAGCCCTATGGCTTCCCGTTGTGGGTGGTTTCCGGCGATCGCAGGGTGACCTTCGTCCGTCATGCCAACCGGTGCGAGCATTTCCATCATCCGCGCCACCTCATGCAGAATATTCTGGCGCTGGACCGTATGATCAAACGGGGCGGGAAGGTTTCGGGAGTATTCTCCTGAACAGACCGCGCATGTTCTCTCTTTGCGCCTTTGCGCCTCCGCGGGAAACCTATTTGGGGAGTCTATAATGAAACGACGTTCCTTTTTCGGAGCATCGGCCACTGTCGCGGCGGCCTCCGGCCTTGGCGGTGTTGCCGTCCCGTCGGCGCAGGCCGCGGTGAAACCGGTTACAGCGACCGAAAACGGCAAGCTCGCCGGGTACACCCTGACGGAACTCCGTAATCTCTATCGCGCCGACCTGCTCGACGATTATCTTCCGTTCCATGACAAATTCGTGGTGGACCACGAACGGGGCGGGTTCATGGTGACCGTGGATCGCGACGGCGCCCAGGTGAAATCGGACAAGGGGACCTGGTATCTCGGACGGGGCATCTGGGTCTATTCCTACCTTTACAACAAGGTGGACCGTAATCCGAAGCATCTGGAGGCCGCGCGCAAGGCGGTGGAATTCACCATGGCCCGTCAGCCGAAGGGGGATGTTTTCTGGCCCGCCACCTTCTCGCGGGAGGGCGAGCCCATCGCGCCGCCGGAGAAACGGTTCTACGGCGACCTGTTCATCGCCAACGGCCTCGGGGAGTATTCGAAAGCGCCCGGAAACGGTGAATACTGGGGAATCGCGAAAGACATCATCCTCAAGTGCGTGCGGGTGTACGACCGGGATGATTACCCGCCGGAAACCCTGGGCAAGGACGGCCCCGCCATAAACGCGCCGCGCATTCAGGGCCACTGGATGTGCCTCATCAACACCATCACCGGCATGCTGGAAAAACGGCGCGACCCGGAACTGGAGAAACTTCTGGACCG
>CAYRTQ010000007.1:0-432 GCA_964426865.1 uncultured bacterium
CCCACGATGAGCGGCATATCTCGAACCGTGAACATACGGGCCGCTTCAGGGCCAAGTTCCGGGAAAGCCAAAACCCGGCTGCCGGTGATGTGACGAGCCAGCAGCGCGCCCACCCCTCCGACCGCCACCAGGTACGCCGCGCCGTGACGGACCAGAAGATCGCGCACCTCGGGCGACCGGTCGCCTTTCCCGATGGTCAGGGCCAGTCCCCGCTCCAGCAAGGGACCGGTGAATCGGTCCATCCGTCCGGATGTGGTGGGACCCGCGGACCCCACCGGGCGTCCACCCCGCGCCGGGGTCGGACCGCAGTAATAGAGCGCCGCGCCTTCCAGACTGACCGGCAGCGGCTCCCCGCGCTCCATGAGTTCGACAAGAATACGGTGTACCTCGTCCCGGAAAACCAGTACCTCGCCGGAAAGCGCCACCGCGTCG
>CAYRTQ010000007.1:442-25440 GCA_964426865.1 uncultured bacterium
GAGAATGTCCGCGCGGTTTACCGGTGTATTGATCTGTATGCGGGATAATTTCATAACCCTGCTCCCGAAAACTCCGGCGAACCACCGCCCCGGTAGGGCAAAGTGGGACGGCAATGCATCATGGTGAGGCAAAAATCACGCCGGATAGTCGGCTTTATTCTATTGTATTGTATAATAAGGAGTCAGATATACGGTGTCGAAACGTGAAGCTTCAGTCCCGCGGCATTCTGTCACCCGGTCCGGCGAAATGTACCCGGAAACCGCGTTCCTGTCACCGGGCCACGGCCCGGGACGCCTAAAACTCAATACAGCCGTGACGGGCGGAATGGCACTGGATGTTGACCGCCAAGGGGAGGCTTGCAATATGGCAGGGTGCGGTCTCGATGAATACATCCAGCGCGGTGGTCGCTCCACCCAGCCCCATGGGACCGATGCCGAGGCCGTTCACACGGTCCAGCAATTCAGTCTCCAGTTCCGCGTAGAAGGGATCCGGATTCCGTTCGCCCACCGCGCGGAGCAGGGAGCGCTTGGCGAGTTCGGCGGATCGCTCGAAATCACCGCCGACGCCCACTCCCACCAACAGAGGGGGACAGGGTTTCCCCCCGGCGCGCTGAACGGTGTCGATCACAAAATCCACCACTCCCCGCCGTCCCTCGCCGGGAGAAAGCATGGCGAGACGGCTCATGTTCTCGCAGCCGCCGCCCTTGGGGCAAAAGTAAATCCGCAACCGCCCGCCCGGAACGATTCTATAATGGATGACCGCCGGGGTGTTGTCTCCCGTGTTTCCGCGCCGGAGCGGATCGCGCACCATGGACATGCGGAGCGCGCCCTCACGGTATCCCTTGCGGGTTCCCTCCTGCAACGCGGCTTCGATTCCCGGCGACTCCACCCGCACATCCTCGCCGATGTCCACGAAAAACACCGCGACTCCGGTATCCTGGCAGAGCGGGAGCGCGTCTTCGGCGGCAATACGGGAATTTTCAACAACCTGGTCGAGAATCCCGACCGCCGTTCCACAGGTCTCCGCGTCGCGCGACTTCACCAGCGCGTCAAGAACGTCGCCGGGAAGGAGGCAATTCGTTTCCGCAACAAGGGCGGATACTCTTTCGACAAGAGATTCGAAGGGAATGGTTTTCATCGGGAAAAGACCCACGAGGGAGACGTTTTATCCGTCCGGCGGAAAGCGGCCGGATCACACCTCTTCCGGGCGCATAACCCGGACCGGGATGAAGCAAGCGAGGGTTAATTTACAGTACAATAAGAGAAAAAGCAAGCAATTGCCGCGAAACATGAGAAGAAAATTGCAATTTGTTGTGACACTGTAGAATAAGAACGCAGGAATTCTTTATCGCCGCCCGATTGGAGCGGTTTGTTCCCTCCAGCGTCTCCAAGGGCAAAAAAAAGGCGCCTCTCATGAGACGCCCTGATATCCATGGGGGGAAAAAACGGACTATTCAGCAGCGTAAACGCTGATTCTTTTCCGCTTCTTGTCCAGGTGCTCGAACTGCACCTTGCCGTCGATAAGGGCGAAGAGGGTATAATCCCTGCCCACTCCGACATTGACTCCGGGATGGAACTTGGTTCCGTGCTGACGGACCAGAATGGTTCCGGAGTTCACCTGTTCGCCCCCGAAACGCTTGATCCCGAGCCGCTGTCCCTGGGAATCACGGCCGTTACGCGAACTTCCCACACCTTTTTTATGCGCCATGACTGCTCCTTCACCAACCGGTCGAAACCCGCCCCCGATACTTTCCGTTTCCCGGAATCCCGCGCGCCAGCGGCGCCGTGGAGCCGATCGTTCGTGCCCGGGAGATCGCGGACCTCGTCGGTCATTTATTTATTGATAAGAATATCGTTCACCACGATCTCGGTATAATCCTGACGATGACCCCGTTTGACCGAGTAGTCTTTCCGGCGTTTCTTCTTGAAAACGATGATCTTCTTGTCTTTTCCATGCCCGGTGACCGTCGCCGCAATTTCCGCTCCCTGAACAAAAGGAGTTCCGACCGAGACATTCTCACCATCGGTGACCAGAAGCACTTCGGAGAGCGTCAGCTTGCTTCCAACCTCAAGATCATACTTGGGGACCCGAAGGGTCTCGCCTTTCTCGATCTTGTACTGAAATCCGTTTATATCAACCACCGCATACATGCGTCACCCTCCGGTGAAATATATGAACCCGTATCTGTTCTTCTTTCCGGACCACGCGTCCGGTTAATATCCAAGCGTAGATTGGATAATATATGGAATACAAATCTTCCTGTCAAGCGAAAATCGACCGGTTTCATCCATTCGGTTCCGAAGGACGAACGCGACCGGGAGAGGAACTCGCTCCGAGCAGGGGGAAAACTCACCCCATGCGATCGATGAGCCCCTGCGTGCGGTCCAGTTTCTCCAGCAGAACGGGAGGGATTTCCTCCTCCAGGGATGAGTCGTACCCGAGGATATCATAGAAGAGCGGATGAGGATATTTCAGGGGACGGCCGGGATCCTCGCGGCGGTTCACGATCAGATCGGCGACGCAGACCGCCGCCACATCCTCAAGATACTCCGAGGGAATCTCGGTGATTCCGAAGAACGAGGGGGAATGGTGATACTCGAGCACGGTGATCATGCGCTCCGAAAGATTCCATCGTTCCGCGAGCAGCGCTCCGACCAAGGCGTGATTCACTCCGAACAGCCGCTCTTCCTTCTCCAGCAGATGCGCTCCGGGCGATACCGTTCCCGGACCGGGGGGGCGCATTCCCCGCTCGCGCATCGTCACCCCGATGGCATACAGGGCGAACTTCCCGATGTCGTGGAGCATCCCGAGCGTGAGCAGCGTGCCGGCGCGTTGGGGATCATCCCCGATATACAGCGCTTCCGCGCAGGCCGAAACCAGGCAGGAATGCACCAGGAGACCGCGGGTGTCGTATCCCGCGCCGTCCATGTTGCGGGCGAGGCGCGAAAACCCGCAGCGCACCGCGATGCTCCGCACCTCGTTGAACCCGAGGAGAACGATGGCCAGACGGAGATTGTCGATCTTGCGGCTCAGACCGTAATACGAGGAGTTCACCATCATGAGGACATTGGAGACCAGGACCGGGTCCAGGGACACCACCTCCGCCATCGCGCGGGAATCGATGGAGGGATCGGAAGCCATCCTGATTATCCGCTGAACGGAAACCGGAAGCTCCGGCACCTGGTCGAGCACCCCCCGTATCTGCCGAAGCGTCTCCGGAGAGAATTCCTTACGTCGGCGCGGCGCCCAGAATTCCGGCGTGGATGGCGGTTCCATCGTGCGTATGCCCTTTCCGGTCCATCCATGAACCATTTCGGTGTCACATTCCAAACATCCGGTACGCCTCCCAAGGATGCAAGGAACATGCCAACCCCGCATAATCGCGGATCAGGTCCGGAATACCGCCACCCAGCCTCGAACGGCCTGTACATCGCCCCCGTTTCCCCCGGCGATTTGCCCCGTTGCGGGACTTTTCGCCGGGCAGCCCCTATCCTTCCACCCGGACGAGATGGTACCGCTTCTTGCCCGCGCGCAGGATCATGACCGATGCGCTGGCGAGATGCGCGGGGGTCAGTACCGCCCGCGAATCCTCGATCCGGATGTTGTTGACATAAATTCCGCCCTGCTTGATCATCTGGAGAACCTGGCTGTTCGACTTGGAGAGTCCGGCCCGGGTGAACAGGGAGAGCGCGCCGATCCCCTGCTCCAGTTCCCCTCGGGGAATGGTGGAGGAGGGAACGTCGGCGAAGATGTCGAGAAGTTCGCGGTCGCTGAAATCGGATATCTCCGCCTCGCCGAACAGCACCGCCGAGGCGCGCTTCGCCTTCGCCAGCCCCTCCTCGCCGTGGATCATGCGGGTGGCCTCTTCCGCCAGCACCCGCTGGGCCTCGCGCTTCTCCGGCTCGGTTTCGACCAGGCGCGCCAGTTCCGTGATCGCCTCCAGCGGAAGGAAGGTGAAGAACTTCAGGTATTTCACCACGTCACGGTCGTCGGTGCGTATCCAGTACTGATACAGGGCGTAGGGACTGGTCTTGTCCGGATTGAGCCAGATCGCATTCCCGGCGCTCTTGCCGAACTTCTCCCCGGTGGATGAGGTGAGCAGCGGGAAGGTGATGCCATAGGCCTGCACATGCCGCTGCTTGTGGATGAGATCGATCCCGGCGGTGATATTTCCCCACTGGTCGTTGCCGCCCACCTGAAGCCGGCAGCCGTACCGGTCGTACAGTTGAAGGAAATCGTTGGCCTGGATGAGCATGTAGGAAAATTCAGTGTACGAGATTCCCTGGACGCGGTCCTCGATGCGACGCCGCACCGATTCCTTGTTCAGCATGTAGTTGACCGTGAAATATTTCCCCACTTCCCGGAGCCAGGAAAGATAGGAGACTCCCCGGGTCCAGTCGGCGTTGTTGGTCATGATGGCGGCGTTGGAGCCGGAAAAATCGAGAAACCGCTCCAGTTGACGCTTGAGCCCGGCCACATTGGCCTCGATGACCTCCTCGGGCAGCAATTGGCGCTCCTCCGATTTTCCGGAAGGATCGCCGATCATGGCGGTCGCCCCGCCCACCAGGCTGATGGGGCGATGCCCCATGCGCTGGAGACGCGCCAGGCAGAGCACCGGAAACAGGTGCCCCAGATGGAGACTGTCCGCGGTGGGATCGATCCCCACGTACAGGGTCATCCGCTCCTTGCCGAAGCTTTCCCGCAACGCGTCCCGGTCCGAAACCTGCTCCAGCAGGTCCCGCTCCACCAGCATGTCGAATGCATTCTGCATGAACCGTTCTCTCCGATCTATGATATTGAAATGCCGGAATACCCCTTACAGCGCAAGCGATAAGATACGAGACCGTATAAGATACGGTAACGGGACGTCCGAATCAAGGGGTTGTTCCCGGGTGAATCAGCGGGGAAACGCTTCGGAGGGTTCAAGCGGTTGTATCGAAAGGGACAAGGGCACAGCGACGCGAAAGGGGATTTCGCCCGAACGTCTATTCCGGTGATTCGCGTAACGAAACGAAAGGAAACCGGCGTTCATCGGCTTTTCATCCTTCCAATCGCTCGAATCACCAGAACAGGCGTTGAGACAGATTTCAAACACATGCGTTCCCGATTGGATGAGAATCATGGCGCGGACATCTCGCTCAAACGGAAGGGCGGACCCGAAAGCCCGCCCTTCCTTCGTTCAAACAGACAGCACCCCAGTCTCCCGCATGATTCTCCCGGAGCGGGCAGCGCGTTATTTCTTCGTCACTCTGGCGCGGGGGATTTTTGTCACCCGCTTGCCCCCAGCCGCGCCCCATCCACCCGCACCCCCAGTCCCGGCCCGGTGGGGGGCACCATTTCCCCGCGGATTCCGAACCGGAAGTCATCGTCGCAGAGGTCCTCCCGCAGGAGATGGGTGCCGAAACACCCCTCGCGCCACCGGAACCCGGGCGTTCCCGCGGCGAGCAGCGCGCCGGCGGCGGAAAGGATGCAGCTCTCCCCCACCTGGGCGCCCAACTGGACCGAGATCCCGCGCTTACGGGCGGTTTCGATCACCCGAAGGGCCCCGAGCAGACCGCCGCATTTGGAGATGCGGACATTCACCATGTCGCAGGCGCCCGTATCCGCCGCCCGCTCCACATCCCCCGGCCCGCTTACCGATTCGTCGAGCGTGATGAGGACGCCATCGCCCCGGAGACGAGCCATCCCTTCGAGATCTTCCGCGGGGAGCGGCTGCTCCACCGAGACCACCCCCTCCCCGGCCAGAACACGGGTGAATTCCGGGGCGTTGTCACGGGTCCAGGTGCAGTTGGCGTCCACCCGCACCTCCACTCCGGAGGGCAGGAAGGATTTTACCTTCCGCACATGCCCCACGGGGTCCGTCCCATCCACTTTCACTTTCACCTCGGGAAAACGGAACCCGGAGATGGAGCGGAGGAACGGGCCGAGCATCCCCTCGGGCAGCAGGGGAACCACCAGACTGTAGGTGAGCGGCGACACGCTCCGTTTCATCCCCAGCAGGTCGGCGACCGAACGGTTCCAGTGACGCCCCGCGAGATCGAGAAGCGCCAGTTCCAGTGCGCAGAACGCCGCGGGATTTTCCGCGCCGAGCCCGGACCGTCCCGCTTCCTCCAGACGATCCATCACCGCGCCGGGTGAGGAAAACACGCCGGAAGTCACCCCGGGAATCAGTTCCCGGAGCGCCTCCCGGACGCTCTCCGGGGTTTCTCCGGTGACATAGGAGCGGGGCACGCATTCGCCATACCCCGCTTCGTCCGCGCCGGAGCGTAATTCAACATACATGTTGTCGGAATAAAACCGCGTGGCGAGACCGTGGGCCACATCCATGCGGAAATCGAGCCGCTTCGGGAATACCCGCGCGGACCGGACGTTCAGTTCTGGTACAGGGATCATGCCGTCTCCGGGCGCATCTTGTGAAATTTCTTCCATTGATACCATTGATCCGGGAACATCATGACAAACCGTTCGAAGGTTTTCAGTATCTCGGTGGCCATATCCTGCTGCGGCGCACTTTCCCGGTCCCCGACCGGAACCAGGGTGAGCCGGTAGCCTTTCCCGGTACGAACCATAAAGGAGCCGATGGCGGTGGCGCCGGAACGACGGCAGAGCACCTCGACCGACCGGTCCACGCGGATCGATCCCCCGAACGCCGGCATGGTCTGGTTGGCCTTGGTCCGCCAGGTGTCGACCTCGTCGCACTCGGTGAGAAGGATGCGTCCCCGCTTGAGCGCCTGAATGGCCTGCTGCATCACGTTTTCGCCGTGACCGTCGATGAGTTCCACGTTCACTTCCGCCGCGCGCTCCATAAGGCTTTCCTTCAGACGCTCGGTCTGGAAAGCCACCACCATGGTGACCGGGTACTTGCGGAGCGCCAGCGCGAGCGGCATGAACTCCACCGCGCCGAAGTGGCCGGTGACAAGGACCACTCCGCCTTTTTCCAGCGCCTTGTCCAGATGACGAAGTCCCGAATACTCCAGGGCTTCCCCCAGTTCACGTTTCAATATACCATAGTTGCGGTGGGCCATGATAAGTTTTTCGGAGTAGTGGGAAAATATTCCCTTGAACGTCCGCCGAATGATCGCCTTCGCTTCCTTTCCGGTTTGAAACACTGCCCGGATGTTGTGTTCTATGAGTTCACGCTCGTTCTTGTTCGCCATGTAATACACCCACCCAAGAGATTCCAGGTACCGGGTGCAGAACCAGATCGGAGCGTACTTGAAGAGAAAAACGTTGGGACCCGCCTGGAAAAATTTGGAGATGTTCATAACCCCTCCGCTCGTGGATTTTTAAGGGTTGAATACATGTATGCAAAAAGGGGAGCCGCTCCATTTGGATAAAAAGCGGAAATCACAAATTATCATTGGGATATGTGCAAAGAGGATGCCATGAAGTGGAAACCGGAAACACCCCGCGAATGAAGAATCCGGGAGCATGTCGGATAGTATTTCACCTGTTGTGCGAAAGCCTCCTTCCTGCCTTATGGGTGGTCGCTTCCCCGGATTCGGGGAGAGGATACGCTTGCGACGCCGTGAGTTCCCTTACCCCTCCGGAGATGGAGATAATTTCCGCGCAATGGAGGAAACGGTGGTGAAGGAGGTATGGCAGGGATGGACTCGGCTGTTTTTTTGTCTGTGGATAGGCTCTACATTGAAACAGGGAAGCGGATTGGGAACGGGAGGGAATTTTTTTCCCGGCAAAAAGGGAAATATATTCCCACAACGGAATTATTTGCAGGGGGTTCAGGGGATCTGAACCATAAATTCGCAGAATCGTGGAATTATTTTCCTGGTTCCTCCTTTCGACGGATGCTGATTTCACTGTGGGAACAACGGGAGAAGAAAGTCTGATCGTTCATCACCGGCGCAGACCGTTTCCGCATTCTTCCCGAAACTGCACAAAAACCGGCAGGACCCGTCATTCGACCGGTTGCCGGACACGCCCGGCGTTCTTTTCGAATACCGGAGTTACGCCGGGGATGGAACGCAGTGGATCAGTACCGGACCGCATTTCCGGGAACCCGCTCGGGAGCTGTCACGCCCTTCTCGTTCTCGGTGATCATGGTGTAGAGGTCATCGGGGAAAGAGAGCATCGACTCCCGGAACATAGTCACCACGCGGGGGCAGAACTGACGGCCCTTGTTCCGCTCCAGTTCCGCAAGCGCGGCCTCACGGCTCATGGCGGACCGGTAGGGACGGTCCGAGGTCATGGCGTCGAAGGAATCGGCCACCGCGAGAATGCGCGCTTCGAGAGGAATATCGTCGCCCGAAAGCCCATCGGGATATCCCTGGCCGTCATACCGCTCGTGATGGCTTTTCACCAGGCTGATATCGGGGTGATAGAACATCAGCGGCTGAATGATCTGCATGCTCACCAGCGGATGCCGCTTGATTTCGTTATACTCGCTTTCGGTCAGCCGCCCCTCCTTGTTGATGATGCTGTCCGGAATGCCGATTTTTCCTATGTCGTGCATGAGCGCCATCTGACGAATGAGTTCGACACGCTCCTCGGCGATGCCGAGACTCCGGGCGATGATGGTGGAGTAGACCGCCACCCGGTTCGAATGGCCGCGGGTATACGGATCCTTCGCTTCCAGGGCGGAGGCGAGAGAAAGGATGGAGGACATGAAGGAGCGCTTCATATCCTCGATGAGACGGGCGTTTTCCAGCGAGGTGGCGATCTGGCTGCAGAAATTCATCACGAAATCGAGATCGGCGGAGGTGAAATCGTGCAGCCCCTTGATACGTTCGGCGGCCATCACCCCGACCACCCGGTTGCGGGTCACCAGCGGCACCGCCACGAACGACTTGGGATTGAACGTCCGGAGGATGAGGTTCTCCTTGCGCAGGAGCGAGTGGTCCACATTGGTGACAATCTGGGCTATCCCGGAATCCACCACACGGGCGAGGATATTGGATTTACGGTCGAGCGGGACGGAATAGCTTTTCATGACCGCGATGCCGACACTCGAATCGCCCGCGATCTTCACCGGAATCAGCGCCCGCTTCTCATCGTCCAGCAGCATGATCAGCGCACGGTCGAACTGCATGACGTTCACCACCAGGGACATTACCACATCGAGCAGACGATCCGTGTCGAGAATGGAGGCGGTGGCCTTGGAGCAGGCGTCCAGGGAAGTGAGGCGCTCGATCCTTTTCTTCAGTTCGGAGTTGAGGTGCCCGATCTCCAGGTACTTCCGCACCATGAGTTCCTTCTCACGCTCCAGCTCGGCCAGCGAATCCTGGAACACCTGCTTCCTCCGGGTGAACAGCCCGGAAATGAGCGCAAAGAACGACTTTTTCGCCCATTCGATGGTGAACTCGCAACAGTCGTCGCCCTCGAAGAAACATTTATGCTCGGTGATCCGGCCCAGGGGAAGGCCCCAAATGGTGGGAATGGCTTCGTAGATGCCGATATTGTGCTGGCAGATATCCTTGGTGGATCCCAGCCCCGGCGCCCACTTGAGCCGCACCACGGCGTGGGACCAGTCGCACTTGAGGATTTCGACCGTCTTGGTCCGGTTGAACTTGGCGTTGATGGCGGTGGCGCGGGCGATGGAGAGGTAGGGGTGACCGATCGCCTTGATGAAGATGCTCTCGATGTAGCCGAGCCGACGATAGAGGATGGATTCGCGCCCGATGTCGCGCGCCACGTCCGGGTTGCCGCTGAAATCACGGACCCGCGCGAAGAGACGGGCGCACACCACCTGGGAAATCCAGTTGTGTTCGTCCATGAGGAAATCTTCGACATTGTCAATGGTGTCGAAGAACGGATCCAGATCCCGGAAAAGACTTCCCATCAGATCCGGATAGTGACGTTTCACGTATCCGATGACGGCGCGGGTGTTGAGACAGCTCACATCACGTTCCACAGTCGCTTCCCCCGTTTTTCAATCGTGAAGGTGCTTTAATACATGCATAATAAAGCCTCCGGACGCAAGGAGAAAACGAGGCAACCGCACGAAATGTTGGATGGTAAACAATTATTCCCTTGATTTTTTCAGCCGGGAGGAGCATATTCCCCTGTGTAGGGTCTCAAAATTATTAAAACCTTTTATGATTTACCAAATGAGGGCTGCCCCACGATCCTGAGCTCCCGCCGTGACCCCGTTTTTACGGGCAGCGAATGCAAAATGGAACGGAGTGGCTATAAAGTTCCCTTATAAATACTTTCTTTCAGAGAGTGTTTATTAATAATTTGGACCCTGCACCTTTCGAACCGCTCCGCCGGGAAAACCCGCGGGGCGGTTCGTTTTTTGGCGCTGGCCCCGGGGACATAAAAAAGGACCCCTTCCAGAAGAAGAGGCCCTCGAACACGATGCTCTCTATTTCAACCCTTGGGCTTGCGGACAACGTTCACCGCCTGGGGACCCTTCGGGCCTTCGTTTACCTCAAATTCCACGTCGTCGTTCTCGTTCAGAGTCCGGAAACCATCGCCCTGGATGGCGGAATAATGGACGAACACATCCTTGCCGCTGTCTGTCGTGACAAATCCGTACCCTTTGACCTCGTTGAACCACTTGACTTTACCCAATGCCATAGCACCCTCGCATGAAAATTTAATGGATAACCCGCCGGGAAACGATTCTGATAGCACTTCACCTGATGCCCAGAAAAATGAAAATGTCCCGGTAAATCCTCAGCCTTTCCGTGTCACATTGATCGCCTGCGGCCCTTTGGGACCGTCGGAGACTTCAAACTCCACGCCATCGCCCTGGTTGAGCGTCTTGAATCCTTCGCCCTTGATGGCGGAATAGTGGACAAACACATCCTTCCCGTCATCCATGGTGATGAAGCCATACCCCTTGACCTCGTTGAACCACTTGACTTTGCCGTTGGACATACCGGACCGCTCCTTTGAACAGGTGAAAAAAATCCGCAACAAAAGAAATACCGTTATCGCGGATACTGCTCCCCCATGCTGCGAACGAATCCCCGCCTATGAAATAATAGGCCCCATTTTCCATTGAATTTTTGTGAAATATATAAATGAACAGCATCTTGTCAAGCACAATATTCACTAAAACAATAACTTTTTTTAGAATCCATACATTCATTTATCGCTATTATAAACCATGTGCTGCAAATCGTACAGCCGACGGTAGGTTTCACCCCGCTGGTAGAGTTCCGTATGTGTCCCCATTTCCACCACTTCACCGTGCTCCAGCACGACGATCCTGCCCGCGGTCTGCACAGTTGAGAGCCGGTGGGCGATGACAAAGGAGGTGCGTCCGCTCATGAGTTTTTCGATGGCGGACTGCACTTCCGCCTCGGATTCCGAGTCGAGCGCGGAGGTCGCCTCGTCGAAAAGGAGAATGGGGGGGTTCTTCAGAATGGCGCGGGCGATGGCGAGCCGCTGTTTTTGCCCTCCTGAAAGTTTTGCGCCCCTGTCCCCAATGACCGTGTCGTACCCATCCTCAAATCCCATGATGAAATCATGTGCATTGGCCGCCTTCGAGGCTTCAATGATCCTCTCCATCGGAATGTCCGGCTGCCCATAGGCCACATTCGCCCGTATGGTATCGTGAAACAGGATGGTCTCCTGGGTCACCATCCCGAAGAGACGGCGCAGATCGTCGAGATCGTACTCCCGCAAATCCACGCCGTCGATCTCCACGGAACCACGGGTGGGATCGAAAAACCGGGGGAGCAGGTCCATGAGCGTGGATTTCCCGCCGCCGGAGGGGCCGATGATCGCCACCATCTCTCCGGCTTCGACATTCAGATCGATGTTCCGCAGCACCGGGGTCCCGGACTCGTACTCGTACCACACGTTACGGAATCGGATGTTCTTCCGCACCTCCCGGATCGGCACGGGATGCGCTGTATTGGTCACTTCGCTCTTGCGGTCGATGATCTCGAACACCCGTCCGGTCGCCGCGATGCCCACCTGGAGTTTCACGTTCACGTCGCTCAGCCGTTTGGCGGCCTGCATGAGCATGAACATGAAGATGATGAACTGCATGAATTCCTCGGCGTGCAGGTTTCCCCGGCGGTCGAGCACCATGCTCCCGCCGATCCAGAGCACCAGCACCACGGCGGCCACCCCGAGAAACTCGGTCACCGGCGGGGAAAGACGGCGCAGGCGGACAAGCCGTATGAGGGACTTGAGATAGGAGTTGTTGGCCAGGTCGAATTTGCCGATCTCGAACTTTTCCATGGCGAACGCCTTTACCACCCGGATATTGGAGATGGTTTCCTCCAGCACCGAGGTGAGTTCGGAGACACGGTCCTGGCTGCGGGTGGTGCGGCGTCGCAGTTTCTTCGCGATACGGGCGATGACGAGAAGCACGGGCGGGGAGATGAAGAACGTGAAAATGGTGAGTTTCCAACTGATCACGAGCATCACGCCGAGCAGGAACGCGATGTTGATCGGCTCCTTGAGAATTTCGATGAAGGCGCTGTTGAAATTGTCGTTGATGACCGTGCAGTCGTTGATGACCCGGCTGAGCATGTCGCCGGTGCGACGGCGCTGGAAGAAACTGAGCGGCAGCCGGTGATAGGCGATGTAGATGTCGTGGCGAAGGTCGCGCACCACCCCCTGCTCCACGAAGGCGATGATGTATCCCTGGAGATAGGCGAAGGCGTTCTTGAAGAAAATGAGAACGATGATGAGGACGCAGAGCCGGGTCAGCGCGGTATGCGGATCGTCCATTCCCAGATAGCTGTCGATGGCGGCCTGGGATTTTTGTTTCAGAACGTCGAGGAATCCGGAGACCGCCTCCGGTTCCGGCGCGGAGATTTCGCCCGTCCCGAACAGGGTCTTGAGGAATGGACCAAGGAGATAGATGCTTCCGGCGTTCATCGCCGCATAGAGAACGGAAAAGAACACGGAAGCGAAGATATACAGCTTGTACCGGAAAATATACGCGAACATCCGCTTGACTGAATTCATGATATCCTGTTACCCTGAAAGTGAATCCCGTTCCGCCCGCGGGGGCGATGGAGCGTATGCATCGAAAAATGGGAATTCCCGGCTGTGTGGGCGCCGGGACGCGAATTCGGGTTCATTCCATCCGGAGAACGCCCGAAAGCGTCAACCGGCTTCCGGAGCGGCCAGCCCCGTTCACATCACCGCGCGGATCGGGCCTTCGGCTCGGCCCTCCACAAATTGCCGTATCACCGGGTCCGCCACGGTATCCAGTTCCGTCACCGCGCCCCGGAAAATGATCCTTCCCTCGTAGAGCATGGCCACCCGGTCGGCAACCCGCCGCACGCTGGTCATATCGTGTGTGACCACCACCGACGTGATGGAGAGCCGCTCCCGCAGGCTGACGATGAGTTCGTTGATGGCGTCGGACATGACCGGGTCGAGCCCGGTGGTTGGCTCGTCGTAGAGCATGATCTCCGGGTCCATGGCGATGGCGCGCGCCAGCCCGACCCGTTTCCGCATCCCTCCGGAAAGATCCGAGGGCATGGCGTTCTCGATGCCCCGGAGCCCCACCAGGGCCAGCTTCTCCGCCACCACGGCCCCGATCTCCCTTCGGGGCAGCCCGGAACGCTCGACCAGCCCCAGCCCCACATTCTCCCCCACGGTCAGGGAATCGAGCAGCGCCGCGCCCTGGAAGAGAAACCCGAACTTGCGGCGCACCCGGAAGAGTTCCCGCTCCTTCAGGCCGGAGATATCCTCGCCATCGATCAGGACGCTCCCGGAGTCGGGACGAATGAGCCCCAGCATGTGCTTCAGCATCACGCTTTTTCCGGAGCCGGAACGCCCGATGACCGCCAGGGTCTCCCCGCTCTCCACCATGAGGTTCACGTCACGGAGAATCTCGACGCCGTTGAAGGATTTCCGGACATGGCGGAATTCGATTTTCGGCATGGAAGACCGTACCTGTTGTCTGAACCGCGGATAGCCGGATCCGGATAAGGAGAATAAAAGCAACCCCGACCATCGCGGCATATACCGGCTGTGATCCACGGCGGGAAGAATTCGAGAAGCTTGTCTGAACCGGTGATGCGCGTGATCTAAATGATGAACGGCTGATTGAATACGCTTTCATCAGCTTTTCATCATTCCAATCATTCGAATCACCGGTTCAGACAGGGGTCTGTATTCTTCCCGGTTTGAACGAATACCCGTATCAGAAGGCGATGGCGGCCACCACGAAATCGCTCAGGAGAATGAATATCGCGGAGGAAACGTACGCCCGTATGGCGGCGCGGCCCACCCCCTGGGCGCCGCCGGCGGCGGTGAAACCGTAGTAGCAGCCGAGGAGGCTCAACCCGGCGCCGAACACCAGCGCCTTGGAAAGTCCCACAAACACATCGGTAATATAAAAGAAATGCCGCAGGCCATAGATGAAAATCCCGCCCGACACCCCGAGAAAGTTCGTAGAGACAAACATGGCTCCCGCGATTCCGAAAAAAACGCCATAGACGGTGAGAATGGGGACCATGATGGTCGCGGCGACGATCCGGGGAAGAACGAGGTAGCGTATGGGGTCGATGGCCAGGCTGGAGAGGGCGTCGATCTGCTCGGTGACCCGCATGGCTCCCAGGGAGGCCGCGATGGAGGAACCGACACGCCCCGCCACCACCAGACCGGCGAGAACCGGCCCCAGTTCGAGCATGATGGACTTGAACACCGCGGTACCCATGAAGCGGTCGCTCACCAGACCGGCCAACTGGTACTTGGCCTGCCAGGCGGTGGTCGCCCCGGCAAAGAGGGAGATGATCAGGACAATGAGGAGGGAACGCACGCCGATTTCGAGCATGGAGTCGAGAATGAGCCCCGTGCTCCGGGGAATGGCGGGCAGGGTCCGCCCGGCCCGCAGCGCGAAGAGGACGATATCCCCGATTTCACGCACCGGGTCCAGAACCGCGCGGGCGATTTGCGAGAAGAAAGCCATGAGACACCCGGTCGGTCGATTAAACGGGTCGGGCCGCCCCGGCGATGGCCGGAGAACGAAAAGGCTCAGAAGAACTCGTCGGTGCTTTCGTATTTGAACGAATTGAATTTCATGTGCTGATTGATCCAGTGCAGGAGAACGGTTCCGATGGGACCGTTACGCTGCTTCCGGACAATGATTTCCGCCACGTCGGAGGGGTCCACGTTCTGATCCGAAATCTGGTACTCGGGATTGATGCCGTAGACCGAGGCGCGATAGATGAACATCACAATGTCGGCGTCCTGCTCGATTGCTCCCGATTCACGGAGGTCGGAGAGCATGGGCTTGTGGTCGCCGCCGCGCTGTTCGAGCGAGCGCGAAAGCTGCGAGAGCGCGAGTATGGGAATATCGAGTTCCTTCGCCAGTACTTTCATCCCCCGCGAAATGGAAGAGATTTCCTGCTGACGGGATTCACGGCTGGAACCCTGCATGAGCTGGAGATAATCCACGATCAGAAACTGGATGTCCCGCTCGTTGCGCAGCCGCTTGGCCTTGGCGGAAAACTCCATGATGGAGAGACCCGGCGTGTCGTCGATGTAGATGGGATATTTCTGGAGACGGGCGCAGGCGTCGCTGAGACGGGTCCAGTCCTCGGGACGCTGGCTTTTGATGTTCATGGTGGAGCCGTCGAAACGCCCCTCGTTGTAAAGCATGCGCATGACCAACTGCACCGAGGACATTTCGAGACTGAACACTCCCACCGGACATCCCTTGGCCGCGGCGTTTTTGGCCAGATCCAGCGCAAAGGCGGTTTTTCCCATGGAGGGCCGTCCGGCGAGAATGATGAGGTCGGAGGGCTGCCATCCCGCGGTGAGCCGGTTCAACTGCTCGAACCCGGTATCCACTCCGGTGAGACCTTCCTTGCTCTCCGAACGGCGGATGATTTCCGAATAGGCGTGGTTCACCGTGTCGCCGATGGCCACATACCCCTTTGTGGAGCGCATCTCCGAAAGACGGAAGATGTTCTCCTCCAGGTTGTTGAGAATATCGGCGGGCTGGGCGGTGTCTTCGAGGCACATGCCCCGGACGGAGGTGGTGACCGCGATGATCTTGCGGAGGAAAGCCTTTTCCTTGAGGATGCGGCAGTGATAGGCCACATTGGCGGCGCCGGTGATCTCTCCCGCCAGGGAGGCGACCGCCGCCTCTCCCCCGACCTGCTCCAGCACTCCGCGCTGACGCAGCCGTTCGGTCACCGTGATCTGGTCCACCGGGAAGTTTTCATCGTACAGGTCGGTGATGGCCCGGAACAGGAGCGCGTTGGCCGGTTTGTAAAAGCAGTCCTCCGCTTTTCCGATCGTTTCGATGGCGATGCCTATGGCCTCGCGCTCGAACAGCATGGCGCTGAGCACCGCCCGCTCCATGTCCGGAGCCTGGGGGGGAGTGGAACCGCCGAAACCGCTCTCTTTTTCCGCCATTGAATATCCTTGAAAAAACAAAAAAGAATTGGACCGCAGAAGGCGCGGAGAACAGGGAGAAATGCAGAGAAATTATTCTTGAGAGGATAATATAAAAGAATTGAAACCGAAGGTAGAAAAAACTTCACGATTCATCCGGACGGTTTTCCATCTTTGTCCGGACGGCTGTCGTTACCTTTTCAGTTTCTCTTCCTTTATGATTCGATCATCACAAGAATATTTTCTCCGTGTTTCCCCGTGTTTTCCGCGCCCTCCGCGGTCCAATTCTCCTATACGGTTAAATCTCCACCCCGTCGTATTCACGGCGCATGAATTTCAGATCGTCCCAGGCCGGACGTTTCCATTGCGGATTGCGCAGGAGCGCCGCCGGATGGTAGGTTACCACCAGCTTGACCCCGTGGTAATCGTGCACCCTGCCGCGCAACGCCCCGAGCGTGGCGGTGGTGCGCAGCAGCGTCTGACCCGCGATCCGTCCCAGCGCGCAGATGATCTTCGGACGAATGATCTCTATCTGCCGCAGCAGGATGGGCTCGCACTTCCCGATTTCGGCGGGCAGGGGATCCCGGTTCCCCGGGGGACGGCATTTGAGGACATTGGTGATGTAAACGTCCTCGCGGCGGAGCTTGACCGACTCGATCATCTTGGTGAGAAGCTGGCCCGCCCGCCCCACGAAGGGCTTGCCCTGCAAATCCTCCTCCGCGCCGGGGGCCTCTCCGACAAACATCACCCCCGCGTGGGGATCGCCGTCGCCGAACACGAACGAGGTCCGCTTCCCGCCAAGCTCGCACCGCAGACATTCCCGCACCGCCGCGTTCAGTTCCTCCAGGGTATTCTTCCCTTCGAGCGCTTCCGGCCCGGTGCATTCGGGGATGCAGCAGGGAATCTCCTCGGCCTTGCGTTTTCCCGCCATGACGCTCATCTCCCTTTTTTCCCCGCCGGATGGCCGTAACCGTTCCGCTCCAGCCCGCTCCAGAAGGGGCAGGGGATTGAAATACCATTCGCGCTCGCCCATCTCGCGATGTTGGGCGACTATGGCCGCGAGCAGTTTACGGCTGCCGTGATTCATTCCTCTTCCCGGGGCGTTTCCCCATCTTTTTCCGGTTCGTCCTTGTATACGAATTTCACGGTTTTCGCCTTCAGCCGCTCCAGCGCCATGCCGATTGCGTTGATTTCCTGGTCGTGGCTCAGGTATTTCTGCGCCTTGTCGTTGATGTCCCGCGCCGCCTTGGAAACCGCTATCACCACTTCGTAAGGGTTGATATCCAGATTGTCGAAAGCCTGATTCTCATAGTCGACGACCTTCTGCCCCTTTTCCATGCAGATCATTCCTCCATCCGGCCAACGCCGGCAGCATCCGTTTACTCCGCAGACGTTCGGCTTCCAGGATGGCATTGAACCCGGAAACCGCGTCCTCAAGTATTTCATTGACAATAATATAATCGTAATCGCCCACCCGCTCCATCTCGCGGGGAGCGGCCTCCAGCCGTTGCGCGATGCGCTCCGGGGTTTCGGTGGAACGGTTTTCCAGCCGTTGACGGAGGACCTCCAGCGAGGGCGGCGCGATGAAGATGAGCACCGCTTCCGGATAAAGCTTTCGGATATTGGCCGCTCCCACCGTATCGGTGTCGAATATGACCGTCTCCCCCCGTGTCATGCCCTCCTCGACCGTACGACGCAGCGTGCCGTACCGGTTGCCGTGCACCCACGCCCATTCGATGAATTCGTTTTCCGAAAGGAGCCGGTCGAATTCACGGGCGTCGACGAAATAGTAATCCACCCCGTTCCGCTCGCCCTCACGGGGAGGACGAGTGGTGACCGAAACGGAAAAACGGGCCTCGGGATGACACGCGAACACGCCCCGGAGTACGCTGGTCTTCCCCGCCCCGGAAGGCGCCGAGATGACCACCAGCATGCCTTCTCCCCGCCGTGTGCCGCCGGACCGTTCTCCTCCGCCGCATCCGTTCACGCCCGTTTCTCCCCTGAAGCATGGCTCGCGGGGGCCGCCGGACACGGAGCGGGACGGGGAAGACACAAAAACCTTCCCTCCCGCGACACGAACGGACAACTCCGCCGCGCGTTCCGTCCTGTTCCCCTCGAACCGTCTTATTCCATGTTCTCGGTCTGCTCGCGCATCTTCTCGAGTTCTTCCTTGATGAGCACCACCACTCCGGCGATATCGGCGTCCATAACCTTGGAACCGATGGTGTTCGCCTCGCGGTTCATCTCCTGGAGGAGGAACGAGAGCTTGCGCCCGGAAGTCTTCTTCTGGGAAATCTCCTGGGCGAACAGCGCGTTGTGCGACCGGAACCGCACACATTCTTCCGTGATATCCAGACGGTCCGCATACAGGGCGACCTCCATGGCGAACCGGACCTCGTCGAGCGTGTCGCTGCCAAGCAGGTTTTCGATCCGCTTCCGGAGACGGGCTGTATTGGCCTTGATGACCTCCGGAGCACGGGTTGCGATGGTGTCGATATGACGGTTGATCGTTTCCAGCCGGTTGCGCACATCCTGCCCAATGGCCGCGCCCTCTTTCTCCCGCATGGCGCGATGGGACTCGAACGCCGCAATCGCCGCCTTCTTCCCCATCTCCCACTGGGTCTCGACGCTCTGCCCCTCCTCTTCCCAGGACAGAATATCCGGCAGGGAGAGAAGCGTCCGGGCATCCATGCTGTTCTCGATGCCGTGGCGATCCGCGAGTTCACGGGCAAGTTTCACATACCGCTCCGCCAGGTCATAATCCAGCTTCACCGCCGATGCCCGCTCGCCGGCGACGGTCATGGTCACATTGACATGCACCCGCCCTCGCTCGATATAGTCCTGGGCGATCTTCCGTATTTCGCCCTCGTACTCGTAGAAACACTTCGGCAATTTCACCTTGAGATCGAGGAAGCGCCCGTTTACACTCTGCACCTCGACCTTGACGCTGGTTCCGTTCTCCACGGCCTCGGCGCTACCAAATCCGGTCATGCTTCGAATCAAAACATCCTCCGTCTTTGCAGAAATTCACCGGGAAGCAATAAAAATTGCAACCTTATAATATACCGGACAAAACCCCCAAAGTCAAGCGTTGTTCACGCCTCCGCAAACTGACCCCCCTGTCCGGCCAATGAGTGAACGAGAAAATGCTTGCGCGATGAAAAAAAAATTCCTATCTTATTAACCTGCTTTTCTGCGGAGAGGTGACCGAGTCGGCTGAAGGTGCTCGCCTGCTAAGCGAGTTGCGGCCACAAGCTGCACCAGGGTTCGAATCCCTGCCTCTCCGCCATTTTTATGCCCTTTTTCCCCGTTTTGACCGCTTTCTCCCACATTTTTCCGTTTCCGCGAACATTTCGCTCCCCCACTCCGGCTTTCGCTACTTTTTATACGAAACAACCCCTTTTTGGTTCCATTCAATCAGTATATAGATATTTTATAAACTCTCCGGAAATACACCCCGATTCTTCCATTCCCACGAAAAACGCGCCCGAACCGATGTCCGCGGGGTAAACACGATAAAAAAGCGGAGAAAGGGAACCCCCTCCTCCGCTTTCATCATGTGCGTATTCCACTTGCCGGGTCATATGACGTTACATCAACGGGGCAAAAAACATCCCGTCGATCCCGACCGGGCGAATCCCGGTCCCCGGATGACGTCACTCACTTCACCTGGAATCCCTCCAGTTTCCCCTCGGGGGAGTATTTCACCGCGGTCACCCGCCTGACCGTTTTTCCGCCCGCCGCCTTCCCATAGAGGACGTTCAGTTCATCGAGCGGGGGGATCGGTCCGGCGAAGATTTCCACCGTGTAGGAGATGGTTTCCCGCGAGGCAAGATCCGCGCGGCCGCTCACGGTGTTATGAATGTCCACCCAGGCGTTGCAGAGTGCGAAACCCGACTTCGCGCCCTTGGACGGGTTCCACTCGCCGCGACGATAGAGGATGTTCCCGCGGTCGGGGTTGTTCCCCACCATCCACACCGTGCCATCGGAGCCTTCCGGGGTGCGGCTGATTCCCTTTTCCCGCGCGACCGGTTCGGAATAGTAGCTGAGACGGCCCTGCTCCGGTATGGTCTTGAAACGTCCGGCCCAGGCCCCGGTCCCCACCCGGTCGAACACGCCGTCCTTGTTCAGGAATACGATATCCTTGTAGTGGAACGTACGGCGGTACACGTTGTCGAAGGGATAGAGATCGCAGTATTCAACCGAGGTCCAGCGCTTGCCGTCATCGAGCGGGGTGAACTCGGCCTTGATGTCGAATCCGAGACATCCCGGAGCATAACGGGCGGTCACGTCGTACACGGAAAGCCCGGTTCCCTGGAGGTTGGTTCCGGTGTACACGAAGCGGACCGCGTCCGGACCGCTCCCCATCAGCTTGAATCCCCGGGTATGGTTCATAAACGTGTCGTTGTTCACCCCGTTCCGCATCCAGTAGAGCGGCAGCTTGGCCATGGCGTAATCAGTCTTTCCGGGCAGCGTGGCATGGTAGAGTTCACCCTTGGACTGCTGGAAGAGGAACAGTGGACGCCCGGCGCAGGAGTCGGTCCAGCCCTCGTATGTCTCCAGATCCGAATACATCTGGTAGGCGAGCTGCATGCCGGGCTTGCGGGAAAGGGAAACCACCGCTCTTGTTCCCCGGCGGACATTCACCTCCAGCGCGGCGAAACGGGCCGGGCCGGTGGTCTCCTTGAGAATGGGAACCATGGGGTCCTCGATACGATCGCCGTCGTTGTACAGCCCAAAGGGAACATTCTCGCCGTTGACCTTGACCACGCAGGCGCCTTTGCCTTTCAGGTTCCAGAAGCGCAGACACCGGATACGGTCGGAGGAGCCGGTGGTGTTGTCGAACACGACCTCCGTGTCGCCGCCCTTCGTGTCGATTTCATAGACGCTCTCGATGTCGTTGTAATACCGGAACCCGCCATTTTTCACCTCCGGCTTTTCCGGGGTGCAGTGCGCTTTCCAGCGTTCTTCAACCACGGTCGAGGCTGGCCCGAAGAAAAGGCCCATGCTCCCGTTCAAGGCGGCATATCCGCCATCGGCGACTTTCAGGCTGTCGCCGTTGAGCCACAGGAAATCGAGCTGCCGCGCGCCGTTTCCGGTGTATTCCACCTCCAGGCCGGAATGGGCGCTCCGTTTCCAGGAGAGGGGCGCACCGCGCTGGGCGACCCAGAGCGGCCATTTCTCGTAGAGTTCCTCGGTTTCCGGATTACGGTCGATCTCGTTCAGGTAAAGCCAGGCGGGGTAGGAGTTACGCGGCCACCCGATCTTCATGGAGGTCCGCCCCGGGTTGTCCACCATGATGCCGAATTCCGCGGTATCCGCCCCGAAAGGAGAGAATCGTTTCCCCTGCTGCGCCATGAGCTTGGAACCGTTGAGCATCAACTCCGCGCGGTTTCCGGGGAGCATTCCCCGCAATCCGGCCGTGACGACCGTGAAATCCCCGTTCACATAATCGATATACAGGCTGGGAACCAGCATCACCCGATCGCTGTACACATACAGATCCACCGTCCCGCTCCCATAGGGGAAGCCATCCTTCGAACAGAGGGAGAAATACGCCCGCGCGGCCACACGGCCCGGACCCTGGTCGATGATCTGGAGACGGGCGGCGGGATCGTGGCGCTGGTCCAGTTCGGTCACACCGGAAGCGCCCCGTACCGCCGCATGGGCGCTCACCTCGCGGAAAGCCGCATTGGAGTCGTCCAGGGACATGCCTGACTCCCCGGAGTACTGGATCATGGCGATGGACATTCCGTTGGAGCCGTCGAGCACCACCGAGATTTTTCCGCAGGTGAGTATGTGGTATTTCCCGGAGTGCACCACCGGGGCGTCGACCGTCGGATACGGCATCGGGAGCCGTGCGGCGAACGCTCCCCCGCAATACAGCGCCAGCATCAGCATCGTCATGACCGTTCGTTTCATTTCCACTCCTTTTCTTGATTAAACCTGGAGTATCGCGCGAATAGCGGCTGATTTCCCAAACCCGGTCCGACCGCATGTCGGAATTGAACCCCGGAACCCGAACGGTGAGTTTCAATTCAATTTCCGCGCGCAACCGGGACGGGACCGCCGGGACGGATAAAAGGAAAGATACGATGAGGGGATGGGAAGGCAAGCGATTTTACTGGTCCCGGGGTCGGGAAACCCCATATGGGACCGCGCCGGAGCCGTTTCCCCTCCCGGCCCCGGCGTCGAAGGGGACGGGCGGTGTCGGGAGGGGAAGGTTCGATGCGGAAAGAAATTTCGCGAATGAAGGAGAACGCTACTTTTTCGATGCGGGCTTTTCCGGTTCGTCCGGAAACGGATTTGCACCGGAAGACGCCGCATGAAGCTCGCTCACCGTGAACGAGAGCATGGTCGGCAGGATGAACGCTCCCGTTTTCGCCGTCTTCTTTATGACTTCCCGGCGATTTATGATTTTGTCGCTGGTTTCCATGTCTCTCCTTTTTCGTGCGTTCACATGGGTTTCGGTTGATTCGGGATAACCGCCCATCACCGTTCCCCATCTCCCATTTTACCATCCGGAACCGGCGCGGGATATCCCGCGCCCGGCTCGCCGTTCGACGTCTACCGCATCAGAAGCATCTTGCGGACATCCCGTTTTCCGCCCGCCTCGAGCACCGCGAAATACACTCCCGAGGCTTGCCCGGCGGCGTTCCAGGTGACCGCGTGGCTTCCCGCGTTCACGATTCCGTCCGTCAACACCGCGACCCTCTGTCCGGTGATATTGTACACGGAAAGCGCGATTCTCTCCGAACGCTCGGTCAGGTATTCGATTGTGGTCGAGGGATTGAACGGATTCGGGCTGACCCCGGTGATTCCGAACGGCCTCGGAACGCTCTCATCCGCAACCGAAACCGGAACCGTACGGGTGAGCGTGAGCCGGTACACCGTATCGGCGTTGCGGGAAAGCGTTACGGGAATATGGGCGTCCCCGGCGATATCCGTTTTCGTTCCATCGGGAGCGGTCAGCGAGGCCGTATACTGATCGGGAATCGAGAGGGAATTGCCGAGATCGAGCGTCGCCCGCGCCTCGTCCCGCGATGTGGAGAGGACGATATCCCAGGCATACACGTTTTTGTCCGGGCCGCGGTAATCGAACGCGTACATCTTTTTGTCCGGGTCGTTCGGATCGAGCAGGTACATCCGGACGTAATCCTCGGCGAAGGGATCCATGTCCACCGCATTCAGCATATAGCTGTAATCGGCGCCGGAAAGGATGATCCCCGCCTTGTTGTTGGCGTCGATGCAGACCCCGTCGGCGGTGGAAAGCTTCAGATTCATTTCCCAGGTCCGGATGTCCTTGAAACCGGAGGCGACTTTACCGGCCTGAAGCGCGTCCGTCATGGGCGCGCGCACTTTCACCGCCCGCCAGTCGATGCTGTAGGGGAACGGGTTGCCGACCATGTGGTAGGTTTCCCCGCCGGTGCATTTCAGCTTGAGCGAATAATCCTTCGTGTTGTCGACCGGGCTGCCGGTAACCGTAACCGTCCTGGGGCCGCCGTAGACATGGCGTATCCAGAAACCGCGCCCGGGAATGAGTTCCGGCATGCTTCCCGGCCCCGTATACCGGGCGTTTCTCCCCGTGGTCACATCCCATTTCGAGACACGCCATTTCTGACCGGCGGAACCGTCGTGCAGGCCGGAACCGAGATCATCGCCGAAAACCGCGTTCACATCCCCGTTCGATGGCGTGAGCGGGACGGTGGACAGATAGTACCAACTGTTCTGCAGCTCTTTGGACATGACGCTCCCCGCGGCGGGAATCTGCGCGTCCGGATTGTGCGGGAACACGATATCCACATCCTGGTTCACGATCACCCAGAAACCGCACCAGGGCGGGATGATGGTGTTCGTCGCGGTGGGGAAACCGCTGATCTGATCGTACTGGACATCCTGCCAGGGATAGCAGTAGAGATTCAACCAGCCGTTCGCCGCGGCCTCGGCGACCGTTATTTCCACCGGCGAGGTCGTGGTCCCGTCCGATGTTCCGCCATACGAACCGAGGTTGATTCTCCCCCCGTTGGGAGCGGGTTCGTTGCCCGCGGAATCGCCCGGATCCCCGGCATCGATGCAGGGAGAGCCGGACTGGAGATGGGCGTCGGAACATCCCCCGGCCAGCAGCGGATCGACCATGAGCGACCCCGCGCCGGGCGCACAGTTCCCGTAGTTTTCACGATTATCCCAGACATCGTTGTAGGTGAGGGAAAGATTCTGCACGGTTCCGCTTTCGGCCTGGATTCCCCACTTCCAGTTTATCTTTCCGTTGTTCACCACGATATTGTTGCGGATGTTCGCGCCGGATATGGAGGAAAGGACGATTCCGGAATCCCGGTTGTCCATGATGGTCGTGTTTTTCACCAGCGCGGCGTCGCTCCCGTTCGAGATGAGAACGCCCCTGCGGCTGGAACAGATCAGGGTTTGTTCGACCGTGCAGTTCGCGGATCCCGAAAGGGTGACCCCGTCATATCCGCCGTTCTTGATTTCGCAGCCCCGGATGACCGTTCCGGAAGAACTGTTCGCGGTGACCCCGCTGGTCGCTCCGCCGTTGCAAAGCATCCGCATGTTGGTGATGTTCGTTCCGTTCGAGTCGGTCAGGAGGATGGCTTCATGGCTATGCGGACGCAACGTGCCGTTCCGGATCGCGCAATTGCCGGAATTGCTGATGGCTATATTCGCGTACACGATATTGCCGCTGTCCACCCCGTCCAGCACC
>CAYRTQ010000007.1:25450-31259 GCA_964426865.1 uncultured bacterium
GGAGTCGAGCGATATCCCGTAATTCCCGTACACCAGCGAAACGTCGGTTATGGAGACTCCGCCGCACTGGCTGAGCACCATGGCCGTATTCCAGCTCCCCAGCGACGACCGGGTGATTGTCACGCCGGTGGTTCCCGTGATCTCGACGCATTTGTTGATCGAGGTATAATTCGTGGCGGTGACATCCGAAATGGACGCCGAACCGGAATTCCTGATATTGAAAGCGGCATTGCTCACCTGGTAAAACGTGACCGCGGAGATGGTGATCGTGGAAATCCCGTCCGCGAGGACGCCGTTGGAATTGGCGTTGTTTATCCGCAAATCGTTCAGGACGAGATTGCTCACCCCGGAGGCTTTAATGACATCGAGCGCTCTCGTGAGTTCAAGGTTACGCAGGGTCACCCCGTTCCCCTCGATTTTCAGACAATAACCGGCGCCGGTGAAATCGCCGTTGAGAACGGCGGAAACACCGCTCGCTCCCCGGAGGGTCACATTGTTTTTGCTGATGGCGAGTCCCTTGCACGGATATGTTCCCGATGCCCGGATTTCGATGGTATCGCCGTCATGAACCGCGCCAAGGGCGTCGGAAAGCGTTCCGTACGACGAGCCGGTGGTGACATTGTGAATCGTGTTCTGGCTCGCGGCCAGACCGGGCGAGCACAGGAACATCACCCAAAGGATCACAATACGGAGTAGATGAGAACCATGAACCTTGAACACGAGAACCTCGCGGAGAAGGAGGGAAAGGATGGGTGAATGATCAACCGGTGAAACCGTGGAGCGGGATGCGGCAGAAAAGACATTGCCATTTGGAGCGGTAATTCATCAACTGTGGAATATACCGTGAATCTCATGTGTAGAATGCGCGGAGCGCAAATTCTACCCCACAGAAGGTCACGCTATAATGTAACAAATACAGAGGTTCTAGAAAAGGGAAATTGCAACCTTTTTTTGGACAATTTGTCCCGTACGATTTCCCGTGTTCCATACGCGTCGAACGGCGGATTGGGAGAGGGGCGCGCAAGGGGGGGCGGAGAGCGGCGGCGTGTTTTTCCGTTGTATTCACGCGGTGATTTGGTTTAATTGTAGGTTTCCGCCCGGCTATGGCGGCGGAGCGGAACCGGTTTGACGTCCCGCTCTTTTCAGATACGGACACACACCGGCCTCCGGGACATTCCGGAGACCGTACAACAGGACATCCCGGCGGGGTTTCTCCGGGATGCGGGGAAGGGAATCATGGCGGATATTGAAAAACTCCTGCATACGCTCGACGAAAAAGAGGTCATCCAGGTCACCCGCGAGATGGTGGCCATTCCCTCCATCACCCACCATGAGGGGATGGGAATGGCGCGTTTCCTGGAGAAATGGTTCAAGGACCTGGACATCCCGGTCCGCATGTACCCCTCCGACGGGGACCGGGCGAACTTCTTCGCCGATTACGGCGCCACTTCCGGTCCGGGACGGTATCTTTTCAACGGCCACATGGACACCAAACCGGTGTCGGGAATGACCGTGGACCCCTATGCCGGTGAAATCCGCGACGGGCGGATGTATGGCCGCGGGACCTGCGACATGAAAGGCGGCATCGCCGGAGTGCTCTGCGCCTACAAGGCCCTGGTCCGCGCCGGAATCAAGCCGAAGGGCGGCATCAGTTTCTACAGCGACATCGAGGAGGAGTTCGGGGGTGTGGCGGGTTATTACTGGGCGAAGGACCAGGGACTGTACCAGGGCTACGAGGGTCTCATCTCCTGCGAACCCACCGAATTGCAGGTGCAGATCGGCAACCGCGGCTGCTTCGTCACCGCGTTCGAGACGAAGGGCAAATCCGCCCATTCCGGTCTGGCGCACCTGGGGGTGAACGCTGTCCAGAACATGGCGCTCTTCATCACCGAATACCTCAAGCTCCCCTATCTCCAGGTGGAGAATCCCTGGTTCGGGAAATGCACGGTGAATTTCGAGAAAATCGACGGCGGGCTGTACCTCTCCGCGGTGCCCGACCGCTGTGTCGCCTGCCTCGACTCCCGCATCATCCCGGACACCCCGCCGGAGATGGTCCAGGCCCAGCTCGACGAACTCATGGCCCGTCTGAACCGTAAGCGCGGCATCGCGGTCAGCGAGACATCGGAGCCCGAGGGCTGGCGGGTGCGGGGCGGAAAAGAGAAGGCGGAGTTCATTCCCGCCGATCATCCGCTCACCCAAAGGGCGACCGGCGCGTTCCGCGTTGCCAATGGCCGCGAAACGACCATCGGCGGCTGCCCGGCGGTCACCATCGCCATGGTGCTCATCGAAATGGGCATACCGGCCATCATTTTCGGCCCCGGCTCCATCGCCCAGGCCCACACCGCCGACGAGTACGTCCCGGTGAGCGATCTCGTGGAGGCCGCGCGGACCTACACGGCGATGATGGCGGAGATGTAAGGGAATCGTGCAGAATATTTACACGCAAAAAACCCCGCGGGCAGCGTTTCCGCGGGGTTTTCCTTTTCCCCACTGTGGTTCACTTTGCGTGGGGTCGCTTCGACAAGCTCAGCGACCGCGCTGGCCGATCCTGTCGAAACCAGCATAAAAGAGCCAACCGGAACTGTATTTCCCCTTTGTTCCTTTGCTCCTCTGTTCCTTTTCCCCTTTGCTCCTCTGTTCCTCTGCCCCTCCCTCTCACACCACCGAGATCGGCAGTTGTCCCACGCTGAACGGCACGAACACTCCCGCCTTGAGATTTTTCCAGGCTGCTTCAATGATATCCTGCCCGTCACGGAGACAGAAAAGGCCGTGCCCGGGGAACAGCCCTTCCACGTTCAGGTCCCGGAGCCGGGGAAGACTGCGGTGATATTCCCGGAGGTCGGAACCGGGATAGTTGAGCATGCCGAGAATGCCGCCGTAGTAGAAAGTGTCGCCGTTGAAAAGGCAGCGGTGGCCCTCCGGATTCAGGAGATAGCACATCGAATCCGGGGAATGCCCGGTAACGTTGACCGCGGTGATGTGTTCCCCGGCGATGACAAACTCCTCGCCATCCTGCACCGCGTGGTCCACCGGACAGTGGATGTAGAAATAATCCGGGGCATAGAGGCCGCATCTCTTGCCGTCGTTCACCCAGAGTTCCTCGTCCGATCCCTCTTCCAGATAGTACTTCCCCATGTTTCCGCTGATCCAGATCTGGCAGCCGTAACGATCCCGCAGTTCCTTCGCACCCCGGGCATGGTCGGTGTGATGGTGCGTCAGGAGGATATGGCTGATGTCCGCGGGGTTGAATCCCTCCGCCTCGATGGAGCGGATCAGACCGGGCGTGTCATACCCGTTCCCGGCGTCGATGAGAAAAATCCCCGATGCTCCCTGAATCAGGTATACATGGCAATCGCCGCCGCCGGTGATGCCCATGGGGGTGTCGCCGACAAGGTAGATGGAAGGGGTGATTCGCATGGCTGCCTCCCGGTTTCGAGGTGTATTCCCGGCTGTCCGGACAATCGTTATTCTCCGTCCCCCGGCCATCCGGTAGCGAACACCGGGTCAAACCGGGGACACCGGGGAATAAGATATATTTTTCACGATACTGTCAAGGAAAAACTTCGCGCCCTCCCGGAACGGGAGCGGTCCGGTTCGGAGGAAAACCCCGCGCCAATGGAAAAACGCAGCCATGATTCCCCGGAACCGCAAAATCTTTCCCCCGGATACGAACATTTTAGTAGCCTTTCGGGATAAATAACGCTAATATATACGGCATGACCATTAATTATCGCTTCCTCGGGAGATATATTCGCAAACTCATAAATAAACAAGAGGTTGGATATGAGATACCGGGAGCGTGACCCCATCGGTCCCCAGGTCCCGTCCGCTCTCCCGTTCCTCCCGGCGACAGCCATTGTTTTACTCTTTCATACGACCGTAACGGTAAAGGGGAATGACCGTGAACGATTCGGGGAATGCTGCACGCTTTATCGATGATGACGAGGTCATCCAGGTCACCCGCGACCTGGTGGCCATCCCGTCCCTCACCCACCGCGAGGGCATGGGCATGGTGGAATACTACCGCCGCTGGTTCCGCGACCTGGATATTCCCATGCGCGTGTATCCCTACGAGGGAAACCGGGCGAACTTTTTCGCCGACTACGGCGCCACCTCCGGCCCGGGGCGCTATCTCTTCAACGGCCACCAGGATATCAAACCGGTGGAGGGCATGACCGTGGACCCCTTCGCGGGAGAAATCCGGGGGGGCCGCATGTACGGGCGGGGAACCGCGGACATGAAAGGCGGTCTGGCGGCGGTCCTCTGCGCATACAAAGCGCTGGTCCGCGCCGGGATCAAGCCGAAGGGCGGCATCAGTTTCTACAGCGACATCGAGGAGGAATGGGGCGGGACCGGCGGCTACTACTGGGCGCGTGACAATGGTCTCCTGGAGGGATTCGAGGGCGTGATCTCCGCGGAGGGTACCGGTCTGGAGGTGCAGATCGGGTGCCGGGGCTGTTACGCGGTGGCGTTCGAGGTGCTGGGACGCTCCGCCCACTCCGGGCTGGCGCACCTGGGAATAAACGCGGTCATCCACGCCGCCCGGTTCATCACCGAATACCTCAAACTCCCCTATCTCCAGCTCGAAAACCCGGTGTTCGGGAAAAGCACCTGCAATTTCGAGCGCATCGAGGGCGGACTCTACCTTTCCGCGGTGCCGGATCGCTGCGTGATCAATCTCGACTCCCGTCTCATCCCGGAAGCGCCGCCCGAGCTGGTCCAGGCGCAGGTGGACGATCTCATCGCCCGTCTCCAGCGCGAAGAGGGAATCACCGTCCGCGAAACCACGCAGCCCAAAGGCTGGCGCGAGAAATCCGGCCGTCTGAAAGCGGAAGCCGTCTCCCCGGAACACCCGCTGGTCCGCACCGCCTCGGATGCCTTCCGGCGGGCCGCCGGACGCGAGCCGGTAATCGGCGGCTGCCCCGGCGTGGCCTTCCCCATGATCATGATCGAGCGGGGCACCCCCGGCATCCTCTGCGGCCCCGGTTATGTCGCCCAGGCGCACACCGCCGACGAATGGGTGGAGGTGGACCAGATTCCGACCGCGGCGAGGATTTACGCCACCATGATGGAGGGGATGTAGGGGGCGGGACTTGCTGAAGAACTTCTCCAGGGATCCTGTTGATAACGGATGCCCTGGAGGAGGATCCTATCATCGCATGAGCAGCATCTTCTGTGTCGCGGTTTGTCCCGAACAAACCAGTCTGGCGAAATACACTCCCGAGGAAACCGGTCTCCCCTTTGCATCGCAGCCGTCCCACATCGCGGCATGCGCCCCGGCATCGAAGTTTCCCGATGCCAACTCCTTTACCTTCCGCCCGGTGATATCGTAGACTGTCAGGCTCACTCCGCCCGAAGCGGGGAGGGCAAAGGTGATCGTGGTGGAAGGATTGAAGGGATTGGGGGAGTTGGCGAGGATTTTCAGCCCCGTCGGGGTCCGCTCATCGACCGCGGAAGGCGTATCGTAGGTGAAACTGACCAGCCCTCCCTCGGTCCCGATCCAGACCACACCATCCCGGCCCACCTTGATATCGATGATATGTGTATCCGGGAGTCCGCTATTTTGGGGAGTGTAGACGGTCCAAGAGGTCCCGTCGAACCGGGCCAGACCTTTCGAGGTCGTCGCCCAGACCCCTCCATGGGTATCGATTGCCCGGGTCGTCACTGACTTGAACTGGTCGGTTATCCCCACCACCTTCTCCCAAGCCCCATCTTCCCGGCGCGCATCCAGTTTCACCAGCCCCCATTCCGTGTCCGCGTTGTATCCGAACCACAGAAAGCCGTCGGAATCAAGAACACCGCCCCACGC